>JAHFUJ010000030.1:11556-28686 GCA_023265105.1 Acidobacteriota bacterium
CGCGTCCGCCCCAAGCTCCTCTTCGATGCGCAGCAACTGGTTGTACTTGCAGATCCGATCGGTGCGGCTGGCCGAACCGGTCTTGATCTGACCGGCCGAGGTGCCGACGGCGAGATCCGCAATCGTCGTGTCCTCGGTCTCGCCGGACCGGTGCGAGATAATCGTCGCGTAGCCGGCGTCCCGCGCCATGCGAATCGCATCGAGCGTCTCGCAGACCGTGCCGATTTGATTCAGCTTGATTAAGACGGCGTTGGCCACGTGTTGGTCGATGCCGCGACGAAGAATCGCCGGGTTGGTCACGAAGATGTCGTCCCCCACAAGCTGCACGCGCCCGCCCAGCTCGCTCGTCAGCATCGCCCAGCCGGTCCAGTCGCCCTCGGCCAGGCCGTCCTCGATCGACACGATCGGATACTGCCGCAGCCATTCTTCCCAGAGACGCACCATCTGCTCGGAGCTGCGGTCCGGCTCCCCCGACTTTTTGAAGGCGTATCGGCCCTCGCCGGCCCAGAACTCGCTCGCGGCTGGGTCGAGCGCCACCCACACGTCGCGGCCGGCCGAAAAACCGGCCGCGGCAATCGCCTCGAGCACGACGTCGATCGCCTCCTGGTTCGACTTGAGATTGGGCGCGAACCCCCCCTCGTCGCCGACGCCGGTGGCGTGACCGCGCCGCTTGAGGATGCCCCTCAGCGCCTGGAAGATCTCGTCACCGGTCCGCAGCGCCTCGGAGAAGCTCGCCGCGCCGAGCGGCATGACCATGAACTCCTGAAAGTCGACGCTCGAATCGGCGTGGGCGCCGCCGTTCAGGATGTTCATCATCGGAACCGGCAGTGTGAAGGGGGGGCGGGTCTCGGGACTCGTGCTGGCCGAGACCCGTTCCCCGTACAACGCCCCGATGTGCCGATACAGCGGAAGCCCTTTCGCCGCGGCCTCTGCGCGGAGGGCCGCCATCGAGACGCCGAGGATCGCGTTGGCGCCCAGCTCGCTCTTGGTCGGCGTGCCGTCGAGCGCCATCAGTGCCTCGTCGACGCCGCGCTGATCCAGCTCGCGGTTGACCAGAGCTTTCGCGATGGTGCGGTTCACGTTGCCGACGGCCTTGCGCACGCCCTTGCCGCCGTAGCGGCTTCTGTCGCCGTCGCGCAGCTCCAGGGCCTCGCGCTCGCCGGTCGACGCGCCCGACGGCACCGCGGCACGGCCGAACGCGCCGCCCGCGAGCGTCACGTCGACTTCAACAGTCGGATTGCCGCGCGAGTCGAGGATCTCGCGGGCATGAACTCGCGCTATCTTCAATCGCGGCTCCTGGGTAATTTGAAGCTCTGACGCGCCACCAAGGCCACCAAGGACACCAAGGACACAAAGGTCAAACCGGTACGCTTTCTTCTTCGTGTCCTTTGTGTCCTTTGTGGTGAATCACTGTTGCTAGCCACCCCCACCCCTCCGATCTGCCTCCGCTTCGAAGCTGAGCGCTTCCTCGCTGAGCGGTCCGATGAGCGGCTCTTCGTCGGTCGTCACGACGACAACGCCCGCGTCGGTCACGGTGTGACGCCGCCGGTCTTCGTCCACGTTGTAACCGATCAGCGCGCCGCGCGGGACGAGCACGTCGTGGTCGACGATCGCATGTCGGAGGCGCGCGTGGCGCCCGACGCGCACGCCCGGCATGAGGATGCACTGCTCGACGTGGCAGAAGCTGTGGACGCGCACGTTGGGGCACAGCACGCTGCCGAAGATGCTGCTGCCCGACACGATGCAGCCGGGCGAGATGAGCGAGTCCAACGCCTGTCCGCAGCGGCGGCCGGCTTCGGCGAACACGAACTTGGCCGGCGGCGCCTGCCGCTGATACGTCCGCAGCGGCCATTCGGGATCGTACAGATTGAAGTCGGGGTTCACATGACACAAGTCCATGTTTGCTTCGAAGTACGCGTCGAGCGTCCCGATGTCGCGCCAGTACTTCGACGCCTTCTTGTTCTCGTCGTAGAAACGATAGGCGTACACCGGCACCTGGTGAATCAGCGCCGGGATAATGTCCTTGCCGAAGTCGTGGTCGGTCGGCAGGTTCGCGTCCGCTTCGAGCGCGCGCACCAGCACGTCGGTCTCGAAGATGTACACGCCCATCGAGGCCAGTGCGAACTCCGGCGTTCCGGGAATCGGGCTCGGATCCTGTGGCTTCTCCTGGAAGCCGGTGACCCGTTCCCCTCCGTCGATCGCGACGACGCCGAAGCGGTTGGCGTCGGCGGTCGGCACCTCGATGGCCGCCAGCGTCACCGCCGCCCGGCGCTCCTGATGGAAGTGCAGCATGCGCATGTAGTCCATCTTGTAGATGTGATCGCCCGAGAGCACGATCACGTGGCGTGGGTTCTCGCGCACGATCGAGTAGAGGTTCTGGTAGACGGCGTCTGCCGTGCCCTGATACCAGTGCTCGCTGACGCGCTTTTGTGGCGGCAGGATCTCGACGAACTCCCCGAGTTCCTCCGAGACGATGTTCCAGCCCATGCGGATGTGGCGGTTGAGCGAGAGCGATTTGTACTGCGTCGCGATGAAAATGCGGCGCAGCCCCGAGTTGATGCAGTTGCTGAGCGAAAAATCGATGATGCGGTACGGCCCGCCGAAGTAAACGGCCGGTTTCGCCCGGTCCTTGGTGAGCGGGTAGAGGCGCTCGCCGGCGCCCCCGGCGAGGACGATGACGAGGCAGTCGTCGAGGAACGCTGGCATGGCCGAGAAAGAAAAAGGGGTCGGCATCATAACACGGCGCTCAGCGGACTGAAGTGCCGCCGCTCGAATGGTTTGACTTGACCCCGAGGCCCCGCCTATGATGGGCTGTTCGTTTGAGCCTTTTATGTGTGGAGAATAGGTGTTATGGCCAAGCTGCGTGGAACGATCGCACTCTCGGCGGCAGTCGGTTTGGTCTTCTCGGCGGCTCTGCTCGCCCAGAAGAAGGATGAGAAGAAGCTGGACGACAAGCAGAAAAAAGAAATCCAGAACGTCGTCAAAGCCGTTGATGATGCGGAGGCCGGGCAGCCCGCCACCAACGATCTCGCGCTGACCTGGGCGCGTGAAGACTTCTTGAAGGCGCAGGGCAACAAGGGATTCGTGCCGTTCTCGGTGACGCTCGATTCGTCGAAGATCTCCGGCGGGACGGTGGTGTTGTATTGGCGCGTGCTCTCGAAAAACGGCGCTCCGCCCGCCGACCCCGCGGCGAAGGGGAAGAACGACGACAAAGACAAGGACAAGAAGCCCGCGTACGCGTACGAAGACATCAGCTTCGTGCCGGCGACCAAGGACGCGTCGATGCACGTCAGCCGCTCGTTCACCGTCGCCGCGGGCGCCTACGATGTGTTCGTGGTCGCGAAGGAACAGGCGCCCGACAAGCCGCCGAAGAATGCGCCGCCGCCGAAGACTGCGCTCATCAAGCAGACCGTCACCGTGCCCGATTTCTGGAACGGCGAACTGAGCTCGAGCTCGGTCCTCATGGCGAAAAGCATCGATCCGCTGCCGGCGCCGCTCACACCCCAGCAGCAGGCCGAGCGGCCCTACGCGCTCGGCGCCATCGAAATCCAGCCGGTCTTCGACACGAAGTTTTCGAAGAAGGGCGAGATCTCGACCTTCATGCTCATCTACAACCCGAAGACCGGCCCTGGAAACAAGCCGGATGTGACGGTCGAATACAACTTCTATTCGAAGGAAGGCGGCGCCGAGAAGTTCTTCAACAAGACAAGCCCGCAGACCCTCAACGCGGAGACGCTGCCGCCGCAATTTGATCTGGCAGCCGGCCACCAGCTGCAAACCGGGCAGGCCGTTCCGCTGGCGTCGTTCCCCGAGGGCGAGTATCGGCTGGAGATCAAGATCACCGACAAGATCGCGAACAAGTCGTTGACCCGGGACATCAACTTCACCGTCACGGCGGGGTAGCATCCGCTTCCCACGGGGCAGCGAGACCCCGGAGTGAACATGAGAACGATATCCAGAGTGATCGCGTCGGCGGCGGTCGGCGGTCTGGGCCTTCTCTGTCTCTCGGCGGTCGCTCGCGCGCAGGGATCACAATCAGCGCAGCCGGTCGGACGGGTGGCGTCGCTCGCACCCGGCTCGATTCAGGGCGTCGTCCAGGACGAGAAGGACGCGCCGGTCGCCGGGGCGATCGTCTCGGCGTTCGGCGCGACCACGGCGTTTGCGGTGACGGATCGCAGCGGCCGCTTCGAGCTGCGAACGCTGTCGCCCGGGCCGTACGTCGTGCGCGCCCGTCTCGGCGGATTCGTGGCGTCGCGCGGGCAGATCGTCGATGTGCGTCCGAGCGGCCGCGCCTCGTCGTCGATCGCGCTGCACCGCGTGGCCGGCCCGCCGTTTCCCGTGCTCGCCGCCGGCGTCGGCATGGTGGCGGCGTCCGCGCCGGAACCGGCCGAGCAACCCGCCGGAGAAACCGGCGCCGCGGGTTCAGGCGGCGACTCCGGCAGTTCCGGCGGCGACGATCACGGGGAAACCGCCTGGCGGCTTCGTCACGCGCGGCGCGGCGTCCTCAAGGATGCCACCGTGCCCGACGAGATCGTGGCCAGCCAGCCCGAGACCAACGTCTTTGGCCCTCAGAAGTTGTTCGGCCGCGCGGTTGGATCACCGACCCGGGCCGCGACCAGCTTCTTCGCGCAGACGCCGTTCTCCGGTCAATTCAATCTGCTGACGACCAGCTCGTTCGACAGTCCGCAGCAACTGTTCGCGATCGATAACTTCAATTTCGCGCGGAGCGTCGCGTACGTCTCGGTGGGCGCGCCGGTCGGCGAGCATGCCGATTGGACGATGCGCGGTGCGCTGACGCAGGGCGACCTGTCGTCGTGGACCATTGCCGGCGCCTATGCCACGCGCACGCCCGCGCGGCATCGCTACGACGTCGGCCTGTCCTACAGCACGCAGCGGTACGACGGCGGAAATCCCGCGGCCTTGCGCGACGTCACCGACGGCAGCCGGAACGCCGGGACGTTGTACGGGTTCGACACCTTCGCGATCACGCCGGCGATCTCGCTCACGTACGGCGGGCGCTACGCGCGGTACGATTATCTGGACGGCCGCACGCTCGTCAGCCCGCGCGTGGCCCTCACGCTGGCGCCCGGGCAGCATTTCCGCGTCAACACACTCGTCTCGCGCCGCGCGCTCGCACCGGGCGCCGAAGAATTCCTGCTGCCCGCCGAGGGCACCGTCTGGCTGCCGCCGCAGCGCACCTTCTCGTCGCTCGTGGGCGGACGACCGCTGGTCGCGGAGCGCACGACCCATCTGGAGGTGGAGCTCGAACGAGACATCGCGCGAAGCGCCACCGTGTCGATCCGCGCATTCCGGCAGAACCTCGACGATCAGCTCGTGACGATGTTCGGAGTCAAGATGCCCGGGCGCCCGGCGGCCGACCTCGGACACTACTTCGTGGCCAACAACGGCGACGGGAAGGCGAATGGGTGGTGCGCCGCGTTCCGGACGGCGTTCGCCGAACGCGTGCACGGGTCGATTGAATACTCGCAGACGCGGGCGCACTGGGATTCGACCAACGGTCTCGCGTACATGATCCTCGTGGCGCCGTCAGTCGGTCGTCTCGAGTCCGAGCGGATTCACGACGTCGCGTCGACGCTCGAAGCCGCCGTGCCGGAAACCGCGACGCGCGTCACCGTGTTGTACCGCGTGAGCAACGGCTTTGCCCGGTCGTCGACCGACGGCGGGCAGGCCCCCGCCAGTCGGCCGGCGTTCGACTCGCGGTTCGACGTGCAGGTCCACCAGTCGCTGCCATTCATGGATTTCAGTACCGCCAAGTGGGAGATGCTGATCGCGGTTCGCGACTTCTTCCGCGAGACGGCCGCGGATCAATCGATCTACGACGAGCTCCTCGTCGTCCGCCCGCCCAAGCAAATCGTGGGCGGGCTGACTCTGCACTTCTAGCGTAAAGAAACCGCAAAAGGGGACGGCGATATTTTCCGGCGGCGTTCCTCTGGAAAATATCCCCGTCCGCTTTTCGATCCATAATATTGAAAGCCTGTTCCATCGATTTGGAGAACTCGTTGAATTCCTGTGGCTATGGCTCCAATAAGGTGCTGTATTTCCAGCTACTTAACACATGCCACCCCCTGCCGATCCAAGGAACGAGCTTTGCTACCCAGACAGGCGGACACGTCTCGCCGGCGGCGTCCATTCTTCGTCCATGCCTGATTCCATGCCTGATTCGGCGCCGAAGCTGCCGCCGATCGACGGTCGCACATCGACCCGTTCGGCACGCTTGGGGTCGACGGTGAGCCCCGTCGGCCCGTCGAGAAGCTCGGGGCGCGACGGTCCTATCGAACGGCGCTGGACCGCGTGGGTCCGGTCGCTCTCCGCCGTCGCCCTCGTCGCCGTGCTCATCGTGCTCGGCGTCGCGAACATTGCCGTGCGCGCGCGGTGGCACGAAGTGGAAGACGGCGTGCTGTGGGCGACGCGCGCCGAAGGCGTGACGGCGGCGGAGGTCGCGGCCGGATCGGCGGCGGCCGCCGCCGGGATCGAACGCGGTGACGTTCTGCTGGCCGTGAATGGATCGCCCGTGCAGACGCCCGGGGCGGTCGTCGAGTACCAGCATCGCAGTCATGAAGGGACGCGGCTGTCCTACACCCTGGTGCGCCGCGGCACGCGGCAGAGCCTCGACGTTTTGCTCGCGCCGGCGCCGCACGGGAGCTCGATGTATTTCGTGCTCGCGGCGGTCGGCCTCTTCACGCTGCTGGTCGGCGCATCGGTGCGCCTGCGCCGGCCGCTGGATCAAGCGACGCTTCATTTCTTCTGGCTGTGTGTGGCGTTCTTCGGCGCCTTCACCTTTTCGTTCAACGGCCCCTTCGATCGCCTCGACTGGGTGTTCTACTGGGGCGACGCGGTGGCGATGGCGCTCCTGCCGCCGCTTCTCCTGCATTTCACGCTGGTCTTTCCGGAGCGTCCGGGACCCGGCCAACGTCGGTCGGTGCCGCTGGTGCCGCTCTTGTATCTGCCGGCGCTGGTGCTTGGCGCCGCGCGTGTCATGGCGGTGGCCCGCGGATCGTCGAACGGCCCGCTGTTCTCGCGCGTCCTCGACCTGCTCGATCGCGCCGAACCGGTGTACTTGTTGCTTTGCGCGGCGGGGGCGCTCGTCGTGCTCGTGCGCGCGTTCCGCCGGATCATGTTGCCCACGGCGCAGCGCCAGCTCCGCTGGATCGCGTGGGGGACGGCGCTCGGGGCCGGCCCGTTCGCGTTGGGGTACGCGCTGCCGTGGGCGCTTGGCATCGACCCGCCGCTCGCGTTGCAGTTGACCGCGATTCCGCTCGGCCTCGTCCCGCTGACCTTCGCGTCGGCGATCGTTCGGTATCGCCTCCGCGACGTCGAGGTCATCATCAAGCGCGGGCTGGCCTACACGGCGTTTCTGGCGGCCAGCGTCATTCTGTACGCCGCGCTGCTGAGGCTCACCGGCTTCTTCTTCGCGAACGACGCCGACCAGCACAATTGGATCGTCGCGCTGCTTGCAACCATCGTCGTGGTACTGCTCGCGCAGCCCGTCAAGGACGCGGTGCAGAACGCGCTGGACCGCGTGTTCTACCGCGACCGCTACGATTATCGGCGCGCCCTCCTCGGCTTCGCGCGCGATCTCAACAGCGATCTCGACGTCGTGCGCCTCAGTCAGCGGCTGGTCACGCGGATCGTCGAGACGCTGGTCGTCGATCGCATGGCACTGATGCTCGCCGACGAGCGTTCGGGCGATTTTGCCTCGGTCGGCGACTTCGGCTTCATCCAGCCGGTGCCGCCCCTCTCGCGTGCCAGCTCGCTCGTTGCCCGGCTCGACGCGGGGCACACCGTCGCGCTCGACGATCCCATCACCGCCGCGTGGTTTGTCGCCGAGGAGGTGGAATTCTGGCGAGACGCCGGCATCTATTACTTCGTGCCGTGCGTGTTCGAAGGCGGCGCCATCGCCGTGCTCGCGCTCGGCCGCAAGGACACCGACGAATCGTTCAACAGCGAGGACCTCGCCCTGCTGACGTCGGTGGCCGGACAGGTGGCCACCGCCATCGAGAACGGACGGTTGTACCGCCAACTGCATCTGAAGGCCGAGGAGCTCGGCCGGATGCGCGAGTTCAACGAGAACATTCTGGAGTCGCTTGACGATGGCCTGGTGGTGTTCGACGTGGACGAGCGGATCGTCCGCTGGAACCACGCGCTCGAAGGCTTCTATGGCGTCACGCCGGCCCACGCGATCGGAAGGAGCCTGGCCGACGTGTTCGACCAGCCGTTCGTTGAAGCGCTGCGAGCGGCGCGACAGGAGCACCCGCACGGCGCGACGTTGTCCCGAGTGCCGCTCGTCAGGCGAGCAGGGAAGAGCGCCCGCGGCCCGCGCGAGGACAGCGAGTCAGCGCCTGCGGCCCGCGTGGGGGTGGGGCCCCACGCGAATGAAATAACGAGCGCCGCAGCGCGAGCGAGCGACAGCCCTGAGCCGAAAGCGCTGGGGGTGGGGCCCCAGCGCCGTGAAGAAGGTGGGGCCCCGCGAGCAGTGAATGATGATGATTTGCGCCTGCTCGTGAACGCGACGGCGGTGCCGCTGCAGGGCCCGTCGGGAGATGCCTCGATCGTCGCCGGTACGATTCTGCTCATCGAAGACATCACCAACCGCGTGCGCCTCGAAGAGCAGCTTCAGATTTCCGAAAAGATGGCGTCGATCGGCCTGCTCGCCGCCGGCGTCGCGCACGAAGTCAACACGCCGCTGACCGGCATCTCGAGCTTCACGCAGATGCTGCTCGACGGCGCCGACCCGAAGGATCCCAAGACCGTGCTGCTCGAGAAGATCGAGCGCCAGACGTTCCGGGCGGCAAAGATCGTCAATGGCCTGCTCAATTTGTCGCGTCCGGGCGCACCGGCGGCCGAGCGGGCGGCGATCGACCTGAACGCGGTCGTCACCGACGTCTTTTCGCTGCTCGAGCACCAGTTCGAGGTCGCCAAGATCAAGGTCCGCCGCGAGCTGGCCGAGTCGCCGGTGCCGGTCACCGGCATCGAGCACCAGCTCCAGCAGGTGTTCCTGAACCTGTTCCTCAACGCGCGCGATGCGATGCCGCGCGGCGGCTGGTTGTCGGTCGCCACGCGCCTCGAGGGCGGCCACGCCGTCGCGGAGGTGTCCGACACCGGCTCGGGCATCCCCTCCGAGCAGCTCGCGCGCATCTACGATCCGTTCTTCACGACGAAGGCCATCGGTCGCGGCACGGGGCTCGGCTTGTCGATCACGTACGGCATCGTCCGCGAGCACGATGGGACGATTCGGTGCGACAGCGCGGTCGGCCAGGGGACGCGGTTTTCGGTGACGCTGCCGCTCGCTGAGACGGTCGCTCACGCGGCGTCCGGCTCCGGCCGGACCTGAGATACTTATGTCCACTTCCCGCAAGGGCGCCGTTCTCGTCGTCGACGATGAAGAGATCATGCGTGAGATTCTCGAGTCGCTGCTCACTCGAGAAGGCTACGACGTGCGGCTCGCTTCCTCGGGTGCGGAAGGCCTCGAGCTGGCGCGGGCGGTTCCCTTCGACGCCGCGATCGTCGACATCATGATGCCGGGCCTGGACGGCATCGCGACGCTCGACGAGCTGAAACGGATTGACGAAGATCTCGCGGTCATCATCATCACCGCGTACGCGTCGGTCGAGAGCGCCATCTCGGCGATGAAAAGCGGCGCGTTCGACTACATCACCAAGCCGTTCAAGAACGACGAGGTGCTCGTCGTCGTCCGAAACGCGACGGAGCGCGGCCGGCTCGTGCACGAGAACCGCGCGCTGCGCCAGAACATCCAGGAGCGGTACCACAAGTTCGCCAACATCATCGGGAGAAGCCCCCGGATGCGTCAGGTGTTCGACCTGATCATCCAGGCGGCGCCGAGCCGGTCGACGATCCTGATTCAGGGCGAGAGCGGCACCGGCAAGGAGCTGGTCGCGCGCGCCATTCACGCGAACTCGTCGCGGTCGGAGCGCTCCTTCGTCACCGTCAACTCGGGCAACCTCCCGCCCGACCTCCTCGAATCCACGCTCTTCGGCCACGTCAAGGGGGCGTTTACCGGCGCCGTGTACCCGAAGAAGGGCATGTTCGATCTCGCCGACAAAGGCAGCGTCTTCTTCGACGAGATCGGCAACGTCCCGCTCGAGACGCAGGCGAAATTGTTGCGCGTCATCCAGGAGCGCGACTTCATGCGCCTGGGCGGGATGGAAACGATCAAGGTGGACGTGCGGATCATCGCGGCCACCAACGTCGATCTGCGGCAGATGATGGAGGAGGGACGCTTCCGCGAGGATCTCTTCTACCGGCTGCACGTCATTTCAATCCAGCTGCCGCCGCTCCGGGATCGCAAGGACGACATTCCGCTGCTCGTGCAGCACTTCCTTCAGAAGTACGGCGAAGAGAACCGGA
This sequence comes from Acidobacteriota bacterium, assembly GCA_023265105.1. Classification (GTDB taxonomy): domain Bacteria; phylum Acidobacteriota; class Vicinamibacteria; order Vicinamibacterales; family CAVVIG01; genus JAHFUJ01. The sequence goes on from JAHFUJ010000030.1 coordinate 21,943, forward strand.
AGGCCGATCTGGAGGTCACGCCGGACGCCCTCGACCTGCTGACGGAGTACGACTGGCCGGGGAACGTGCGGGAGCTGGAGAACGTGATCGAGCGCGCCGTCGTGCTCACCGCGGGGCCGCGGATTGGCGTCGACCTCGTCCCCGATCACGTGCGGAAGGCGCCGAGCTTCCGCGTGCCGCAGTTCGCGGTGCCGCCGGAAGGCATTTCGTTCAAGGACGTGATTACGGATTTCGAGAAGCGGCTGATTGAGTCGACGCTCGAAGCGGCGGGAGGCGTGCAGAAGCGTGCCGCCGAGCTCCTGCACATCAAGCCGACGACGCTCAACGAGATGATCAAGCGGTACGACATCCACCCGCGCCGCAAGCGCAGCGCGAACGGCATCGGGCCCGCGGAGCCTCCGCCCGCGCCGCGTCGCGCGCCGCCGGCCATCGTCGGCCCGCTCACGCCCGCCGGAGCGCTTGAAGAGAAATAGCAATTGGTAATTGGGTAATCCGGTGATCTGGTAATTGATCTGGTGATTGCCGCACACCCAGCGACACGGCGGCTCTCAGTTACCCGATTCTCAAATCACTCAATTACCAAATAAATTACCCAATTACCAGATTACCCAATTACCAGATTCACCTTGCGCTCCTGACCTTCGCGAAGATCCGTTCGTATTTCGCGACCACCACCTCCCATCGGTAATGGCGGCGCACGTAGTCGCGGCCGTTGCGGCCCAGCGCGGCGCGGAGACGCGCGTCGCCGACGAGCAGCTTCAGGCCCTCGACGAACTCGTCGCGGTCCGCGTAGTAGAGGCCGCCATTGCTGCGGACCGCGTGTTCGACCAGCACGGCGCTCTGCGCGTTGACGAGAATCGGCGTGCCGACCGACAGCGCCTCGAGGGCGAGCAGGGAAAGGCTTTCGTACGGCGACGGACAGACGACCACGTCCGCCGCCGCAAGGGCCTGGAGGCGCTCGCTGTCTGACAGCAGCCCCGCGAACCGGATGAACGGCTCTTCGGGCAGCAGCATCAGCTTGACGCCCATGAGCGCGAGCGTCGCCTCGCCGCCCTCTTTCACGTAGCTGCCGAAATACTCGATCAACTCCTCGCAGCCTTTGCCCGGATCGATGCGGCCCCCATACAGTACGACGGGACCGTACAGCCGGTGACGCCGCCGGAATACGGCGCCGCGCGCCAACAGGTGCGATCCCAGTTCGCGCGCCGGGGTTTCGTCCTCCGATGTCGGAGCGGCGGCGGCCTCCGAATCGTCGGCCGCGGGTTCCGCCTCGTCGTCGGCCTGCGCCGGCATGCGCGGGTACGGCTGGTGCTGCGGGATGTCGATGCCGACGCCGGTGATGTCTTCGAGGAGCGGCCGATCGGGGAATTGCCTGGTGACGAATTGGCGCTCGCTCTCCGTGAGGTAGCAGAGCGCCGCGGGCCGGCTGAAGACGTCCTTGAAGAGGTCCAGCCTGATCGCCGGCTCGTCGTGCGCCGTCGACACCAGCACGCTGCGCGCCGGCGCGATCTCGAGGCCCAGGACCGTCGGCGCGTACAAGTATGTGAAGAAGATGAGCACGTCGTACTGCTGATGGTGCCGCCGCAGGTGCTCGATGAGCGGCGGGCACCACGGCCCTTGCTGTTTCAGCCACTCCATTTCGTCGGCGCGGCTGTGCGGGTTGCGGTAGATCCACTCGGAATGGCGATTGAACGTCTCGAGGTCGCGCGTCCGCGCGTTGGCGAAACGCCGCACCGTGACGCCACGGATGCGATCCGATCCTTCTGGATACTCGTTCTTCCACGTCACGTAGTCGCGGGCGCAGGTGGTGAACACGTCGACGTCGTGGTGGGGCGCGAGCCGCTCCGCGACGAGCCGGCACAGTTGCTCCGATCCGCCCAGGACCTCGGTGCCGTAGCGTTGGATGATGAAGGCGAGTTTCACGAAAGTTGATGGATCATGTCGGAGAGATCGCGAGAGATCCGTTCCTCGCCGAAGTCGGCGAGGCGGCGGCGCTGCCCGGCGATGACCCCGGCCCTGAGATCGTCGTCGAACGCGAGCGCCCCGAGGAGCTCCGCCGCCAGCTCCAGATCCTTCGGCGCAAACTGCACGCCGGCGCCGCCGAGCGTGTCGGGAACCGCCGCGGCCGCATAGGCGAGCACCGGCACGCCGGTCGCCATCGCCTCCACCAGCGGCACGCAGAACCCCTCGTGCTCGCTGAGCGAGACATAGACCGCGGCGTGCCGATAGTAAATCGCGAGCTCCTCGTCGGGAACCGGACCGGTGAAGATGAAGCGGTCGTTCAGCAACCGGAACTGGGTCATCAACGCGCGAATCATCGAATAATACCGCGGCACGACGTCGTAACGGCCGACGAAGATGAACCGGTAGTACGCATCGACGTACCGCTTGTAGTGCTCGGCGAGCCGAATGTGATCCTCGATCTTCTTGTTCGGCGCGATCCGCCCCACGAACAAGAAATTCACGAGTCCGTCGTCGAGGATCTCTTCGAGCGCGGGACGTCGATCCGGCCGCGTCACGCGCGAGGTATCGACCGCGATTGGGAAGACGCCGGTCGGCCGAAAGCCCAGCGATTCGAGCTCGCGCCGGTTGTATTCGGAGTCACCGAGCGCGAGATCGACCGCTCCAACCAGCGTCGCCAGCTCCTGGCGGCCGAGCGAGGCGAGCCGGAAAAGCGGCGGGTCGTAGGGGGCGAAAAACGCCGCCGGCGTCACGTTGTGGTATTGGAGGACGCGACCGCCGTCGATCGAGGCAAACGCCGCGGTCATGGGCGAGGGCAGCGCGTAATGGAAGATCGTCAGGTCGCCGCGCCGCGCCGCCGGTTCGCTGAACGGCCGGACGTCGTTCGTCAACTCGTCGTCGATCGTCAACGCGTACAGCTCCGACCCGTGTCCCATGTCGCGCAGCAGATCGCGGACGCGGCGTGCACTGTCGCCGATCGCATCGCCCCGATGCGCCGCCGGAACCCACTGGTTCACAATCATCGAAATTTACAATTTAGAATTAAGGATTGAGAATTCATTCTTAGTAATTCTAAATTCCAAATTCCTAATTCTTAATTTCCTGAGCTGGCAGCGCTTTGTAAATCCCCGGCCGATAGAGTCGCAGCTCCTCGAGCTCCTGCGCGGCGTCGAACTGACGCCAGAAATCGACCGCAACCTTCGGCGCCGGCGCCCGCGGGGCCGCGAGAATCCGATCGACGAATCCGAGGAGCGTGCCGGCGAAATCCTTCGCCAGCAGGCGATCGACCGCCGCCAGCTGACCGTCGATCAGCCGGTCCTGCAGCGCGCAGTTCGAGATGACGGCGTCCATCAGCGCGGCGACATGCAGGGGATCCTTGTCCTCGAACAGCACGCCGGCACCGTCCATCGTCGACGGCACGGCCGTCGCCGCATAGGCGAGCACGGGGACCTGTTTGTAGAACGCCTCGACCAGCGGGACGCAAAACCCTTCGTGCTCGCTGGCGCACAGGAAGAGGTCGGCGATTTCATAAAAGGCGACAAGCTCTTCATCCGACACGTGGCCGACGAAGTGCACGTCCGGCACGTCCAGCGCCGCGGCCAACTCCGTGAGCGAGGCGAGGTATCGCTCGAACCCGCTGTGCGCGCCGACGATCAGCAGGCGCGAGCGGGGATTGAACGTCGCGTGGTACGCGTGGAAGAAGCGGATGAGATCCTCGATCTTCTTGTTCGCGATCACGCGACCGACAAAGAGGATGTTGGTCCACGCGTCGTCGAACCTGGCGGCGAGGAGGCGGTCGGGGCGGCCGTCGAGGTGCGAGAAGCCGGGGACGACCGGCAGCACGGCCGTGCGTGGGAATCCCAGCGCTTCGAGGTCCTGCCGGTTGAACTCCGAGTCGCCCAGCGCCAGGTCGCAGCGGCCGGCGTACGCGCCGATCTCGCGGCGTCCCCGAAAACACTGGCGCGCGAGCGTCCGGTGCACGCCGACGAAATACTCCGGTGGCGTGATGTTGTGGTAAATGAGCGCCATGCGATCGGGCAGGGCAAACGCCGTGCGCGACGCCTTGGAGCCGAGCGAGAAGTGATGCAGCAGCAGGTTGTCGGGATGGCTGCAGTCGATGAGCTCGCGGTAATCGCGCGTCAGCGCTTCGAGTCGATGGTCGGCCGTCTCGACGAAGATCTCTGACTCGTACCCTGCACCGCGCAGGGCCCGTTGAATGGCGAGGACCTCGTGGCCGATCGCGTCGCCATACCCGAGCGTGGCCAGCGCCTGGTGAATCTTGATCACGAGCGGCTCCGAGCGAGCTGCGGCGGTCGGCTGCGGGTCTGCGGCGGCTCCTCGCGCCAACGGGTCTGCTGCGGATCTTCGCGCCCGCGGGTCAGCGACGGCCCGGTCGGCAACTTCGCGACGATCTCTTCGGCGGGCGGCACGTCCTGACGGCGGCGCTCGAACCAGCCGGGCGGCGGCTCCATCGCTCGGGGCGCCGGTTCGTTCGAAAGTCTCCCCAGCATGTCGAGGTACTTCCGCTCGATGACCGGCCAGTCGTAGTTGTCGCGGAAGAACTGCCGGCCGTTCCGGCCGAGGACGCCGCCCAGCCACCGGTTCTGTTCGAGGGCGCGCAGCGTCGCGAGGAACTCGGCGTAGGTGGCGTAATAGAGCCCCGCGTTGCTGCGGATGCACTGGCCCTTCAATACGTCGCACCTGGCGTTGGCGAGCACCGGCCGGCCGAGCGCCCACGCTTCGAGCGTCACCATCGACAGGCTTTCGAAATACGACGGCATGATCAGCAGATCGGCCGCCGCCATCGCGTCGAACTTGTCCGTGTCGTCCAGGAAGCCGAGGTGCCGTATCCGCGGATCGTCGGGAATCGGCAGCAGCGAATTGCCCACGAGCACCAGCGACAGACGTCCCGGCACGTCGCGCACGTACTCTCCGAAGAACTCGAACAGCTCGTTGCATCCCTTGTTCTGATCGATCCGGCCGACATAGATGGCGAACGGTCCGTGGATGTTGTACTTCTGACGAAACCGGCCCGGCTGTGGATGCTGCGGCACGTCGGAGCCGATACCGACCACGACGCCGGCCACGTCCTGATTGCCCGACACCTGCTGGATCATCGCGCGCTCTTCGTGCGAGTTGTACATGAGCGCGCGCACCCCGCGAAACACCGGCCGAAAGATCGACAGCCCGATGGTCGCATCACGCTCCGCGGTCGGCACGAGGATGGCGCGCGGCGCGGCCGCGCGCGCGCCGTAGTAGGAGACGTAATAGCGATAGCTGAAGAACAGGCAGAAGTCGTACGTGCCGGCGCTCTTCGACAGATAATCGACGAGCGCCGGACTGGTCGGTCCTTCGGCGTCGATCCAGTCGAGCTCGTCGCCGAGTGAGTGCCGCTCGCCGAACACGCGATCGGATCGGCGGCCGAACAGCTGCGGGTCGCGCTCGTGTTTCACGCGAAACCGGCGAACGGGCACGCCGTTGACCGGCTCGATACCCGGCGCCAGCTCGTTACGCCACGTGACGTAATCAGCGGCGCACGTCGTGAGCACCTCGACCTCCGCGTGCCTGGCGAGATGTTCGGCGATGTAGCGCGCGTGCAGCTCGGCGCCGCCGTTGACCGCCCGGCCATAGCGCTGAACGACGACGGCGAGTTTCACTGCTCGCCGGTGTCGGTGCCGTTAGGCACTGGCGTCGGACCCGCCTGGTCCGAGCGTGTCGACGGTTCGACGGTGTTCACCGTCACCTCTGAGCTGACCGAATGGGTCGAGGCCGCCTGCTCCGGGGTTGCCGCTGCCGGCCCCTCGCCCGTCGACGGTTCGACGGCGCTGACCGTCGACCCCGAGCTTGCCGAATGGGTCGAGGCCGCCTGCCCCGGGCCGGACATCATCGCGACCGCCGGTCGGCCGCCACGCCGGCCTCGGCGCCGGCGCCGGCGGTGGCTGCGCTGTCCTGGTCCTTCCGGCGCACCCGCCTGCCCCGAGCCGGTCGGGAGCGGCTGTCCCGAGCGTGTTGAGGGTTCGACGGTGCTCACCCTCGACCCTGAGCTTGTCGAACGGGTCGACGGTTCGACGGTGCTCACCGTCGATCCTGAGCTCGCCGAACGGGTCGAGGAGTGCGCGGCCATGCCGGGTTGCGAAGGCGCCGGGCCGGCGGCCGCCGCGGGCCGCTCGGCGCCGCCTTCGCTCGACGGCTTGTAGGCGACGACGCTTTCGAGCGCGCGCGCCCGTCGCTCGTTGAATTCGAGCCGGCTCGCCACCGACTCGACGCGCATCTTCAGATTCTTCACCTCGATGCCGAGTCGAGTCGTCTCGATCACCAGGTTGTGCATCACCTCGAAGTACAGCTCATCCAGGCCGCGCCGCGTCGCGTGCTCCCGCGCGCTGCGCTCCGCATTGAGCGTGTTCAGCCGCGATTGGATGTGTAGCGCCTGGATGAGCGGATTGGGATTGAAAAAGAGCTTCAGGATCGGCTGCAGCAACCGGCGGATCCACCGGATCGGGGCGCGGTGCGACTCGAACAGCGTCGCCTCCTCGAACGCGTAATTGGGCAGCTCGGGCGGCTCGTAGGCCGGTTGGAGCCGGCGGAACTGCTCCAGCAGGTCGGACCGGACGCCGCGCGGGTCGAGGAACTTCTCCAGCTTGACCGCCGCAAGCTCGCGGATTTGCTGTTCGGTGTAGTCGACGCCGCGCTTTTCACGGACCCGCGCGCGGATCTGCTCCATGATCTGCTCGACGTTCACCGAGTCGGAGCGGACATTGAAGTCGGGCATATAGTAGCTTTCAG
>JAHFUJ010000253.1:0-1771 GCA_023265105.1 Acidobacteriota bacterium
GGACCATCAACGCGCTCGGCACCGGCGTGAGCTACGACGTCATCAAGGAAGTACAGATCAAGACGGGCGGGTACGAGGCAGAGTACGGGCAGTCGACCGGCGGTGTCGTCAACGTCATCACGAAAAGCGGCTCGAATAACCTTCGCGGGTCGTTGTTCAGCTACAGCCGGCCCGCGAAGCTCGAGAGCGCCTACACGCCAATCACAACAAGAAACGGCTTCGTCAACACGACGGGTTCACGGGTGAGCGACGCCGGGGCGGCGGTCGGTGGCCCCGTCATCAAGGACCGTGTGTTCTTCTTCGGCGCGATCGATCCACAGTGGAGCACCAGCAGCTTCATTGCGCCCGAAGGGTTTCCTCTGCGGAGCGCCGGAACTCAGGACCGGAAGCGGCAATTTGTCTCGTATGCCGCGAAGGGGACCGTGCAGGCGACCCCGAGCCACCGGTTCGACGTCTCGCTGTTCGGCGATCCGGGAACCGGCGATCCCGGCCCGCAGCGGTCGTCCTCGCTGCTTGCCGGGACCACGGCGAGATTCAGCAAGCTGGATCGGTTCGGCAGCCATACCCAGGCCGTAAAGTACGATGGCGTGCTGAGCGATCACTGGCTGGTCGAGGCCTTGTGGGCCCGATCCAAGAACAGTACGGTCGAGCTGCCGACCGTCGACACCTGGTTGGTGATTGACGCGACGACCGTTCCGAACGGCCGGTCCGGCGGCCTCGGGCCCTTCGAGAACAACGAAGGCGTGAACAGGCAGTATCAGGCAAAGGCCACCAACGTGTTCGCCGGTCATCAGCTCCGGTACGGCATCCAGTTCGAGGACATTACGTTTGACGACATTCCTAATTTTTCCGGTCCGGCCATCACGCTGGTCAACGGCACGCGGACGGTGACCGGCGCCCTGGTGGCCATTCTTCCCGATCCGGTGCTCGGCAGAATCTATCGCGTGCTCGGTGCGAACTTCAACAACCTCGCACGCCATACGACGCAGCAGTACACAAACTTCTTCGTGGAGGATAGCTGGAAGATTGGCGATCGCCTGACGTTTCGGCCGGGCGTCCGCTACGAGCGGCAAAAGCTCGTCGGCACGCTCCTGACTGGCGCGCCGAACTCTTTCACGTGGGACAAGAACTGGGCCCCGCGCATCGGCGCGACCTACGATCCCACCGGTCGAGGCAAAGCCAAGATCTTCGGCAACTGGGGGCGTTTCTATGCCAAGATCCCGAACGATCTTGCGGCCCGCTCCCTGTCGGAGGACTCGGGAGTCGTGCGCGCGGATTACTACGATGCGGCGCTGACCCGGCCCATTCCCTCGAACGTCATCGCCTTCGGTACGGCAAGGCATTTCACCGTGGGGGGCGGCACCGCGGCGACCTTCGACCCGAATGCCAAGTCGACGTATTTGGACGAGTCGCTGGTGGGGTTCGAGTATGAGGCGGCCCCAGGCCTCAACGTCGGCGTCCGGTATACCCACCGGACCATGCCACGCATTCTCGAGGACATCGGGACCGCGGCGATGGCGCTCTTCTTCCTGCCTGAATATCAGGCCCAACTCGCGGGCGTCGAGTACTTCGTGACGAATCCCCACGCCAACTACCCGGCGACGATCGGTGGGATTGGCGCCTTCGAGGATCCGATCCACAGGTACGACGCGGTCGAGCTCACGGCCGACAAGCGTTTTTCCGAGAACTGGTCGCTGCAGGCGTCGTATCGGTGGTCGCGCCTGTTCGGCACCTTCGAAGGGTTCTACCGCAACGACAACGGCCAGTCGGA
>JAHFUJ010000253.1:1871-6823 GCA_023265105.1 Acidobacteriota bacterium
TATCAGATTCCACAGCAAGTGCGGATCGGTGCGCGGTTCGAGTTCTAGCGCCAAAAACCTCTACCACTGAGGTCACGGAAACAAACGGAGGACACGGTTCCCTTGATAGTTGGATCCGTGGTCTCCGTTGACCTCCGTGTCCCCCGTGGTAGGGCTTTTGTCAGGGCCGTGCGGCGGTTCTGGGCGGGCCGAACGTGCGCCGCGCCTCCGCACGGACGGCATCAGCCTGCTGTCGGCTGCCGAACGTCGTCAACAGGCGCGCCGCCAGGGCGTAGGTGTCGGGCGTCGGCGTGATTCGCATCAGGTCCGCGACGGCGCGGGTGGCATCGTCGGCCCGGTCGGTGGCGTGATACAGCGTGGCCAAGCCCGCCCGCGCGCGCGTGTTCTGCGGAAAATAACGAAGCTCCTCGAGGAATTGCGCCTCGGCTTCCGGATACCGTTCGAGTCGCCCCAACGTGTCCGCCGTGAAGAAGTGCAGCTCCGGGATGTGCACGTCCTTCGATTTCCGGAGCGCGGCCGTGGCCTGCTCGAAGAGCGGCAACGCGTCGGCGTACTTGCCCTGGTCGTACAGCAGACGCCCGTCGATGTATGCCGGCATCGGCACGGCCGCGTCGGCCCGGTGCGCACGGTCGGCTTCCTCGCGCGCGAGGTCCCCGTCGTGCCGCATCAGGGCGATGTTCGCGAGCATTTCGTGCGCCGATGCGCGCAACCGCCCCTCCTGTTCGCCCGCCACGCTCGCGGCTTGTTCCCCGTACCGGCGCGCCTCCTCGAGCTTGCGAAGCTTCAGCAAGGCGTTTGCCGCGGAGAGGTAGCTGACGGCGTCCGACGGTCTCAGCGCGATGACATGCTTGTAGGCGTCGATCGCCTGGTCGTACCGCTCGGCGCGGACGGCGAAGCCGGCGAGCTGATCCCAGAGGTCGGGGAGCGCGGGCTCGTCGCGGAGAATCCGGCGCAGCAACGCGATCGCCTGCGGCCATTTTCGTTCGCCCGCCAGGTCGACGGCGGCGCGGTACTGCCCGAGCATCTCGCGTTTGTCTTTCGGATCGGGCAGCTCGTTGCCGGCGCTCGTCATGACATCGGTTCGCGTGCCGATGTAGCCTAGCGTCTGGAGGCGCTCGCGAACATCGGCCGACACACGCTTCGGCAGCTCGATCGTCTTGCCCGCGACGAGCCGGTCGAGCGCGCCCCGTAGCGCAAGTCGCGCCTCGCTCGCTTTGCCGTCATCGTCGGCGAGGTTCTCGCGTTCGAGGGGGTCGAGCTGGAGATCGTACAGTTCTTCGCGCGGCGCGTTGATGTACCGGTAACGGCCGTCGGTGAGGGTCGTGACCTCGCTCCAGCCGAAGTGATAGCGCGCGTACATCGCCTCGGAATAGATCGTCGGTTCCGGAAGATGACCCGTGCCGTCAAGAAGCGGCTTGAGCGATCGGCCGCGGAGATTGCCCGGGACTGGCGCCTTGGCCAGATCGAGCAGCGTCGGGACCAGATCGACCTGCTGGACCGGGTCGCTGACGCGGCGTCCCGCCCCCGCGCCTCCGGCCTGCTTGACCAGGAGCGGCACGTGGATCGCTTCCTCGTACACGAACAGCCCGTGTTCCTGCTCGCCGTGATCCCCCAGCCCTTCACCGTGATCCGACAGCAACACGATGGTGGAGCGGTCGTAGAGCTGGTGCGTCTTGAGATACCTGACCAGACGGCCGACGATTTCGTCCGCGTACGCAATTTCGCCGTCGTACGGGGCGTACTCGGCGAATCGGGCGGGCGGGGCGTATGGCTTGTGCGGCTCGTAGAGGTGCAGGAACAGGAACACACGGGAGGAGCCGACGGCGTCGAGCCAGTGCTCGGCGATGATTTCCGAGTCGGCGCCGTCGCGCTGCACCTGGCCGGCCGCCCGCTCGGGCGAGCTCGGGGGCATCTCGTCGTCGAAGAACTCGAACCCCCGATCGATGCCGGTGTCCTTGCGCAGCACGTACGCCGAGACGATGCCGCCGGTGGCGTAGCCGCGTTCGCGCAGCATCTGCGGCAGCAGCCGCTCACCGGGTCTGACCGCGAACCCGAGGGTGTCGCGCACGCCCGTCTCGAAGGGCAGCCGTCCCGACAGCAACGAGGCGTGCGCGGGCAGCGTCTGCGTCGCGTGCGAGTACGCGCGCTCGAACACGACGCCGTCCTGCGCCAGCCGGTCAATGGCGGGCGTGCGCACCTTCTGGTATCCGTACGCCGGCAGATGGTCGGCCCTCAGCGTGTCGATGGAGATGACGATGATCGGACCGTTGACCGGCGCCGACGCGCGCGCGTAGCGCCAGCCGCCGACCGCCGCGAGGCCGGTACCAAGTGCGGCGAGGATCAGAATGAACGTGAACCGGAGTGTTCGCCTTGGGGCCGGAGAGTGCATGAACGAGAAACCGATCAGGTTCAAGGTTCAGAGCCCCGAACCAAACCCAGAACCCAGAACCGAGAACCCAGAACCTCTGAACCTGTGAATTACTTCTTCAGCTGGTCGATCATCGCCTGCGATTGGGCGGCTTCCGGTGAGATCGGATCGACGGCCATGACCTTCTCGAAATACTGAATCGCCCCATCCTTGTCCCCGTTGGCGAGCGCAGCCTTGCCCAGGGCGAACATCGGCTTCCCCCAATAGGGGTCCATTTGTGCGGCGCGTTCGTACGCCTTCGTGGCGTCGTCTTTCTTGCCCTTGGCGAATTTCACTTCGCCCAGGTTGAAGAACACCTCCCTGGTCGCACTTGTGCCGCCGGCGGCTTCGTCCAACGTTTGCTCGGCGACATCGAGATCGCCTTTCTCGAGGTTCGTCATGCCGATCCCGATCTTCGCCTTGTCACTGTTGGGATCGGTCTTGAGCAGCACGAGGTACGCGCCGATCGCCTGATCGTAGACCGGTTTGGCGTTGGCGTTGGGATCCCGCGTTTTCAGGTCGTCCGCCTTGTTCCGATAAGCCTGGGCGATCTGCAGATTGATGACGCTCAGCGCCGGCGCTTTCGTCAAGATCGCTTGATACTTCTGGATGGCGTCGTCCCATTGCTTCCGGTTGTACAGCTGATCGGCCGCCTGCAGATCGTCCTGCAAATCCTTGGCGGCCAGGCCGCCGATCGCGCTTGGCGTCGGAGCCGGTTCCTTTTTCAACGTGAAGGTCACCGTCGGCCCGGCGCCCCCCGCCCGCACCTGCAGCCGCCCGGCCTCGGCCTCGAAGCCCGGGGCCTGCGCAAAGAGGGTCCACAAGCCCGAGCGCAAGCCGATCATCGCGAAGCGGCCCTTGTTGTCGCTGGTCGCGGTGAAGCTCTTCGGAAAGGCGTCAGGGTTTTCAGCCAAGACCGTGGCGCCCTTGATCGGCTGCGCGCCTTCGTCCCTGACGACGCCGACGATACGGCCGGTTTGGGCGGCGGCGGCGTCCGCCAGCGCCGCAATCAGGAACGCGGCACACGCGGCGCGAAAACCGTAAAGACGATGACACACGGTCAAGTCTCCTTGAAAATACCCGCGAACATAGTCTCCGCTTGCTCCAGTATATCTTGAATTGAGCAGGCGATTAGCGGGGTTGCGCGGTTACGGTTTTGTCGCCGGATTACAGCCACGTCGGCTGATACAGCAGGACGTACACCAGGACGCCGGTGACCGACACATACAGCCAGATCGGAAACGTCCACCGCGCGATGCGCACGTGCTGGGGATACCGGCCTGCCAGTCCTCGCGCGGCCGTGATCAGTGCGAGCGGCAGCACGGTGGCTGCCAGTGTCACGTGCGTGAGGAGAACCGTGAAGTAGACCGGCCGCACCAGGCCCTGCCGAGTGAAACGAACCGACCCGACCTGCGCGTGGTAGAGGATGTAGCACACGAGGAAGAGCGCAGACGTCGTGAGCGCCGCAAGCATGCACGCGCGGTGCGGCGCGACGCGCCGCGCGCGGATGAGCGTATATCCGCAGACCAGGAAGACCGTCGAGAGCGCGTTGAGGCTCGCGTTAATGGCGGGAAGGTCGTGGATGGTCACTATCAGCAATCAGCTATCAGCTGTCAGCTTTCAGCTGTCAGCTGATAGCCGAGAGCTGACAGCTGATAGTACGTAGTGTCCGGCTTTAGACGATCAGCTTCGGCTGTCAGCTTTCAGCTCTCAGCTGATAGCCGAGAGCTGACAGCTGATAGCTGATAGTACGTAGTGTCCGGCTTCAGCCGGACCGTGTCTGCAGCTGATAGCTGATAGCTGATAGCTGACAGCTATCGTTTGCAGTACATCATCGCGATCCAAATGAGCGGCAAGTAGACGATCGACCCGACGAATAGGTGCCGCGCCGCCGTGTCGCCGCGCGCCGCCGCGAATCGCAGCGCGAGCCAGAAGAGCCAGGCGCCCAGCATCAGCGCGATTGGGAGGTACATCCACCCGCTCACACCGACGAAGGCCGGCACCAGACTCGTCGGCACAAGCGCGGCGGCGTAGATCAGCGCCTGGCGTCCAGCGCGCCGGCCTGCGGGTTCAATCACCGGCAGCATCGGGAATCCGGCCTTGCCGTAGTCGTCGCGGTACAGCCACGCGATCGCCATGAAGTGCGGAATCTGCCAGAGGAAGACAATCGCGAAGAGTGCGCCGCCGCCACGCGACACGCTGCCGTGCGAGGCGGTCCACCCAATGAGGCCGGGCAGCGCGCCCGGGACCGCCCCGATCAGCGTGGCGACCGGCGACCGCCGCTTCATCGGCGTGTACACGAGCAAATAGACGACGAGCGTCGCCAGCGCGAGTGACGCCGCCGCGAGATTGGCGCGCGAGGCGAGCAGCGCCAGCCCGGCGCCGGCCAGGACGAGTCCGAAGATTCGCGCGTCGGAGGGCGGCAGGCGGCCGTCGGGGAGCGGGCGCATCCGCGTGCGGCGCATCAACGCGTCGGTCTCGCGCTCCGCCACCTGATTGAGCACCGCCGCGCCGCCGGCGACGAGCGCGGTGCCCGCCACGGCGT
>JAHFUJ010000254.1 GCA_023265105.1 Acidobacteriota bacterium
AGAGCTCGAAGCGCTCGACCGTCTCCGGATCGTCCGGCTTCTGCTTGGCGAGCGGCGAGACCTCCGTCGGAAAATCGTACACGAATGTCGGCTGGATCAACCGATCCTCGCAGAGGGTTTGGAAGATCTCCGTCGCGATCGTGCCGGCGCCGTACCCAGGCTTGACCTCGACCCCGAGCTGGCGCGCGAGCTCGGCGACCGCGTCACGGTCGCGGAGATCGGCGTCGGTCACCGGCGTCCCGCGACCGAGCCGCTTCGTGGCGGCCTCGCGCGCGGCCTCCCGAAGCGAGACGCGCGCGAAGGGCGGCGTCAACGAAATCTGATGGTCGCCGAACGTGATCTGGTCGGTGCCGATCGCCTGACGCGCGACCGCCGCGACCATCTCTTCGGTCGTCGCCATCAGCCCGTGGTAATCGGCGTACGCCTCGTAGAACTCCATCATCGTGAACTCGGGGTTGTGCTCGGTGGAGATCCCCTCGTTCCGGAAGTTGCGGTTGATCTCGAACACTTTCTCCAGCCCACCGATGGTGAGCCGCTTCAAATACAGCTCCGGTGCGATCCGCAGGTACAGATCCATGTCGAGCGCGTTGTGGTGAGTGGTGAACGGCCGCGCAATCGCGCCTCCCGCGATCGGCTGCATCATCGGCGTCTCCACCTCGAGGTAGCCGCGCGCGGTCATGAACTCACGGACGGCCGAGACGATGCGGCTGCGTGTTTCGAACACGCGCCTGGAGTCGGGATTGACGATCAGATCCAGGTAGCGCTGCCGGTACCGGATCTCGACGTCGGTGAGGCCGTGCCACTTCTCCGGCAGCGGCAGCAGGCATTTGGCGAGGAAGTGCAGCCGCGACGCCCAGATCGTGAACTCGTTGGTCTTCGTCCGGAACAGATGGCCTTCGACCCCCACCCAGTCGCCGAAATCGAGCAGCGTGAAGATCTGAAAATCGAGCGGCGGCAGCGAATCCTGGCGAATGTAAATCTGGACTTTCGAGCGTCCGTCGGACAGCACGAGGAAGTTGGCCTTGCCGAACGATCGGATGGTGAGGATGCGGCCGCTGGTGACGGTCTCGATCTTCTCGGCCTCGAGCTCCTCGCGGCTCCGCGACCCGTGGACGTCGACGAGCTCCGAGATCGTGTGGCGCCGATCGAACCGGCGCGGGTAGATCTCGATCCCGAGCTTGCCGAGATCGGCGAGGTTCGATTGGCGTTGCTGGAGTTGCTCGGCCTGTGAGGACATAGGAAACGCTACCACCGACAAACGCTACCACGGAGGACACGGCACGAAAAACTGAGGTCACGGATCAACCGGGTCACCTCAAAAGTCTTTCCGTGTGCTCCGTTCGACTTCCGTGACCTCCGTGGTAGAGCTTTTAGCGCGCTGCAAGTTTTTTGCGGATGCCGTCCAACACCCCGTTGATGAACTTCACCGCGTCTTCGGTGCTGAACGTGCGCGCCAGCTCGAGCGCCTCGTTGATGACGACCGCGGGCGGCGTCTTCGCGTCGCGCACGAGCTCGCACACCGCCAATCGGAGAATCAGCCGATCGACGACGGCCATGCGTTCGGGCCGCCAGTGCGTGGTGGTGTCAGCGACCAGCGCGTCGATCGTTTCGAGCCGGGCCACCGTGTCGCGCGCCAAGGACGAGGCAAAGCCGCGCAAGGCGTCGGACGGCGGACCGGCATCGGGCCACTGATGCTCGAAAAACGTGTCGGCCGCCTGCTCTACGTCGCCCCGCCCGATGTCCCACTGATAGAGGATCTGCAGCGCCGCCTCACGCGCGCGATGGCGTCGATCTTTCTTCACGGCTCGCGGGGCCCCACATCCTTCACGGCGCCGGGGCCCCACCCCCGGCGCTCCGGGCTGAAGGCTCCCACTCGCTCGCGCTGCGGCGCTCGAAGACTCGCTATCGCACCCCAACGCGGGTGCCGCGTTGGGGACCCCGCTATCCTCGCGCGGGCCGCAGGCGCTGTCCGCCTCATCTCAGGCGACAGAGACACAGAGCAGGTTGGCCACAGAGCCACGGAGGCACCGAGAAAAAACCTTTTCTCCGTGACTTTGTGACTCTGTGGCCCTCTTTTCTCCGTGCCTCTGTGGCATCGTCACTCTTTGGCCGACGGCTGCCGCGTCAGTTGCGCGACGACGGCGGCCATTTCGATCGCCGCGGCGGCCGCCTCCCAACCTTTATTACTAGGGCCTTCGCCGGCCCGCTCCACGGCCTCTTCGACCGAGTTGGTCGTCAGCACGCCGAACGCCATCGGGACGCCGGTCGCCCCCGCCGCCGCGGTCAGGCCGTGCGACACCGCCGACGCGAGATACTCGAAGTGCGGCGTCGCGCCGCGAATGAGACAGCCGAGACACACCACGGCGTCGTAGCGGCCGCTCTCCGCGGCATGTTGCGCCGCGATCGGAATCTCAAACGCCCCAGGCACGCGCACTACCGTGATGTTGGCCGACGAGACACCGGCCGCCGCGAGCGCCGCGAGTGCGCCCGCCTGCAGCCGCTCGGTGACGAAATCGTGGTACTTCGACACGACGAGCGCGAACCGGAACCCGGCAGCCGCTTGCGAGCCTTCGATGGTGTGCATCACTCGTTTGCCACAGAGTCACGGAGACACCGAGAAGAAACATTTTTCTCCGTGACTTTGTGCCTCGGTGGCCCTATTTTCTCTGTGACTTTGTGCCTCGGTGGCTCTTTGTTCATCGTGCGCGCCTACTTCCCTTTGAACTCCGGCTGCCGCTTCTCGAGAAACGCCCTCGTCCCCTCGCGCATGTCGTCGGTCGCCGCGACGAGGCCAAAGAGCGTCGCCTCGTACGCGGAGGCTTCGGCGAACGGCATCTCCAGGCCCTTATTGATCGCGTCGATGATGTAGTGCATCGCAATTGGCGCGCGTTTCGCCAGTTGCCCGGCGAGCATCCGAGCTTCCTTCATCAGCTCGGCTGCGGGCACGACACGGTTCACCAGGCCGATCCTTTCGGCTTCGCTTGCACTGATGGGCGCACCGGAGAGAATCAACTCCATGGCCTTGCCCTTGCCGACGAGCCGCGAAAGCCGCTGCGTGCCGCCGTACCCGGGAATGATGCCAAGGGTGATCTCCGGCTGCCCGAGTTTCGCCGTGTCGGCCGCCAGCCGCAGCGTGCACGCCATCACCAGCTCGCAGCCGCCGCCGAGGGCGTAGCCGTTGATGGCGGCGACGACCGGCTTTCCCAGGTTCTCAATCGCGTCGAACACTCGCTGGCCCGTGAGCGCAAGCTCGCGACCGCTGGTTGGCGTCTGCACCGCCAGCTCGTTGATGTCGGCGCCCGCGACAAATGCCTTGTCGCCAGCGCCCGTCAGAATCACGACGCGCACGCTGTCGTCGCGCTTCAGATCGAGGACGACACGGTGCAGCTCGTCGAGTGTCCGGGCGTTCAGGGCGTTGAGCACCTTCGGACGATTGATGGTGACGATGGCGACGGCGTCGTCGCGCTCGAGGAGGAGATTGTCAAAGGCCATCGACAGAGCCTACAGCGGGACCGGAAACATCAGCCAGCCCAGAACGAGCCCCGCGGCGATGAAGCCGGCAAACAGCATTCCGCCGAACCGAAGCTGCTCGGCCGCGTCGTCTTTCGTGAGCACCGCAAACACCAGCGAGACGAAGAACGCGAAGATGGCCAGCAGCAGGAGGTGACTCTGCATCACTTCCGGCCCATGGCCACGTCGTACGCGTCGATGACGACGAGCAGGTTCAGCAAACCGGCCACGATGAGAAACGCATTCCCGTATTCGTAGGTGACCGCCCGGACGTCGCCGGCGCCGTATCCGAGGGCGCCGGCCGCGAAGTACGTGAGGCCGATGCCGACGTCGGCGATGGCGGCGAGGCCAACGAGCGGCTCCGATAGAGCGAACGGAAACAGTCGGCCGTGAATCGCCAGCCCGAGGGCGAACATCAGCGGAAGGGCCACGAGCAAGATGAGGCCCTTGGCTCGGCGGCCCAGCCACAGATGTCCGGCGCCGGGGATGGCCCACGACGCGAGACACAGGAGCACAAGCTCGCCCGATCGCGTTTCTTCAGCGGCGGCGGCGCGCACGGTTCGTTAGTTTACCTTACTTACTTTCACAGGCATCGAAGAAGTCGTGGCGCAGGACTTTAGTCCTGCCCAACGTGAGTCGGCCTTAACTTCAGAATGCTACACTCTCGCCGATGATTCCGACCCCGCCGCCGTCCCGACGCCAGCTCGCCGGCGTCGCGCTCGTGTCGGGTTCGCTCTTGATGACCGAGCTCGCGCTCACGCGCATTTTTTCGGTCGTCATGTATTACCACTTCGCGTTTCTGGCGATCTCGATCGCGCTCTTCGGCCTCAGCGCCAGCGGCGTGTGTGCCTACACCGCGCGTCGCCGGCTCGATCGCTTCCCGACCGGCCCGCTCCTCGCGTGGCAGTCGGTGATCTACGCCGTGTGCACGATCGTCGCGCTGTTCGCCCTCGTCCGCCTGCGCGTCGGCCTCAATTACTCGCCGCGCAATCTCGCGCTGATGCTCACCATCTACACGTTCGCGGCGCTGCCCTTCTTCGGCGGCGGCCTCGTTGTCACCCTGGCGATCTCGCGTCTGGCCTCGCGCATCAACGCCGTGTATGCGGCCGATCTGACAGGCGCCGCCGCCGGCTGCCTGATTCTGATCCCGCTGCTCGATCGGCTTGGCGCGCCCGGCGTGGTCCTGGGCGCCGCCACGCTGCCGCTCGTGGCGGCCCTGCTGTTCGCGCCGGCCGGCCGTCGAGGCCGCCTCGCGGGCGTTGGCGCGGCGATCCTGCTTGTGCCGCTTGCCGGCGAGCTCTCGGGTCTCGCCGTCTTCGACGTGATCGTCACCAAGGGTCATGAGCGCGATCGCGTGCTGTTCAGCAAGTGGAACTCGTTTTCCCGCATCGGCGTCTACGAGCGCACGCACGGCGACTGGTCGCTGAGCGACGCCTACACCGGTCCGCTGCCGGACACGCGCTACATGGACATCGACTCGGCCGCCTCCACGCCCATTCTTCATGTGTCGGCGGACTTCTCCAACGCGCAGTACTTGCGGTACGAGCTGACGGCGTTTGCGTACCACCTCAAGAGCAGGGATTCGGGATTTGGGATTGGGGATTCGGCAGCAAGCGTCAGGAGCAGGGATTCGGGATTTGGGATTGGGGATTCGGCAGCAAGCGTCAGGAGCAGGGATTCGGGATTGGGGATTGGGGATTCGGCAGCAAGCGTCAAGAGTAGGGATTCGGGATTGGGGATTAGGGATTTGGCCGCAACGACTCAGTATTCGGCAGCGAGCATTTCAGATTCTGGATCCCCAAATCCCCAATCCCCAATCCCCAATCCCGGTTTTTCCGCCCTCGTCATCGGTCCTGGAGGCGGGCGCGACCTGGTCTCGGCGCTCGTGTTCGGCGCGCGTCATGTGGACGGCGTCGAGATCAATCCCATCATCGCCGATGATGTGATGCGCGATCGGTTTCTGGAATTCTCTGGCGGCATCTACACGCATCCGCGTGTGCGCATTGTTGTCGACGATGGGCGTAGCTTCGTCCGGCGGACGCCGGATCGCTACGACGTCATCCAGGCGTCGCTGGTCGACACATGGGCGGCCACGGCGGCCGGCGCTTACACACTCACCGAGAACACGCTCTACACCGTCGAGGCATTCAACGACTATCTGGATCACCTGTCAGATGACGGCGTGCTCTCCATTACGCGCTGGGTGATGGACGGTTTGCGCCTCGTGTCGCTGGCGCAGGCGGCCTGCGAACGTCGAGGGTGGGACGCGGCGCCGCGGCTGGCCATTGTGCAGCACGACCGCATCGCCACGTTTCTGCTGAAGAAGACGCCGTTCACAAACGACGAGATCGCCACGGTGCACGACGTTGCCCGCCAGCTCGGATTTCACGTCCTGTACGCACCGACGCCCGCCGGCACGACCGAGGCCGAACCGTTGCCGCTCGGACGGATCGACGGCACCGCGACCGCCGACTACGCGCGGCTCATTCGCACCGGCGACCGTCAGCAGTTCTACAAGAACTACGGTCAAGACATTCGCCCGACGACCGACGATCGCCCGTTCTTCTTTCACACGACCAAGCTGAAGGATCAGTTTCAGGTCGCGTTCGGACGCTCGATGCTGTTCGGGAACGGACTGAGCGCGTTGCTGACGCTGATGGGCATCTCCGGCGCGCTCGTCGTGCTGTTCGTCCTGGGACCGCTCGTCGTCGAGGGCGGCGATCGCCCCCGCGGGTGGTTCGGCTGGCTCGTGTACTTCGGTGCGCTCGGCGCCGGCTTCATGCTGATCGAAGTGTCGGTGCTGCAGCGATTCGTGCTGCTGCTCGGTCATCCCGTCTACTCACTGACCGTCACGCTGTTCTCGCTGCTGCTCGGCACCGGGATCGGCGCGGCATGGAGCCGCCGCTTCGAGCAAGCGACGCTGCGGCGTTCGGCGGCCGTCGCCCTCCTCATCGTCGCGGCGATTGGCATCGCGGTCATCGGTCTCGTGACGCCGCTCGTCACCTGGGCGATTCCGTTCACGCGCGCCGCGCGGATCGCGACTGCCGTCGCGATGCTGGTTCCCATCGGCGTCGCGCTCGGGGTCCCGATGCCGACCGGCCTTCGCATGCTGAGCGCGCGGGCGCCTCAGATGGTGACGTGGGCCTGGGGCATGAACGGCGCCTTGTCGGTCGTCGGCGCGACGCTGGCGATTTTCATCGCGATGAATTGGGGCTTCCGCGTGACGCTCTTGAGCGCGTCAGCGACCTACCTCGTTGGTTTAGCCGCCCTGCTCGTCGCAACGAATAAGTAGCTATCAGCTGTCAGCT
>JAHFUJ010000031.1 GCA_023265105.1 Acidobacteriota bacterium
GCGGGCGTTGGTGCCGGCGCGGGGTCCGGAGTCGGGGTCGGCGCGGGTGCCGGGTCAGGCACTGGGGCCGGCGATGGATCGGGCGTTGGCGCTGGCGCCGGGTCTGCCGTTGGCGTCGGAGCCGGCGCCGGTTCTGGTGTTGGGGCTGGCGTTGGGTCGGGCGTCGGAGCCGGCGCTGGTACCGGAGTTGGAGTCGGTGTTGGTGATGGCGTCGGGTCAGGCGTCGGGGCCGGCGCTGGATCAGGCGTCGGAGCCGGCGCCGGGTCTGGCGTCGGCGCCGGCGTAGGGTCAGGCGCTGGCGTTGGTGCCGGGTCAGGAGCCGGGGCCGGCGCTGGTGCGGGGTCAGGTGTCGGCGCTGGTTCAGGCGCCGTCGCAACGTTCGTGACCGTCACGCTGACGCTCTGCGCCGTCTGCTGATTGCCGGCCGCGTCTTGCGCAACAGCCGCCAGCACGTGCAGACCGTTCGACACAGTGGCACTGTCCCAGAACGTCTCGTATGGCGCGGTTGTGCCCGTCGTGGCTAGAGCGACGCCATCGAGCGTAAACTGCACGCCGGCGACGCCGACATCATCCACTGCGCTCGCGGCGAGCGTGATCGTGCCCGTGACGGTGGCGCCATCTGCCGGGTTCGACAGCGTGACCGTCGGCGCGGTCGTGTCCGGCCGCGGCGTCGGTGTGGTTGCAGTCCCGTGCGTCCGAAGGGTCTCGTAAAGATCGATGCGTCCCTCTCCCAGGCTCAAGCCGGGCGACTTGACGGCTCCGTCATCGAAGTAACGGCCGGCCAGCCTCTGATCTATTCCAGGCACCAGCTGCGACAGTAAGGCCGCTCCACCCGTGGCCAGGCCCGTGCTGAAGGACGTACCCGAGACGATGGCGTACCGCCCGCCCGGATAGAGCGTGACCAGCGCTTCGCCGGGGACCGCGAACTTTACGAGATGGTCCCCGTAATTCGTGAAGCTGCTGCGTCCATCGGCCTGACTGGTCGATCCAATCCCTATCACGTTGCGAAAGGCGGCCGGATACACGAGCGCGCTCTGGCCCGCGTTGCCGGCCGAGGCGAGCAAAATCACGCCGTGCCCGGTAGCTTCGTCGATCGCATGGGTCATCTCCGCTGACGCGGTCGCCATGCTGAAGCTCATGTTGATGACTTTGGCGCCGTGGTCGATCGCGTAGTAAATCGCCCGCTCGATGTCGAACAGCGTTGCGCTCCCGTCGGCATTGAAGGCTTTGAG
Organism: Acidobacteriota bacterium; assembly: GCA_023265105.1. GTDB lineage: Bacteria > Acidobacteriota > Vicinamibacteria > Vicinamibacterales > CAVVIG01 > JAHFUJ01. The sequence goes on from JAHFUJ010000031.1 coordinate 1,233, forward strand.
CGGCATGATCCGCGCTGTCGGCGCAACGAGGTGGACGAGTCCGGCCACCATCGTTCCGTGACCAAATGCCGGCGGCAGCCGAGTGACATCCAGGTTGTATGCTGTGGCCTGATCCAGAATCGCCACCGTGGACTGATTCACGGACACAGGTGCGCTCTGATCGACGACGGGCGCCGTGGCCTGATCGAGGATCGCGACTGTCGATTGCTCGAGGTCCGGCCATTCCGAGGCCGGCCCCGCCGCGTTACGGGTGAAGTCGTAGCCAGATACCAGCGACTCGGTCAGCGCTGGATGGTTGGGATCGACTCCGGTGTCGATGACCGCTACCACGACTCCTGCGCCGCTCGCAAGCTGCTGGGCTTCGGCCAACCGAATGACCGCCGTCGCCGGCTGATTGATGTATCGACTCCAGACGGAGTTGCCGAAGTAGTTAGAGAAGGTGGGATTCGAGAGCGAATCGAGGATCGCGACGGTCGACTGGTTCAGTTGTGGGCCCGCCGCAGTTTCCGCAATGATGGCGGTTCGGTTCAACTCGAAGTGCTCAACGTCCGCGTCGGCCCGGAGGTCCCGAGTCAGTTGCTGAGCGGCAGCACTAACGCGTCCTTGGAAACGGGCGGTGTAATCGACAGGTCCGGCAGGTCCGCGGACGAGAAAGACACCGTGGTCGTGTTGGTCGACAGAACGGATCACCGTCAGGCCGTATCGGCTCGCAATGGCGGCAACACGGTCTGCCGGCGCACACAGGATGAACTCCTCGCTGTCTTCGGCCGTTTGGGCAGAGACCGGCGTGAACGCCAGTCGACCCTCTCCCAAGGCAAGCGCCGCCACGAGCAGCGCATGCGAGAGCCGCGCGAACCATCGTCGCTTCATCGTCGCCTCGTCACGTCGCCGTCGGCGCGAGAGAAGTCGCGAGTGCCTCGTTGCGAAAATCCGCGTGCATTCGGTCGGCGTTGCATCGCCGCCCACGGTGCCAACGCGAATTTCCGCAACGAAGCACCAGGCGCGAAGTGCCGCAAACAATCGGCACCGGATCTAGATCCGTACACCAGAATCCCTCACACGAGATAGAAAATCAGCGTGGCAACCACGCGGTCGTGGCGCAGGCTCGGGCCTGGCATTCTTCGGCGCGACGCCAAACCAAACCGCACGGAAAGGCTAGCTTACCCGAAGGATGTGTAAAGCGAGAAAATCTTTTTGGGGGGGGTTGCAATCAGTGTGCGGAAAGTCTCCTTTTTATGGACCTTTTTATGAAATCTTCTTACGAACCTTCACTTGCGGCGCCGCCTGGCCGACCTTCCCCTCAGTCGCCGCAGCCTCTCAGGCCGGGGTTCCGGGGGCTCGTCACCTGCTAGTCGGTCCAGCGACACTTCGATCCCTTTGCCACTGGGGTCAAGCGGAACGCACAACCGCAGATGGCGGGTTGGCGCGTATTCCAACTGGAACTCGCCAAAGGGGTTGGAGACCGCGTGCGCGATGACATCCTTCCGCGCCATCAGCAGGATTGGCGCCTCGGCCACGGAGGTGTCCGGATCCTGGCGGTTCGTGAGCTGACCCATCAGCGTGACGAGCGGAGTCCCTCTGTCGTGTTGCAGTTGTAAGTCGAGGCAGTAGTTTTCCGCCTCGTAAAGAGCATGGCGGGAGGTCCGATCCTGGGCCCGGATGCCGGCAGGAACGGGGTCGCGGAAGCTGTCGTACACCAGCCGGGCAATCATGCCGGGGAAGCCGATTCCCTGGGGCCGCCGCACCGCGCCGATCGCCTTGACACACCGGACCACGTATTCAGGAGGAGTGTAGCGGTCCTCGGCCCTGGCGACGGCGACTACACGGAGCACGAGAGCCAAGGTCGCACGGCAGCGAACACATCCCTGGGAAGATAGATGGGCGTCCATGGCGGTGCGATCGGGGCCCGGGACGACCCCGCGCGCAAAATCCGTCCACTGGCAGATGTCGAAATGCTTCATAGATGTCCTACAGCAAACACCCAGACCTGGTTATAACGCTCTGATAGTACAGGGTGTCCACCCAAACCAAAAAATATAGGCGAGCAGATTGTTCAGCATGGATTAACTTGCCCGATCAAGATAAACGGAGCCCAGTAAAACGGATGCGGGTAGCGGTCGCGGACCTCGCGCATGGCCAGTTGCAGCGCTTGAGCCTTGTTTGTGCTTGACTGCAGATGCCGGTAGAAGACACTCATAAAATCCGCAGTGCTCATGTCATGGGCATCCCATAGCGTGAGCAGTACCGCCTGCGCGCCTGCGTAGAGCAACCCGCGGGCGAGCCCGATCAGTTCGTCACCTCCCACGATCGAATTCAGCCCGGTGCCACACCCGCTGAGCGTGACGAGCTCGGCCGAGAGTCGGAGTTGATACAGGTCGATCACGCTCAGTGGGCCGCTGCCGAGCCGAATCGAGGAGAACATGGGGTTGTCGCGACGGAACGATCCATGCGTGGCGATGTGGACGAACGGGCTGGTTGCCCCGTAGGTCCGCAATCGATCCGCGGTGGCCTCGTCGCCCACCAACACGCGTGCCGCGGGGAACGCTCGTGACACAGCCAGAATTTCCTCCGGGATGCGAGGCGTGAGCGCGTCGGGAACGCCCATGATTAGCGGCTCACCTTCGGATCGATTTCGCTTCGCGCAACACAGTCGATAGACGCTGGCGCTCGGCGCGTACGATATCGTGAACTGGTCGATCAAAAACCGCGTGCCGTCGAACAGGGCGTGGAACGGCAGATAGTGCAAGAGGCCGTGTGGCACGACGACGAGATGCCCAGCCTGCAGTCGATCGCGGATCGGCGCAATGAGGGTGGTGTAAAGGTCGCGCAGATGCGTTTCGGTCGCGGCCCGGAGCTGATCGCGAAACGCGCCGGTATAGCCCGAGCCCAAGCGGAACTTCGCGAGCTGGAATTGAAGCAGCTGCCACAGCTTCCTGACCGTGACGCCGGACGCCAGCGGCACCACCTCGAGTCGCTCTCGACTGAGCACGCACGCGTAGATTCGGTCTCGAGCCTGGTAGTACTCGAGCAGCATCGTATCCGGCGTGAGGGCCGAGCGGATCTCGTCCAGCCCGAAGGCGGTCCCCTCTTGAAGGGCTGCGAATTCTTCATCGGTCGTTCGAAGCGCGTTCAGCGACTTGACCAGCTGGTGCTCGAGCGCCCGGGCCCGACGGCGAAGCGACTCGATCGGCCGCACAGACCGCGTCTCGCGCCGGACTTCCTCCAGCTCGATCTGTCGATAGTACCAGTTCAGCTGCTTGCGGAGACTGCCCACCTCTTCACCGAGATCGCTCTCGACCCGCGGCGCCAACGTGCTGGCGCGGAAGGCAATCAAGTCGGCGAGGCTGCGAGATTTCGCTTGCTCGATGTAGCCGAACGCCGCTTCCTGGTGTTGGCGGCTCGATCCGAGCGCCAGGCAGGTCGAGACGAGACCCTCGTAGATGGCGAGCTTGTCTTTCAGGAACGCGATCTTCAGGTCCTCGGCCCGAAGACGGCTGCGGAGGTGTTCGAGGCCAGCGCGCGCCTTTTCAAACGCTTCGTAGGCCGCCTGCTGCTCGTGTTGCGCCTCGCGGATCAAACCGAGCACGAAGTAGGCCTGACAGGTGAGAATCGGGGAGTGTGCCTCCTCCGCGTTCCGCAGAGCCGCGTGACAAGACTGATCGGCGGCTTGGGGGGCGCCGGCATTCAGCTCCAACCGCGCCAGTAGGAGCTCGCACAGGGCCGACTTTTCAGACATGGACGCGCCTGCGAACAGCTGGAGCGCGCGTTGGCATAACCGTCGGGCTGGCGCGTAGCTTCCGGCCCGATAGAGGACGAGCGCCTGATAGAAGTCGACCAGCGCGAGCCGGACCTGATTTCCCTCTCTGGTGAACAGCGCGCGCGCTTCCTGGAATAATTTCAGTGCGCGTCGGGTATCGCTCTCATGGCTGACGGCAATCGCAAGGTTCGTCACGGCTTTGGCCGCTTCGTACGCCATGCCAAGCTTGTCGAAGCCGGCGAGCGCTCGACCGGCCAGTTCCAGCGCTTCGTCGCTCAAATTCAGTTCCAGGTAGATCTCCGACCGATCCAAATCGCAGAGCGCTCTGTGGTACGCGTCGCCCACCTGTTCGGCCTGTTCCTGCGCGGTTCGATACAGCTCGAGCGCGCGCGTGTACTCGCCTCGGAGATAATGAAGGTAGGCGATGTTGTAGTCAGCCTGTGCGACCAGGAGCGGCATGTCGTGCGCCTGGCAGTAGTCCCTCGCTTCGTGATATGTCTCCAGCGCCCTCTGGAACTCGTTCAGGCTCGTGCGGCACACGGCCATGTTGCTCAGGACGGCGGCCATGTCCTGCGGTTCGCCGACCTGTGCAAGCTGTTCGTGAGCGCGTTCGTACAGCGCAATCGCTTCCTTGAACCGATCCTGCCGGTGGAGGATGTTGCCGATGTTGCTGTCCAGGCGCGCGAGACGAAGCCGATCGCCATGACGCTCGAAAATCCGCCGCGCTTGCAGGGCCGACGTGAACGCCTCTTTGTACCGTCCAAGGCAGATGAGGCTTTGAAGCGCGCCGCCACTCAGCGTTCGTCCCAGATCGACCTCCCGGCCTAGTGCCCGGAACAGCTTCCGCGCCGCGTGGTAGCGCCTCAACGCCTCGCGGTACTTGCCGCGAATCAACAACACGTGCCCCCTGGCTCGCAGGCTCTGGGCGCGACAACCATCGTCCGCCAGCCTTCCGGCGAGCCACGCTGCCGCGTCCGCGAGACGCTCGGCCTGGCGCAAATCCACCCGGGCGACCCTCACGACCCGTTCGTACAGTCGTTCGACGATCGCGGGATCCCAAAGGCGCTCCTGACGCCGGAGGAAGGTGACGAGCGCTCGCTGATTGGGCTGCGCCCCCAGCTTCTCGATCAGCTCGTCGCTCGTTTGGGCCACGGCTGGCATTCTAGAATCCCATCTGTTGCAAGGTCTTTTGAAGGCGCCTTAAGCAACGGCCCCTGATGAAGCCGATCGATCCGGTGGCCAGACCCAAGCGCCGGGCGACCTCGCGGTACGGCATCGCCGGCTCGACGAAAAAAAGCAGACGGATCATCTCCTGACACCGCGGCGGCAGACGCGCCGTCGCCTCCCGCACCATCTGTTCGCGCTCCACCTGTTCGATCATGTCGGCCGGCACCGACGGATGCGCCTCGAGCTCCTCCTCGTCGACGTCCGTCCGTTCACGCTCCGCCCGGCGCCGATGCTTGCGCTTCCAATGAAACGACTGGTGGACCGTGACCGTGATGAGCCAGGCGCGGAAGGCGGCCACCTTTCGGAGACGAGGCAGTTCGGCAAACAGCTCGAGACACACGGCCTGAAAGATATCCGCTGCGTCTTCAGGGCCGGCACCGTACTTGATCGGAATCGAGTAGATGAGGTGCTTGTACTTGTCTATCAGCGCCGACCACGCCTGCTCGTTGCCGCCCAGGCATTCCCGAATAAGGCGTTCGTCGCTCCACTCAGGTTGGGGAGCACGAGGCTCCGACTGGACCGGTCCGTGCTGGCCCTCGCCGCCGGGCTTCTCACGGGGTGGCACTGGATCGCTTCTCGCGCCAGAAGAGCTCCTCGACGTCCCAGAGCGTGTGGTGATCGAGAACGGCCGGCCGAAAGTTTCCCAACCCGCTGTGAGCGCCGACCAGGACATTGGGGCTGACGAGGAAGATGAAAGGCACGTTCTGCGCGACCAGCTCCTGAACCCTGTCGTACAAACGTTTCCGCGCGCTGTTGCTCAGCGTCGTGAGCTGGCGCCGCATCAACGTGTCGATCTCGGCTTCCCAAGGCGTTGCCGGCTGCGCCTGCTCGGGGTTCCAAAGGTGAGTGCCTCCGCTCGACAGCCACACGTTTAGTTCCGCGTTCGGGTCGGCATCGCCGCCACCGAGGCCCAGAACGCACGCCTCGTAGTCATGCGTTCCCGTCAGCCGATCCAGCAGTGCCCTCAACTCCAGGGTGACCACGTGGACGCTCATCCCGAGCTGCTTCAGATCGTCCTGAATGATCGTAGCCATCTGGGAGCGTTCGCCATTTCCGGCGTTCGTCACGATGCTGAACTCGACCGCGTTGCCCCGTCCGTCGACCAGCGTTCCGTCCGGTTTCCAGGAGAAGCCGGCTGTCTGGAGCAGCCGGCGTGCGCGTTCAAGGGACCGTCCCGGCTGCGCGATCGATCGGTTGATCCACAGCTTGTTCCCCGGCGGGACGTGGCCCCACAGCGGCGTGGCGCGTCCCCGATACACGAGTCGAACGATTGCCTCTCGATCGATCGCGGCCGAAACCGCCTGCCGGAAGGAGACCTGACGGAACCAGCTCTGTTTACGCGACGTTTCGGGAAGCGCCTTGGAATCGAGATCGTTCAGGTTGAAGAACAGGAAGCTGTAGTCGAGGCCGGGACCCAGGTCGAACAGTTTGTACGACCGGGTCTGCTCGGCCTTCGCCAGGACACTGAAGGTCTCGGCATTCAAGCGCGACGCGATGTCGGCTTCTCCGGTTTGAAAGCGCATCGCTTGCGCATCTTCGCTCGCCACGAATTGGAACGCCAGCCGATCGAGGTACGGAAGCCGGTTACCAGCGCGATCTCCCTTCCAGTAGTACGGGTTGCGCTCCAGAACAATTCGGTCTCCGGGCACGTACTCTTTGAAGCGAAACGGGCCGAGGCCAGCAATCTGCGCCGCTGCCGTTCCCAAGCCCCACGTTTCAGCCAGACGGCCTTCGGTGTAAAGCTGTTCGAGAAGATGGCGCGGCAGAATCGCGACGCTATCGAAGATCCGCTCTGCCGCGGCGTACGGCTCGGCGAGATCGAACTGGACGGCGTACTGATCCACCTTACGCACGCCGATTGGCTGCCCCCCGACGATGAGCAAATCTCGTTGAGGGGACCGCACCTTCTCGTCCAAATACACCCGGAACGAGAACAGCACATCGTCGGCGTCGAACGGGTGACCGTCGGAAAACCGGAGCCCACGGCGCAGCGTCAGCACGTACCGGCGGCCGTCGGACGAAACTGTCCAGGCCTTGGCAAGCGCGGGTTCCGTTCGCTGGGTGTCGCGATTGATGTGGATGAGGTCAGCGATCGTGCACCGGATCACCTCGCGCGAGACGCTGTCGACCGCCGTGATCGGGTTGAGCGTCTTCGGCTCGGCACGCTGGTTGACGACTAGCTGCCCTCCTTGATGGCCGATCTCCGCTCGGGAAACAAGAAGCTCTTCGGCTGACTGCGCTGAAGATGTCCTGGCACTGGCGGCCCAGGCCAGCACAGCCGCCAGAAGAGCAGCCGACAAGCGCAACCGGGCCCCCGCAGGCCTGGAAAAGCGCCCGCGGCCGCGGCAAGCGAGCGCAGCGAGTCGAGCCGCCGCGAGCGACAGCCCTGAGCCGAAAGCGCTGGGGGTGGGGCCCCAGCGCCCGTGAACAACGTGGGTCCCCGCGAGCCTAAGAATTGAGCGTTCGACCACCTGTCTCATCATGAGTGTCCTCAACCGTCACGATGTCAGACGTGCCGTCTGCTGATGAAGGGCGTTAGCCAGCGTGTAGTACAGCAGAAACACCGGGCTCAAGGCAATTCCTGGAAGGAACATCCACCAGTACGACGTCAGCACGTCATATCGCTGAGCGGCGGCCAGCATGTTGCCCCAGCTCGGCACGGGCTCGCCAACTCCCAGGCCGAAGAACGAGAGGGTCACTTCGGCCAGGATGTACTGGGGGATCAGCACGGCGAGCTGCGCGAACACAACGCCGGCTGCCTGCGGCAAGACGTGCCGGCGCAGGAGATACGAATCCGAAGCGCCAAAGGCCCGCGCGGCCAGCACATGCTCGCGAAGCTTGCCGCTCAGTACGATTCCACGAATCAACCGGGCAGGCCGGGCCCAACCCACCATGCCGATGACCACGACCAGGAAAAGAAAGGCCTGGACCGGGTCAATGTGCAGGGGCAGAGTCGCCCGGACGGCAAGTAGCAGGTACAGCCAGGGTAGCGCGAGGAACAGCTCTGCCACCCGCATGCAGATTTCGTCTGCCCACCCGCCGTAGAAGCCGGCGAGACCGCCCAGGATTGTCCCCAGCCCCAACGCCAGGCTCGCGGCCAGCAATCCCGCGACGAGCGAGATCTGCCCGCCGTACAGGAGCCGCGAGAACACGTCCCGTCCGTACTCGTCGCTGCCGAACAGGAAGACTTTGGCGGGCTCGTCGAACCCGAAGAGATGGCGGGTGCAGCTGAGAATTCCGGCGATGCGGTACGGCGCTCCGCGGACCAGGAAGCGCATCGGATATGTGGTGCCGCGCTCTTCGGCGTACTCGCCGAAGCTTCCCGGTTTGCTCACCACGCGGTACACGAAAGGCCTCAGACGGAACGTCCCTCTCGGTTCCGCGAAATGCAGGCGACTCGGAGGCGCAAAAGGCATGTCGCGATTCTGCTCGGTCGGGTCGTACGGAGCGAGAAGACCTGCAAGCAACACTGAAGCGTATAGCAGGCCGAGCAGGCTGAGCGAGGTTCGAACATTCCGAAGATTCCCAACATTGCTTCCAGGGAGGCTCATGCCTGGTCCACGCGAAGCCGAGGGTCTGCCAAATACAACAGGGCGTCAGCCAGCAAATTGCCGACCAGCAGGAAGAGCGTCGAACACAGTACTGTGCCAACCAGGACGTGGAGATCGCGAGCCGCGATCGCTCCCAGCAGAAGCGGTCCGATGCCCGGCCAGCTCATAAGCGCCTCCACAACCAGCGACCCGCTCAACAGCGCGGCGATCGAAAGTCCCACAAGCGAGATGAGCGGGTTTGCCGCGGCCCGTAGCGCGTCGCGAAACAGGAGCCGGCGATGGGGAACGCCGCGGGCGCGAGCGGCCTGGATGAATGGTGCCGCCAGCACTTCGATGAGACTCGCGCGCACGTGCCTGACCAGGATTGGCAGGTTGAGCAAGATGAGGGCGGACGCTGGTAGGAACAGGTGCAACGCCAGGTCCTTGAGTTTGCCCCACGGCCCCAAGTCGGCAAACCGCGCCGACATCATGCCCCCAACGGGGAAATACCCCGTTCGCACGGCAACGAGCAGAAGCCCAAGTCCCAGAACCAGCTCGGGCACGACCAGCAACGCCGTGGTCACTCCGGCGCACAGACGGTCGCCCCATCGACCCGGGTGGCTGGCGCTCCATGCGCCGAGCGGCACTGCGATCAGCCACGCCAGGGTGGTTGCCGTGACGGTAAGGAGCAGGGTGTTGCGTGCCCGTGGCCACAGCAGCGTTGCGACCGGGCTGTTGTAGGCAAACGAGAACCCCAGTTCTCCGCGCCGGACCGAGCGTAACCACTGGGCGTATTTGAGTGGAAGTGGCAAATCCAGCCCGTATCGATCGCGCAATGCGGCGACCGTTGCAGGCGAGATCCGTGGATCCAGCTTCATCTCGCTCAGGAAGTCTCCAGGCGCCAGCGCCGCGAAGACAAAAGACAAGACGGACACGCCAACAAGGACTAGCAGTCCGTGGACCATCCGCCAACAGAGGTACCGCATAGCCGGAAGGTAGCTGGATTGTGGGCCAACGTCCACTTTTTTCATGGGCCTATATCTTTCGGCGTCGTTCGCACCCTTCTGTTACAGGACTGTTGTAGGTCTGGTTCATGAAATCACGAAAGCGGCTTCTGCCCTCCTCGGGGGCGGTCAAGCGTGATTCTTCGGTCGGCAAGCTTGCCACCTACGGCACCGTTGTGCACTTTCCGGGGAGTCCTTGGGCTCAGGACCAGGCGGGAACAAGGGCCATGAGTGGGCCGGCGGTTGTGGCGTTGGGAGCCACGCCTTATGGGCGGGTCGTCGACGCGGCACATGCGTTCAAAGTGCATCCATCTTTTCTGGACGTTTCCGGCGGGCGCATCAACAGGACGTCTGCCGCCCTTCGGCACCTTCGGAGCCACGTCAGCCCTTCCCGAACGCGGACACTGATTCTTCTCGTCAATGCCGACCCCGTCCTCTTGCGGCGGATTGACCTTCACCTTTCGGACGAAGGCTACCGGGTCGCGGCGGTGTCGTCGTTCCAGCTGGCGAAAGAGGCCTTGCAGTCGGTTTGGCCCGACCTACTGATGGCCGACATTCGCCTGGGAGCCTTCAACGGTTTGCATCTGGCCGCGCGGAGCCGGCTCGAACGCCCGAGCCTACCGGTCATCATCACGCATGCGTGCTACGACTCGGTGCTTGAAACTGAAGCTCAACGCCTGGGCGCCACGTTTGTCGTCAATCCGTTACAAAACAGCGAATTTCTGTCGCACGTACGCGGGGCCCTTCAGAATCGTGGCCAGGCGCTGCCGACGACCCGCCGCTGGCCGCGCAAGCAGGTGTCTGCCATCGTCGAGGCGCAGGCGGCGTCAACACCGGCGCGAATCGTGGATCTAAGTCACGGCGGGCTGAGGCTGCAGCTCCGCGATCCGGGACACTGCCTGCCGCCGATATTCGAGATGGCGCTGCCGTCGGCCGGCATCACGATGAAGGCGTGCCGTATCTGGACGAGTCGATCTCCCGCGACCGCCGACGTCTGGTGTGGAGCGGAGCTGGTCGATACCGGGGCAAGTGTGGCCAGTCAGTGGCGAGAATTCGTGGATTCGGTCACGTAGCGCGGGCCCGCCTCAAGACTTTCCGAGAGACGCCGGTTCAACTGACGCGTCCCGCTCTTTCATAAAGATTTGGTAACCGATCAAGATTGCCTTGACTTTTGAAGCAGGCGTGCCTAAGACTCTGCCTTGCTATGGAAGTCCTCAGGCGAGAGCTTGACACGGACATTCGGTTGGCCGCCCGAGGGGGCATGAGCGTACTGATCGCTGGTGAGCGGGGGGCCGGGAAACAGTACGCCGCGCGCTTGGTGCACGGTTGGAGCCGGCGGAGCCAAGCCCCGTTCGTGACGGCACGGTGTACGGCCGACGCGCCTTTTGAGTTCGAGCTTTTCGGTCGCGCCGAAGGCAGCTTCTCCGAAACCTCAGGTGACACGATCTGTCGGCTCCAAGGGGCGGAGGGGGGCTCTCTGGTCCTGGAGGAAGTCGGGGAGATCAGCCAACACCTGCAGAGGCGGCTCCTGCGGTTTCTCGAGGTGGGCCTCCTGGAGCGCTCGGACCATCCTCCGCGAGCCGTTGATGTTCGCGTCATCGCCACAGCCACACAGCCTCTGCTTGAACGCGTTGTCGCGCGGGAATTCCTCGAAGATCTGTATTACCGCCTCAACGTGATCCACATCCGCGTTCCCCCCCTCCGTGAGCGGCGCGAAGAGATTCCGTTGGTAACCGCTCAGATTCTGCGAGACCTCGCGGAAGGCCGTCGAAGCTCGGTCCCGCAGCTCGCGCCCGCGACGATGGCGTTTCTGCAGGCCTACAATTGGCCGGGTAACGTGCGGGAGCTTCGCGACGTGCTGGAGTCCTTGTTGGTGTCCAGTCGGACCGCTCTCGTCGAACCCGGAGACCTGCCTCCGCGGATCGTGCGTCAATCGCAACACGGGCTTGGGCCGGTGAACCCGAGCGCACCGGGGAACGCCTTCGAGGCGCTCGCGCCCCGCGAGACCCGGGCCGACACATCCCCTCATTCGGGACAGCGCTTCGCCGATCGCTGATGGTCGCGCGCGGCTCGACCCTCTAACCAGTCAGCGACAGTGGCGTAGGCCACAAAAATCAACCCTCCGCTTACAAACGTGCCGCACCACGTCGGCATGTCCATCTGTCGACCGGGACGTACGCGCCGAGTTTTCCCCACTCCAACCCACGGTCATCGAAAGGCTTACACACCAAGTACAAAAACCGCGCGTGGCACCGGCACGAGCATTGCGATTGTGTGAAGGCGCCAGGCGGTTGCAACGACCGCAGTCAAAGGAGCGAGATGAGAACCGCAGGAACGGCGTTTTTGTTGATGATGGCTCTCTGTGGCGCGGTGTTGGGCGTCGTGTTTGTCGAAGCCCCATCAGGCTTCGATGGGCAGACGAACGGATCGGTCGATCAGCCGACCATGGATGCCGCGCGCGAGGAGTTCGCAGAGATCGACGATGTTGATCAGGGCGGTCTCGGGCCGCTCCATAACGCAGTGTCTTGTGTGGACTGCCACCAATCGGTCACGGACGGTGGCCACAGTCAGGTGAGAGAGCTTCGCGCCGGTCATTTGGATCAGCGCGGAATGTTCGTCGGAGCCACCATTACGCTCAACGACGGCTCGACGGTCGGACCACGTTCGCTCATCAACCTTCGAGCCGTGTGTCCGGAAGCGGTTGGCCAACTGAGCCCACGGGAAAACGTCCGCGCGTTGCGACTCTCGTTGGCGCTGTTCGGCGACGGGTTTGTCGAGGCCGTCGCTGACGATGAGCTCTTGAAAATCGCCAGGAAACAGTACGAGTCCACTCGCGGCGCCATTCAAGGGCAGGCCATCTACGTGGATATCGCGGAAGGGAAACGCGGAAAGCGCATCGGTCGATTCGGCTGGAAGGATCAACATGCCAGCCTGCTCTCGTTTGCGTCCGATGCCTATCTCAACGAGATGGGCGTCACGAACAACTTCAATCCGACCGAGCCCACCGAGACGTGCAACCCTCCTGGTGTTCCCGAGCCCAACAACACGGAAGATATTTTCAACTTCGCGACCTTCATGCGCGCGCTGAAAGCTCCGCCAAGAGACGAGAATCTTGCCAGCTCCACCGAGGCTCGACTGGGCGCCGGCCTCTTCGAGCAGATTGGCTGCCAAACGTGCCACGTCAGTACGCTGCATACGGTGCCGGCCGGGACCAAACTGAACGGTGGCGCCTACATCGTGCCCGGCGCGATTGGCGACAAGGTGTTCCATCCGTTTGGCGATTTCCTGCTCCACGACATCGGCACCGGCGATGGTATCGTTCAGAATGGCCCACAGAGCACTCGCAACAAGCTCCGCACCATGCCGTTATGGGGGCTGAGAACTCGGGTCGAATTCCTGCACGACGGCCGAGCGCTCGATCTATACCAAGCGATTCGCCAGCATCACGGTGAAGCGGATGAGGTTCGCGAGCGTTTCGACCGCTTGCCGGCGTGGCAGAAGGGTTGGATCGTTCAGTTCCTGAAGTCTTTATGAGGGGGCTCGGAACGACGTCAGTGGCGCGTTTTGACGAGGGCTTCGGTGATGCGAAGCAACTCCTCGAGCCAGACCGGCTTGAAGTGCACCTCCGCGCCCAACCCGTGGAGCTCGTTCAACACCGCGTCATCGAGGAAGTAGTCGCCGGTGATAACGGCGACCGCCGTCGGCCGCCCTCCCTCGCGCGCGCGGAGACTTTTCAGAAATGCGAGACCGTCGACCAGCGGCATACGCATATCCAGGAGGATCACGTCCGGGTGGCTGACTTCAACTTCGCGCAGCCCTGCCTCGGCGCTGATAGCGGTTCGGACGCCGTAGCCCTCCAGTGTGAGCATCCGCGCAAACGTTCCCGTCACGTCCAGATCATCGTCCACGACGAGAATGGTGAAGGGCTTGCCCTCTGACGTGAGTGCAGGTGCGCGCTCGGCGTCGACGTCGCGCGGAGCGGGGAACGGCTCCGGTTCGGTCGTCGATCCGTGCGGGAATTCAAGCGTCGCCGTCGGGCATTCGGTGGGCAAGCGGTCAAACAGCAGGAGCGATACCGCCTCCAACACCCCCCGCACCGTGCACGGTTTGTCGAGGAACGCTTCATCCTGCCAGAGGGTGACTTTCGCTTTGAACAGCTGATCGCAGTAGGCGGTAAGGTAGAGCACCTTGAGCGTCGGGTCGAGGTGACGCAGTCGCCGCGCGAGCTCATCGCCCTTCATCTGCGGCATCATCACGTCGGTGAGCAGCAAGTCGAACGAGCCGAGCTTCTCGGCAGTGTCGATGGCTTCGGGACCGTCTGACGCGACCGCGGTCTCGAAGCCCGCGAGGCGGAGCGCGCGGTCCACGAACTCGCGCACGGACGGTTCATCGTCGACGACCAGAACCCGGGTCGGCTCGGCGTCGGCTCGGCGCGGCGCGAGCGAAGATGCCGCAATCGCGCGCAGAACCGGGATGGTTCCGGCGACAGCCAATCCAGACGATGCAGGCAATACGCTCATTTACGAAAAGCATTCAGCGCGATGATCAGCAGCACGGTACTTATCGTCACGAACGTTGCCAGCCAAACCCCTTGTTCGAAAGTCATCCTGTATGCGTGAAGGAGTCATATGCTCGACAGCCTTACAAAGTTCTCTAAAGTCTTTTATCGTCATACAAGGTACGAGCCAGCCCTACTCTTCTCCCACGTAACTTGCTGCAACATAGAGGTTTGAGCCCCAGGCCGGCCGGCTCGGGCTCGAAGGAGAACTGGATAAAGAGTTGTTCCAGGTCGGCACAGCGGATCTGAAAAGTCGTGGCCCGCGACCACAGTAATGGCACTATGTGTCGGGGATGCTCACCCGCCTCGCCCTCGTCGCCTTTGTGTTGATCCTTCCGACTCCCGGTGAGTCCCAGGATCGGTCGTCTACCACCGGCGCCGTTCCTCCAGCCGCGACCGTTCCCGCGCCACCGCTGGCGCCGGCTGTCATCGCACGCGACTCGCAAGGACGGGTGACGGTTCGCGCGACCCAACTGAGCGAACCGCTCGTCATCGATGGCCGACTCGATGAACCGGTTTATACCTCAGTTCAATCCTTCGGCGACTTCATCCAGCAGGAGCCACACGAGGGGCAGCCTCCGACGGACAAGACCGACGGGTGGGTGTTTTACGACAACAAGAATGTGTACATCTCGCTGCGCGTCTGGTACTCGCACCCGGAAACCATCATCGCGAACGAAATGCGTAGAGATGCCGGGCCGGTCTGGTCGACGAACGACAGCATTAACGTGGTGCTGGATACGTTCCACGACCATCGCAGCGGCTACTACTTGAACACGAATGCTCTGGGCGCCGTGCGCGACGGGCTCCTCACCAACGAAGAGCGCAACGCCAACATGGACTTCAATATGGTGTGGGATGTCAGAAGCCGCCGGTTCGAGCAGGGCTGGACGACGGAGATGGTGATCCCGTTCAAGTCGCTTCGCTACCCGGCAGGGCGCCAACAGGTGTGGGGGTTCCAAATCCAGCGGCTCGATCGGAGCAAGAACGAGTCCTCGTATCTCACCCCGATTCCATTGTCATACGGCTTATCGGGGGTCTGGAGAGTGTCGGCCGCCGCGACGCTCGTCGGGATCGAAGCGCCGCCAGGCGGCGGGAATTTCGAGCTGAAGCCCTACGCGTTGTCGAGCGTCTCGAGCGATCGGCAAGTGAGCCCCCCGTTGTCGAACGATCTGAGCAAGGCCTTCGGGTTCGACGCCAGGTACAAGATCACGAAAAGTGTCAACGCCGATTTCACGTACAACACCGATTTCGCGCAGGTGGAGGTCGACAACCAGCAGGTCAACCTCAGTCGGTTCAGTCTGTTCTTCCCCGAGAAGCGTGAGTTCTTCCTCGAGGGACAGACGACATTCAATTTCGGTGGGCCCGGGGCGATTATTTTCTTCAGCCGCCGTGTCGGACTGACGTCGGAGGGGGTGCCCGTGCCGATCCAGGCGGGCGGCAGGCTGCTCGGGCGCGTCGGCCCCTACACGGTGGGCGTCATGAGCATCAAGACCAAGGAGTCGGCAGCGGTGCAGGCGCCGGCGACGACCTTTTCGGCCGTTCGCGTCAGACGCGACGTTCTGAGCCGCAGCTCCATCGGCATGATCGCCACCGATCGCTCGCCGTCGGCGGCGGGCGGCGGCTCGAATCAGGTGTTTGGCGTCGACGCCAGCCTTGCGTTGTTCCAGAACGTTGCCGCGAATGCGTACTACGCGCGCAGCCAGACGAGGAGGCCATCGGGCTCGGGCTCCGACGATGCCGAGAGCTATCACGGAGAGATTGGATACAACGACGACCGCTACGGCGCCCTGATCGACCACATGAAGGTCGGCTCCTCGTTCAACCCGGAGATCGGCTTTCTGTTTCGACCGGCAGGCTATGTTCGGAACTTCGCGTACGGGCGGTTCAGCCCGCGTCCGGCGCGATTGCCGGGCGTCCGCAAAGTGAGCTGGGAGGCGTCGCTGGAGAATTTTGCGAGCACGACGGGTGTCCCGCAGACGCGTGCGCTGTTCGGCATTTTCAGAGTCATCCAGAACAGCGGCGACGAGTTCAGGGTCTCGCACGTCCAGACGGAGGATCGGCCGCAGTCGGCATTCCGCGTGGCCGGCGCCCCGATCGCCGCGGGGTCCTACGACTTTGGACAGACAGCCGTCAACTACGTTCTGGGTCCACAGCGCCCGCTCACCGGCTTTCTGAGCGTGAACCGCGGGAGCTTTTACGGCGGCCGCAAGACAGAGTTGAGCTACAACGGGCGCGTCTCGCCGACCTCACAGTTCATCGTCGAGCCGATTATCACGCTCAACTGGCTCCACATGCCGCAAGGTGAGTTCAGGTCTCGTCTTGTCAGTGCGCGAACCACTTACACCATGACGCCGCGGATGTTTGTGGCCGCCTTGATTCAGTACAACTCGAGCGGCAACCAGCTTGGGACCAACATTCGATTCCGCTGGGAGTACGAGCCGGGCAGCGATTTGTTTGTGGTCTACAACGACGGACGCGACACGCTCGGGCGCGGATTCCCCACCCTGCTCAACCGCAGCTTCTCAATCAAGTTCACGCATCTGTTCCGGAGCTGACCCGCCGCGCGAACCCAGTGTCCCGTCCCAGTGGTTCGTGACATAACTCCCGGGCGGGGCATCCCGGCTGGCTGCGTTGCTCCTCGCTCAAATACTCCCGGTATTCTCGGTCGTCGCGCCTTGCCAGCCGGGCGCCGCGCTCCGGGATTTACGCCACGATCCACTGGGGCGGGACACTAGGTCGCGCCAGATCTGAGCCGGTTCACCCGTCGTTTGCGCATTCCCTCGTGAGGCGGGACGGCAGCCCAGGCCGTCAAGGAGGTGCCCGAATGCGCGTCGATGGCGGTTGGTGTTCCGGTGATTGCGATGGCGCGCGCGTCCAGATGACCGTTGCTCGGGCGGTCCATGCACTGTCTCGGCATCCGCAACGCTACATCGTCGCGCGATGGAACTGGAAGTCGGCCGTGCTCAGCGCGGGCGTACGGGGCGCGATGTTCTTCGCGACGAACCTGACGTTCGGTGTCGAGGCCGCGATCCGCGCGCTGTCGGTGGACGCGGTGTTCCGGTTCCCGCTGGTCGGCGTCTACACCGCCGTGACGCAAGCGTTCAGGACCGCCGAGCCGGTCTGGGCCGCGTCCGTCACCGTGCTGGTGCTGGTCCCCGCTGTCGCGCACTCCATCGAGTTCGTGATCCACTGGATGGCTGGAACGCCGGCGGTTCGGCTCAGCGTGCTCGTGTCTATCGCGTTCTCGGAAGTATCGACCCTGTTCAACCTCTTCGCCATGCGTCGCGGCGTACTCCTCGTGGGGGAAGACGATGCCGGTTCGTTCGGCCGGGACCTTGCGCGCCTCCCGGGACTGATCATCGATTTCTTGTCTCTCGTACCTGCCGCCGCTGTACAGTTCGTGCGCCGCTCGGCGAAGTAGCGCCCGCGACGCGCGCTCACTTCCGCTCGATCGTGACCGACTGAATCGCGATTGGTTTCACTGGACGATCCGCCGGTTTGGTCGTCGGCGTGCCGCCGATCTTCTTCACGACGTCCATCCCTTCCACGACTTCACCGAACACGGTGTGCTTGTCGTTCAGCCACGGCGTGGGCGCCAGCGTGACGAAGAACTGCCCGCCGTTGGTGTTCGGCCCGCTGTTCGCCATCGACAGGATGCCGGGCTTGTCGTGGCGGAGCTTCGGGTGGAACTCGTCCTCGAACTTGTAACCGGGGCCGCCGGTGCCCTGGCCGAGCGGATCGCCGCCCTGAATCATGAACCCGTCGATCACACGGTGAAAGATTGTCCCGTTGTAGTAGGGGGTCTTCACCCGCCGGCCCCCGCGCGGATCGGTCCATTCCTTGGTGCCCTCCGCCAGGCCAGTGAAATTGGCGACGGTCTTCGGCGCCTCCTGGTCGAACAAGCGGATCGTGAAGTTCCCCTCGCCGGTTGTGAAATGCGCAAGCAACATTGATATGCTCTCTCTTAAGCTTTCAGCTGTCAGCTCTCAGCTTTCCGTGCCGACAACTGACAGCTGAAAGCTGATAGCTGATGGCTGATAGCTGGAGCGAAGAACCAAGGATGCCCCGATCATACCGTTATCTCCACCTGGACGTCTTCACCGATCGCCTGTTCGGCGGCAATCAGCTGGCCGTTGTCCTCGACGGTCGCGGGCTGTCGGCCGAGACGATGCAAGCGATTGCGAAAGAGATGGCGTTTTCGGAAACCACGTTCGTCCTGCCGCCGGAGCGCAACGGGACCGACGTCCGCATGCGGATCTTCACACCCGGCGAGGAGCTCCCGATGGCGGGGCACCCGACCATCGGCAGCGCGTTCGCGCTCGCGCGTGCGGGCGTCATCGAGCCAGGCCGCGAACGCTTCGTGTTCGGCCTTGGCGTCGGGCCGGTACCGGTGTCGCTCACCTGGCGTGACAAGGATCTGACGTTCGCCTGGATGACGCAGTCCAGTCCGACGTTCCGCGAGCCGATCGCCAACCCGACCGGTGCGGCGGCGGCGCTGGGGTTGTCCGAAGCGGCAGTGGCCGGCACCGGACTGCCGGTGCAAGTCGTCTCCTGCGGCCTCCCGTTTGTCTTTGTCCCGCTCGCGACGCGCTGCGCGGTCGACAGCGCGACGATCGATCGCGGGGCCTTCGACGCGTTGGTCCGCTCCGCCAATGCCAAAGCATACGGTGTGTTCCTGTTTTCCCCAGAGCGTGGCCGCGATAAGGCAACGGTGTACAGCCGCATGTTCGCGCCCGACCTCGGCATCGCGGAAGACCCGGCGACCGGCGGTGCGAGCGGACCGCTCGGGTGCTACCTGGTCCGGCATAAAGTGGTGTCGCCGGACAAGGCGCGGTCGATGCTCAGCCTGCAAGGTGTGAAAATGGGTCGGCCCAGTCATGTGCACATTTCGATCGGCATGAAGGATGGCGAGATCTCGAGCGTCCGCGTGGGAGGAGCGTCGGTGCTCGCGGGAGAGGGGACACTGTACGTGTAAAGAAAGTAGTCAGTAGTCAGAAGACAGTAGTCAGAATGGCAAAAGGCAAAAGGCAAAAGGCAAAAGAACTCGTAGCGCAGGTCTTCAGACCTGCAACATTGAAAGGGAGAGTGCGATGAAACTGGTATTGTCAGCCGTCGTCACGGTCGCGGCGATCACGCTCGCCACGGCCTCCATGTGGGCCGCCGGTCAGGCCGGCGCCGCGCCGTCGCTCAAGAACCCGGCGTCGCTCAAGGAACAGGCGCCCGACACTTACAAGGCGAGCTTCGACACGAGCGCCGGCACGTTCGTCGTCGAGGTGCATCGCGCGTGGGCGCCGTTTGGCGCCGATCGGTTCTACAACATCGTGAAGAACGGGTTTTTCGACGACACCCGGTTCTTCCGTGTCGTGCCGAACTTCATGGTGCAATTCGGCCTCAACGGGGACCCGGCCGTTCAGGCGGTGTGGCGCAGCGCGAACTTGAGAGACGATCCGGCAAAAGAAAGCAACAAGAAGGGCTACGTCACGTTCGCGACGGCCGGCCCCAACACCCGGACGACGCAGGTATTCATCAACTACAAAGACAACGGATTCCTCGACAGCCAGGGCTTCGCGCCCTTCGGCCAGGTGGTGTCCGGGATGGATGTGGTCGAGAAACTCAACAGTCAGTACGCCGAGACTCCAAACCAGGGTCGCATTCAGATGGAAGGCAACGCGTACCTGACGAAGGAATTCCCGAGGCTCGATTACATCAAGAAGGCCACGATCGCTAGATGAGATGAGAAGGGCTTGCGCCACGCGCCCCAGTCGTGGCGCGGGTCTTTAGACCTGCCCACATGAGTATCTGATGCCCGTTGACCAAGACAGCCTGCTCGAGGGCGCGCTCGCCGCGCTTGCGGCCGGGCAGAACGGCGACCCGTTCGCCGTGCTCGGCCCGCACGCCGACGAGCGCGGCGGCGGCTCCGTCGTGCGCGCCTTTCAGCCGGCCGCGGTGGCCATCGATCTGCGTGTAGGGTCGGCCGGCGAGTTCCGCCCGATGACGCGGCGGGATCCGGCGGGGCTGTTCGAGATCCGCGTCGCCGATGCGACCGACTACCGCTTCCGCATCACGTTCCCCGGCGGCCACCTCATCGAGGCCGACGATCCCTATCGCTACGGCCGCGTGCTCACCGACTTCGATCTGCATCTGCTCGGCGAAGGGACCGACCACCGCGCGTTCGACAAGCTCGGCGCGCACCGCATCGCGGTCGGTTCGACGACGGGCGTGCATTTCGCCCTGTGGGCGCCCAACGCCGACCGCGTGAGCCTCATCGGCGAGTGTAACGCCTGGGACGGGCGCGTGCATCCGATGCGGCTGCTCGCGCCGAGCGGCATCTGGGAGATCTTCATTCCCGATCTGCCGGACGGCGGAAAGTACAAGTTCGAGATCCGTACCAGATCCGGTGCACTGCTGAACAAAAGCGATCCCTTCGGCTTTTCGTTCGAAGTGCCGCCGAATTCGGCGTCCATCGTGTGCGACCTCTCGCACTACCAGTGGCAAGACCAGGCGTGGTTGGCCGCGCGGCCCGGGCATGGCGGGTGGCTCGAGCGGCCGGTGGCCATTTACGAAGTGCATCTCGGATCGTGGGCGCGCGTGCCGGAGGAAGGGAACCGGTTCCTCACGTACCGCGAGATGGCGCATCGGCTCGTGCCGTACGTGAAGGAGCTGGGCTTCACGCACATCGAGCTGCTGCCGGTGATGGAGCATCCGTTTTCGGGATCGTGGGGCTATCAGGTGCTTGGGTTTTTTGCACCGACGAGCCGCTTCGGGCCGCCCGAGGACTTCAAGCTCCTGGTCGACGCGTGTCACCAGGCCGGCCTGGGCGTCATTCTCGATTGGGTGCCAGGACATTTCCCCAAAGATGCCCACGGCCTCGTGCAATTCGACGGCACGGCGCTCTACGAGCATGCCGACCCGCGGCAGGGCGAGCATCCGGACTGGGGCACGCTCGTCTTCAATTACGGCCGCCACGAGGTGAGGAACTTCCTGTTGTCGAACGCGCTGTTCTGGCTCGAGGAGTACCACGTGGACGGATTGCGCGTCGATGCGGTCGCGTCGATGGTGTACCTTGACTACTCGCGAAAGGAAGGCGAGTGGATCCCCAACCGCTTCGGCGGGCGCGAGAATCTCGACGCGATCGGCTTCCTGCAGCAGCTCAACATGCTGACGCACGGCGAGCACCCGGGCTCGATCACCGCCGCCGAAGAATCAACGGCGTGGCCGGGCATCAGCCGGCCGGTGCACCTGGGCGGCGTGGGCTTCACCTACAAATGGAACATGGGGTGGATGCACGACCTCCTGGAGTACGCACACGAGGATCCGGTGCATCGGCGGTGGCATCACAATCTGGTGACGTTCTCCGGGCTCTACATGTACAGCGAGAACTTCATCCTGCCGTTCTCGCATGACGAGGCGGTCCACGGCAAGCGCTCGATGCTCGACAAGATGGCGGGCGATCCGTGGCAGAAGTACGCCACGCTGCGAACGCTCTACGGTTACATGTACGGGCATCCGGGCAAGAAGTTGCTGTTCATGGGCGGCGAGTTCGGACAGTGGCGCGAATGGAGCCACGACCGCAGTCTGGATTGGCATCTGCTCGACGATCCGGCGCACGAGGGCGTTCAGCGCTGGGTCCAGGATCTCAACCGGCTCTATCACGCGGAGCCGTCGCTGCACGAGTGCGACTTCGATCCGGGCGGCTTCCGCTGGATCGACTGCAACGACAACGAGAACAGTGTCGTCTCAATGCTGCGCGCCGCGCGCGACCGCCACGACCGTGTGGTGATGATCTTCAACTTCACGCCGGTGCCGCGCGCCGAGTACCGGGTCGGCGTCCCCGAGCCCGGGCGGTACGCCGAGCTCCTCAACAGCGACGCCGCGATCTACGGCGGCAGCAACGTCGGCAACCTCGGCGGCGTCGGCAGCGAGCCGGTCGCCGCGCACGGCTTCGATCAGTCGATCCGCCTGATGGTCCCGCCGCTCGGCTGTTTGTTCCTGAAGAAGCGCTAGGTCCATCGCCTATTCATCACGAAGTCACGAAGCTCACGAAGACTCGAAGGTACGCGGAAAACATTTTGGTCTTCGTGTACCTTCGTGTTCTTCGTGTCTTCGTGAATAATTGTCGTTGCTGATCACCGATGTCCCTGAGATCATCACGGGCCGTCACCGTTGCGCTCGTCGCCCTCGCGACCTTCACCGACATCGTCGCCTACTCGGTGGCCGTGCCGGTGCTGCCCGATCTGGGACGCCGGCTCGGCGCGTCGCCAACGATGATCGGGCTGCTGTTTGCGTCGTTCGGTGTGACGCTGCTCAGCGTGTCGATGCCGATGGGCGCGGTGTCCGACCGCATCGGGAGGAAGGCTCCGCTCGTCGGCGGCCTGGTCGCGCTCGCGGCGGCGACGTGGCTCTTCGCGTTTGCACGGGAATTGCCGTGGCTGTTCGCGGCGCGGCTGGTGCAAGGCGCCGCCGACGCAGTGACGTGGGTCGTCGGCATGGCGCTGATCGCGGATCGCTACGGGCCCGAGGAACGCGGCCGTGTCCTGGGCATCGTCATGTCCAGTGCAAGCGTGGGGTTCATGATGGGTCCCTCGCTCGGTGGATGGCTGTACGAGATCGGCGGCATCCGCCTGCCGTTTCTCGCGGTCGGCGCCCTGGCCCTCGTCGCTGCCGTGGCGTTCCTCTGGATCGAGACTCCACAGGAGCGCGCCACGCCCGACGGCGTGCCGATCGCCGCCCTGCTGCGCATGCCGGCGGTCGCGTCGTGCGCCGTCGCGGTCGTCGCCGTCTCAGCGACGATTTCCATGCTCGAACCCGTGCTGCCGCTTTTTCTTTCCTCACGTCTTGGACTCGGTCCGGCGCGCATCGGCCTCCTGTTCGGCATCGCTGCCGTTGTTTCCTCGGTCTTGCATCCCATCTTTGGCCGGCTTGCCGATCGATGGGGCGCGCGCCGGCTTACCCTGATCGGCCTGGGGCTCGTCGCGTGCACGCTACCGTTGTTGAGCCGCGCCTGGAGCTATCCGTCGGCCATCGGCCTGTTCGTGCTGCAGACGGCGATGATGGCATCGGTCATCACGCCGTCGCTCGCGTACATGGCTGAGGCCACCGCGCACGCGGGCGTCGGATCGTTCGGCCTCGCCTACGGTTTGTACAACGTGGCGTGGGGCGTGGGCCTGCTCGGCGGCCCCGCGCTCGGCGGCTTTTTGTTCGAACGGGTGGGGTTCGCCACGCTCGCGCTCGTCTGGTCGCCCGCGGTCGTCCTCGTCGCCGTCGTGCTGTACGTCGTGTCCGCCTTCAGGCGGACCTCTCTGGGTCCGGCTTAAGCCGGACACCACGACTATCAGTACGTAGTGTCCGCCTTTAGGCGGACCGTCGTACGTGGCGTCCGCCTTTTAGGCGGACCTACACCCGTCCCGCCATTTTTTCGATCCGATCCCATTCCGCATCGGTCACCGGCATGACCGACAGACGCGAGATCCGTACCAGCGGAAATGTCTTGAACGCTGGGTCGGCTTTGATCTCGGCGAGCGTCACCGGCCGCGGCATCTTTTTCGACGGCGCGATGTCGACCACCGACTGCTTACCGGCCTTGTCCTTCGGGTCGGGGTACGCGTCACCGAGCGCCTTCGCGATCCCCACGATCGCCTTTTCGTCGCCCGTGTGGTAGTAGAAGATGCTGTCGCCTTTCCTGACCGCGCGAAGGTGCTTTTGTGCGAGCGGGTTCTTCACGCCGCTCCACACCGTCTTCCTGTCCTTCACGAGCGCGTCGAAGCCGTAGTGGGTCGGTTCTTCTTTGAACAACCAGTTCATGGTCCACATTCTACCTGCAGAAAGATGGAACCTTTCGACGACCGGCCCGAGTAAGGCAATGGAGACGTCCATGCCGAATAAGCCGGATGGCGACCGCCTGCCGTTGCTCTTGATTCCGGGAGGGGTCGTCTTGGCGCGCGTGCTCGACGCGTTCCCGAACGAGGAGCTCGGTATCGCTTGACGGAAGACGCGGGATCCTGAACGCCTGCCTGCGGTATAATTCGCTCCCCGCATCTTCAGACAAGGAACGCCTCCATGAAGACCAGCAGAGTGAAATGGTTGTTGGGCCTGGCGCTGGCCGCCGCAACCGCGTTTCAGGTTGTCGGACTCGCTCAGCGTCCCGCCGGCGATCGCGACATTCCGACGCTCGGCTTCGAAAAGTACACGCTGCCGAACGGGCTGGACGTCATCCTCTCGGAGGACCATCGACTGCCGATGGTGGCCGTGAACGTGTGGTACCACGTGGGACCGGCCAACGAAGAGCCTGGACGCACGGGCTTCGCCCACCTGTTCGAGCACATGATGTTCCAGGGATCCAAGCACATTCCCGCGAACATGCACTTCCAGATGCTGGAAGGCGCGGGCGCCTCCGGCATCAACGGGACGACCGACTTCGATCGCACGAACTACTTCGAGACGCTGCCCGCCAACCAGCTCGAGCTGGGGCTCTGGCTGGAATCGGACCGCATGGGCTACATGATCGACAAGCTGGATCAGACGAATCTGTCGAACCAGCAGAACGTCGTGCGCAACGAGCGGCGGCAGTCGGTCGAGAACCGGCCGTACGGGATCGTCGAAGAGGCGCTCTACCATGCGCTCTTTCCGACGCTGCATCCCTACTACGCGAGCGTGATCGGATCGCACGCCGACATTCAGGCCGCGCGCCTGGACGATGTGAAGAGGTTCTTCAAGCTGTATTACGCGCCGAACAACGCGAGCCTCGCCATCGTCGGCGACATCGACAAGACGGCGACCAGACGGCTGGTCGAGAAGTACTTCGGTCCACTCAAGAAGGGACCAGACGTGCCGCCGATCAGGGTCGAGACGCCGCCGATCGGGGCCGAACGCCGCCTGGTCGTGAAGGATCACATCGAGCTGCCACGCGTGTACGTCGCGTGGCTGACGCCGGCCATCTTCAGTCCTGGAGACACGGAAGCAAACATCACCGCCGGCATCCTGGGCAGGGGGAAGTCGAGCCGGCTGTACAAGCAGCTCGTCTACGAGCAGCAGATCGCCCAGGACGTCAATGCCGAGCAAACCTCACTCATCCTCGGATCGGTGTTCGACATCGCAGTCACCGTCCGGCCCGGCCACACGCCGGAGGAAGTCCAGGGCGCGCTCGACAAAGAACTGGACCGCTTCCGCAACGAAGGCCCGGACCCGGCCGAGGTTGAGCGGGCGCGCAACGGCATCGAGACGCGAATGGTGCAACGTCTCGAGGCGCTCGGCGGTTTCGGCGGCGTCGCCGATCGGCTCAACATGTACAACCACTACCTCCACGATCCGGGTTATCTCACCCAAGAGATCGAGCGGTACCGCGCCGTGACGCCTGACGCGGTGCGGCGGTTCGCGCGCGAGCATCTCGCGACCGTCAAGCGGATCGTGGTCGATGCGGTGCCTGGCGATCCCGATCTCGGCGCCACGGTGCCCACGCCGGCCGCGCAGAAGAGCGCACCTGGCGAAGGAGCGGAGGCGGTCAATGCCGACGAGGCATTTCGCGCCGACATGCCGAAACCGGCGGCCGAGAAGCCGCTGCAGTTGCCGGTCCCGCAGACCTTCACCCTTGCCAACGGCCTGACGGTGATCTATCTCGAGCGGCCCGGCCTTCCGCTTGTGGCGGCCAACCTCGTCATTCGGACGGGCAGCGACGCCAACCCGCCCGACAAGCCTGGGCTCGCGAACTTCACCGTCGGGATGCTGACGGGCGGGACGGCGGCGAAAAGCGCGCGGCAGATCGCCGACGAGACGGCGTCCCTTGGCGCGACGCTCACCACCACGTCGACGATGGACGCGTCGCTGGTCACCGTGCGATCGCTAAAGAAGAATTTCGCCAGCGCGCTCGCCCTGCTGGCCGACGTGGCCCTCCATCCGAGCTTTCCCCAGGCAGAAATCGACCGTGAGCGGAGCAGCCGGCTGGCCAGCCTCGTGCAGCAGCGAGAGAATCCGGCCATCGTCGCTGACCGCGTCGCGGTGTCGGTGCTCTACGGTCCGCGCCACCCGTATGGCTTCACCGAACTGGGAACCGAGTCCGCGATGAAGGCGATCGGGCGCGACGACATGCAGGCGTTCTGGAAGCAGAGCTTCGCGCCGAACAACGCCGCGCTCGTCGTGACCGGCGCGATCACGCGCGCCGAGATCAAGGCGCTCGCCGAGAAGACGTTCGGCGGCTGGCAACCGGGGACGCCCGCGCGTCAGTCGCTCGGAGACCTTGCGACGACCGGTGCGAAGCTCGTGCTCGTGGACAAGCCGGGCGCGCAGCAGACGCAGGTGCGCGTCGTGACCATCGGCGCCCCACGCTCGACGCCAGACTTCCCGGCCGTCGACACCATGAACACGACACTCGGCGGCATGTTCTCGAGCCGGATCAACATCAACCTGCGCGAGGCGCACGGCTACACCTACGGCGCGAATTCGCGCTTCGTGTTCCGGCGCGGGGCGGGACCGTTCCTTGTGTCCTCGGGGGTCCGGACCGACGTGACGGCGCCGGCGGTCGCGGAGATCTTCAAAGAGATCGACCGGATCGCCGAAACGCCGGTCACCGGCGATGAGCTGGCGCTGGCGAAGGGGCGGTTGATGCGCTCGCTTCCGAGCGAGTTCGAGACGAGCGACCGGGCCGCGGCGGGGATCTCGAACCTCTATATCTACAATCTGGGCCTCGACTACTACGCGCGTTTCCCGGGACGCGTCGAGTCGGTCGATCGCGCTGCGGTCCAGTCGGCCGCACGGAAGTATCTCGTGCCGGCAAAGATGATCGTGGTCGCGGTCGGCGATCGGGCGAAGATCGAGCCGGAGCTTCGCAAGCTGAACCTGGGTTCGATTCAAATCCGCGACGCCGAGGGCAACGTGAAATCTGAGGAGGTCACGCCGTAGGACCGCAGTACGTGGGAGAACCGCAGTACGTAGTGTCCGCCTTCCCGCCGCCGCTTCGCTTCGGCGAGGCTCGCCGGAGCGCAAGGCGCGAAGGCGGCAGGCGGACCGTGGAGCCGTGGTACGTAGTGTCCGCCTTTGAGCGGACCGTCGGCGTCACAGCACGTCGTGTCCGCCTTTAGGCCGATCGTGGGCGTTACAGTACTTAGCTTCATCGCGCGTGTGCCAGCGCGGTCCTCGACGTGTTCCGGGCGAAAGCCCGCCACGCGCCAGAAGGCATGAACGCGATACACTCGTGGCGCGCAGAGTTCGATCGTCGCTAAGTGCTTGGAGAACATGAACACATCTGACACAATCAAGTTTGGCGCCTTGCCG
>JAHFUJ010000255.1:0-2767 GCA_023265105.1 Acidobacteriota bacterium
ACTCGATCGGCGCGTGGCGATGGCTCCCGACCGCCGTTGTCACCGATCCCGAGAAAGAGCTCTTTCCCGGTGTCTTCATCCTCGTGCTGGCGGCCCTCGCGGTGGCCGCCCACGCGCGGCGGCCCGACGGGTCCAGACGTTGGGTGTGGTTGTACGCCGGTGTGGCGTGTGCCGGTTTCCTGTTCTCTCTCGGACCGCACGTGCGGATCTGGGGGACGCTCCTCACAGAACACGGTCCCTACGATTGGCTGCTGCGAATGGTGCCGGGAATGAACGGCATGCGCGTACCGGCGCGATTTGCGGCGATCTTCTTTTCGGCCTTGTCCGTGCTGACTGGTTTCGGCGCGAGCGTGGTGTTGTCGCGCGTTCGACCGGCGACAAGGCCCAGCGTCTTCGCGCTGCTTCTCATGGCCGTCGTCGCCGACGGCTGGGCCGTGCCGCTCCCGACCGAACGATACAGCGGGCGGGGCCGGCCCGAAGATCGCGCCGTGGCGGAGTGGCTGCGCGATAGTCCGCCCGGCGCGTCCCTGCACCTGCCGATCGTGACCTCCAACTTCGAGGAGGTGCACTACCAGTTCGCCACGCTGTTGCACGGACACCGCATCGTCAACGGACTCAGCGGCTACAGCACGCCGCTGCAGGAGTATTTCCGCCTTCCGCAGTCGCTGCTGTACGACTACCCGCGATTCTCGGGCACCGTGCGGATGCTACGGGCACTCGGCATCAGATACGTGATCGTGCATCCGAACGACTACAATTTCACGCAGCAGACCAATGGCGCATTGAAACAGACGCTCGAGGGATTCCGCGGATCGGGGCAGATCGTTCGCGAGCAGCGGCTGCTCGGCACGAACGCGTTCGAGCTGGAGCCATGGAGCGACACGGTCGAATCCGGCCGGTCGAGCGTTCCGATTCCGCCTGACGAGTTCAGGCTGTCGGTTTCGGACGCTCGAGAGCGCCTCCAGTACCTGGTCGACGGCGATCGAGATACGCGATGGATCGGAGGACAGGAAGGAGCGAGTTGGATCGCGGCCCGGTTCGAGCGGCCCTCCGACATCGCGCGCGTGGAGCTCCAACTCGCGACCCGGTCGCTCGACGACATCCCCCGTGAGCTGCAAATCGATGCGGCGGACGGGCAAGGAGCATCTCGGACCCTGTACCGGGCGACGCCCTACCCCGAATTTATCGGGGGCTTCGTTCGTGACCCGCAGTATCCGACGATCGCCATCTCCCTTCCACCGAATGAGACCATCACGCTGTCGATTCGCGAGACAGGCGTCTCTCCTGGGCGCTGGTGGTCGGTCCACGAGCTGCGCCTGTGGCGGCGGCAGTGAACTCTTGTGTTGGAATGCCCAAAGTCCGACAATCTGCGTGGTGACCGAGGAGCCTCGGCATCGATCGCCGTGGCACGAACAATGGCGAACGAAAGGAGCGGGAGTTCATGACAACTGTCGAGCGACGGCGATCCGCCAAGCGCATCGCGTCGGAGATTGTCGGACTGGTCGTGCTCGCGGCCCTTCCGCTCGCTGTGCACCCGATGCTCGCCCAGCAAAGCCCCGGCGAGCACTGGGTCGGCACCTGGGCCACGGCGGTTGTCGGGCGCCCGCAGAATCCACCGCCGGCCGCGCCGGCGGCGGCGCCGCCCGCGCCCTTCATGCACTTCAACAACCAGACGCTGCGCCAGATCGTCCATACGAGCATCGGCGGTCCGGGCGTGCGCGTGGTGCTGAGCAACGCGTTCGGGACCGCTCCGCTCACCCTGGGCGCCGCTCATATCGCGCTGCGAGACAAGACCTCGGCCATCGTGCCGGTATCCGACCGCGCGTTGAGCTTCAGCGGGCAGCCCACGATCACGATTCCTGCCGGCGCGACGGTGTTCAGCGATCGGGTCAGCCTCGCGGTGCCGCCGATGGCCGATCTGGCCATCGATCTGTATCTGCCTGGCAACACGAACGCCCCGTCGCCGCTCACGATGCACAACAACGCGCTGCAGACCAGCTACGCGTCGGAGACGGGCAATCACGTCGGCAAGCCGGCTTTCCCAGTTGCGGCGACGCTGCAGAACTGGTTCGTCTTGTCGCGCGTCGAAGTGACCGCTCCGGAATCGGTGGGCGCGGTCGTGACGCTCGGCGCCTCGCTGACCGATGGCGCACGTTCGACGCCTGACACGAACAACCGCTGGCCGAATCATCTGGCGCGGCGGCTGCTGGCGCAGCCAACGCCCGTGGCCGTGCTCGATGAGGGAATCGGCGGGAACCGAACGCTGAGCGAAGGCGCGTTCGCGGCGGGCGGCAACGCATTGGCCCGGTTCGACCGTGACGTGCTGGCGCAGACGGGCGTGATCTATGTCATCGTCGCGGACATGGCCCTCAACGACATCGGCAACGCGCGCGAGAATCCGTCGCCGACGGTCGAGGACCTCGTCAGCGCCCAGCGGCAGCTCATCGAACGGGCGCACGCACGAGGCCTCAAAATCTACGGTGCGGTGCTGACGCCGTTTGAAGGCGCTGGCTACTTCACCCAGGTCGGCGAGACCAAGCGTCAGGCGTTCAACCAGTGGATTCGGACGAGCCACGCGTACGACGCGGTGATCGATTTCGACGTGGCGACCCGGGATCCGAGCCATCCGGCCAGATTCCTGCCGCAGTACGACTCCGGCGATCACCTGCACCCGAACGACGCCGGGTACCGGGCGATGGCGGAGGCGATCGATCTTGCGCTCTTCAGAGCCGCGCCGGTTGCCACTGGCACGTCGAGCAGGTAGCGG
>JAHFUJ010000255.1:2867-3993 GCA_023265105.1 Acidobacteriota bacterium
AGAAGGGACGCCGGTTGCTCGGGGCAACGATGGGTAGTAAAATACTACCTAGAGGTGACACCGCGTGGGGATGCCGGTAAAACTGTCCGATGAGCTCGTGAAGCTCGCTCGCCGGGAGGCGGAGGCCACGGAGCGCTCCATTACGGCCCAGATCGAACATTGGGCCAAGCTCGGACGTTCTGTCGAGACGGCCCTCCGTTACGAGGATGTGCTTGCGCTCAAGCGCGGCGACGGCAACCTGCGGAGCGCCTTCAGTGGTGCCTTGACGCGACAGGCGATCTACCACGTGCTTCAGAATGTTGCGGCCGCGACGGATCGTTCTGAGCTTGCGTGGACACTCAAGCGGGGCCGGATTGTCTATCAGAGCGATCCAAGTGGTTCCGGGTCAATCGTGCGCATCGAGCCTGATGGCACACGCACAGCGGGTCGGTTTGAGAAGCGCCGATTCGTCGCCGCCCGCCAGAGACGCGCCCGCGTCTCCCGATGAGTCAAGACGCCGAAAGTGTTGGAGCGCTTGGGGAGCGCCTTAATGCCGCCGACCGGGTCTTGGTTGTCGTTGCAGGTCCCAACGGCGCCGGCAAGACAACCTTCGTCGAGACCTTCCTCAAGGCGAGCGGCCTTCGCATTCTCAACCCTGATGATATCGCCCGTGCCTTGGCGCCCGAGGCGCCAGACACCGTCGCGTATGAGGCAGCCCAACTTGCCGATACCGTAAGGCGAGATCTGGTCTCCCGCGGGATATCGTTCTGCATGGAAACTGTGTTTTCCGACCGGGAAGGCGCGAAGATTGCGTTCCTCCGTGAAGCCCGTTCGCAAGGCTACGTTGTGTTGTTGGTGTTCATCGGCCTGGACAGTAGTGACCTGGCGATCGCTCGTGTCGTGCAGCGCACTGAAGCCGGTGGGCATGACGTCCCCGACGAGAAGGTCATCGCCAGATTCCCTCGCACGCTTGAGAACCTCCGGCAGGCAATCGGGTTCGTCGATCACGCCTTCTTGTTCGACAACAGCTCTGCAGATAAGCCGTATCGGTTCGTTGCGGAGTTCGCAGCAGGAAAAGTGATCAGGCGCGGCAGCTGTCGTCCTGGATGGTTGACGGATCTGCTCGAATCAGATCATTCCTGAAGGT
>JAHFUJ010000255.1:4093-6777 GCA_023265105.1 Acidobacteriota bacterium
CCCATCACCAGTTTCAATTCGCCCTGCAGGATCTCGAGCACGCGATCGACGCCGGCCTGGCCGAACGCGCCCAATCCCCAGAGCATCGGACGCCCGATCCCCACGGCCTTGGCGCCGAGCGCGAGCGCCTTGAACACATCGGTGCCGCGGCGAAAGCCGCCATCCACGAACACCGGAATGCGGCTGCCGACTTCGGCCACGACTTCGGGCAGCGCCTCGAGCGTCGCGCGCGAGGTCTCGGTCGCACGTCCTCCGTGGTTCGACACCAGGATGCCGTCGATGCCGTGCTCGACGCAGAGCCGCGCGTCTTCACGCGTATCCATTCCCTTGATGATGAATTTCCCCTTCCAGAATTTGCGGAGGCGATCGGCGAAAGCCCAGTCCATGGCAGGGTTGGTGTTGCGTACCCCGGTCATGTCGATGCCCTTGTACATCACGCGCTCGCTGGCGGACGGACCCGGGCCGTCTTTGTGGCAGGCCGTGCACTGGGTCAGGTCCTTCGGACGCGTGCGGAGATAGGTCTCGCTGTTGCGGCCGGTGGTGTTGTCAACCGTCAGGGCGATCACCGAGGACCCGGCGGCTTCCACGCGCCGCAGGATTTTTTCGCAGGCGTCCCAGGAACTCGGCGCGTAGAGCTGATACCAGACCGGGCGACCCAGCGCCTTGTTGACATCTTCGATGGCGGTCGACGTCGCCGTCGAAAGGAACTGCAACGTACCGCGCGCCTTGGCCGCCCGTGCGACAGCCAATTCGCCGTCGGGATGAAACGATCGTTCACCGCCCGTCGGGCACGTGAAGATCGGGCTGGCGTAGACGGTGCCGAACAGCTCGACGCGCATGTCGACCTTGGTGGCGTCGCGCAGGCGGCGCGGGCGCAACTGGACGTGCTTGAACACTTCGCGATTGGCGTGAAGGGTCGCGTCGTCGTCGACGCCGCTCGCCATGTACGCCCAATGGCCGGGCTGGACCTTGTGGTGAGCGACCTCTTCGAAATCGAAGACATTCAGGGCGTTGGCAGGGCTACTAATAAGGTTGGACGCTTCCGGGGCCTGCTGGGCGGACGCGCCTTGCTGGAGGAAGCCGGCCAGTCCGCCGAGCGCGGCGACATAGGGGCTGGCGGCCAGAAACTTGAGAAATTCGCGCCGGGCCGTGGAGGTGGAATGGTGCTTCATAGTTTGCGCATTGTAGCACCGCAAAGCTTGTACAATCGGCGGTCATGTCGCGTGCCAGGCTTCTGAGATTCGTCATCTTCTGCCATCGCTGGCTGGGTGTGACGTGGTGTGTGCTGTTCGCGCTGTGGTTCACATCGGGCATCGTCATGATGTATTGGAGCTATCCCGAAGTGGAGCCGGCGGATCGCTTGAAGCGAGCGACGGTCCTGGACGCGTCTCGCATTCGCCTGTCGCCTCAGGACGCTTATGCGACCCTGCAGCAACCCGGCTCCCCCGACCAGGTGATGCTCGCCATGTTCAACGGACGGCCTGCGTACCGCTTCCGCGCGGGCCGCGCGCAATCGCTGGTGTATGCCGACGATGGTCAGCCGCAGACGGAGATTTCGCGCGAGCTCGGCCAGCAGATAGCCGCGGCCTGGACGGGACAGTCGGTCGGTCAGCCCAAGTTCGAGGGGACCATGACCGAGGTGGACCAGTGGACTGTTGGCGGTCCGGGTCGCGCGCTCTGGCCGCTTCTGAAGTATTCCTGGCCGAACGGTGAAGAGGTGTACGTCTCGACCGTGTCGGGGGAAGTCGTGCAGTACACCACGCGCGGATCCCGCACCGCTGCGTATTTCAGTGCCATTCCGCATTGGCTCTACTTCACGCCGCTCAGAAAAAACGGCGTGTTGTGGCGCAAGACGGTTATCTGGTCGTCCGGGATCGGGATGTTCATCAGTTTACTGGGACTCGTCGTCGGGATTTGGGTGTATTCGCCCACGAGGCGGTACCGCTCTCCGGAAGGTTCGTCGAGTTTCCCCTACACCGGCCAGAAGCGCTGGCACGCCATCTTCGGGTTGATGTTCGGATTGGTGACCTGCACGTGGTTGCTGAGCGGCTTCCTTTCCATGGGTCCCTTCGACCAACTCACGGAAGGGCCGAGTGGGGCCTTCCGCTTGGCGAGCGCCCTGCGTGGTGGGCGCTTCCAGCTCGCCGCCTTTGCGGCCAAAGATCCGCGTGACGCCCTCGGGAAGGATGCGGCCGATCTCCGAGTCAAGGAGCTGGATTTCACGGTCTTTGCCGGAGAGCCGGTGTACCTCGCGATGGAAGCGCCCGAGCGCTCGCGCGTGATCCCCGTCCACTACCCGGCCGCGGCCTTTTTCGATCCCGACATTGTCGCCACGGTGTTGGCAAGGGCCAGCCGGCCTTCCGAGCTGGCCGAGGCTCGGTTGGTCGACAAGTACGAGGCGTACTACCTGGACCGTCATCACGATCTGCCGTTGCCGGCGCTGTTCGTGCGCGTGAACGACGCCGACCGCTCCATGTATTACATCGACCTGAGGACCGCGAGGATCGTGGAAGCCTATTCCGCACGATCGCGATGGAACCGCTGGCTGTATCACGGTCTGCACTCGCTCGATCTGCCGTGGCTGTATCGGTACCGACCCGCGTGGGACATCGTCGTGTTGGTGTTGTTGATCGGAGGCACGACCGTGAGCGTGACCGCCGTCATCATGGGATGGCAGCTGTTGC
>JAHFUJ010000256.1 GCA_023265105.1 Acidobacteriota bacterium
CCGATCGAGCCCGAGTCTGCCGCGCAGATCGGCGACGTCCTGCGGCGACGCGCTGTCGCCCAGCATCGACTGCACCGGATCGCCCGGCACCAGATGGATGAGCGAGAACACGAGCGTCGCTACGCCGAAGAGGACGGGAACGGTCAGGAGGAGGCGGCGCAAGAGGAAGGGGAGCATCAGGAAAGAAGTAGTCAGTAGACAGTAGTCAGTAGTCAGTAGTCAGTAGACAGTAGTCAGCGCTCTCGCTGTGCGGGAGCGTCACTACCGATCGTGTTCATATATGCATCAAGCATGCGACCGACTTCGTCCACTTGTTCGAGCAAGAGCTGCGAATCGCCGTACCCGAGATCCTTCGCAAGCATGAAATAGTAGCGGCTTTCTTCAAGCGAACCTTGCGCGATGTTGTACATGCGCAGTTTGTCCGCACGCCCACGCTTTCTGAACCCCTCCGCGAAGTTCGCCGGCATCGACACCATCGAGCTTCGCAACTGTGCCCGCAGGCCAAACGTCTCCTCCCGAGGAAACCCAGCGGAGAATCGATATGTCGCCAGAACCAATGCGTGAGCCTTTTGCCACAGCGTCACCTGCGAAAACGTCTTTGCGGGCATGCAACACCTTCTGACTACTGACTACTGACTACTGATTCCTAACCGCCTCATCAGCTTCGTCAACCCCTGCCGCGTCACGCCGAGTTCCGCCGCGGCCTCGGTCCGGCGCCCGCCGGTCCGAACCAGGGCCGCGCGGATGAAGCGTTCTTCAAACGTGCGACGCGCCTCTTCCAGCCGCCACGTCTCTGTCTGACGCGTTTGGCCGAACTGCGGCGGCAAGGCGGTGGGCGGCACGACGCCGCGCTTGGGGCTTCTGACGGCGAGCGCGGCCAGCACGTTCTGCAACTCCCGGACGTTGCCCGGCCAATCATAGCGCGCGAGCGCCGCCGACGCAGCCGCGCCGAGCGCGGCACGGCTCCCGATGCGCCCCGTCGCCTCACGCCAGAAATGCTCCACCAGCACGGCGATGTCTTCGGGGCGATCGCGCAGCGGCGGCACGACGATCCGAATCACGTCGAGGCGGTACAGTAAATCGAGCCGAAACCGCGCGGCCGCCGCCTCCCGCCGCAGGTCGCGGTTGGTGGCCGCGACAATACGCACATCGATGCGCCGCGAGACGTTCTCGCCGATGCGCCGCAATTCGCCGTCCTGAACGACCCGCAGTACCTTGGCTTGCGCGCGCAGCGACAGCTCGCCGACTTCGTCGAGAAACAGCGTGCCGGTGTGCGCCTCCTCGAAGACGCCGGGGCGCTCGACGACGGCCCCCGTGAACGCGCCCCGTGCGTGGCCGAACAGCTCAGACTCGACCAGGTCCTCGGGCAACGCCGCGCAGTTCAGCGCGCAGATCGGCCGATCGCGGCGCGGACCGCCGCGATGCAACGCGCGAGCGACCAGCTCTTTGCCGGAGCCGGTTTCTCCTTCGATCAACACGGCGAACGGCGCGCTCGCCGCCCGCTCCACCGCGCGTCTGACTTCGGCGATGGCGGTGCCGATGCCGAGCAGCTCGGTGGCTGCCGGACTCGTCGCGTGAAAGCGGCGCGCCACCGCCGCCGACACCGCCGGCCCCGCGGCGGCCGCCGCCATCGTCAACACACTCGTCGCGCGCGCGAGATCGTGCGACGCCCCCAGCGTCCACCGCACGGCGATCGCACCGATCGTCGAGCCACCGTAGCGGACAGGGGCCGCCGCCTCGATGCGCTCGTCACACCGGTGCGGCGCGATCGCGATGCCGCTCGTCGTGACGCGCTCCACGATTCCGTACTCGATGCGGCCTCCCTCCAAAGCAATCGCCGCGTGCGACGCA
The DNA here is from genome assembly GCA_023265105.1 of Acidobacteriota bacterium. Taxonomy (GTDB): domain Bacteria; phylum Acidobacteriota; class Vicinamibacteria; order Vicinamibacterales; family CAVVIG01; genus JAHFUJ01. The sequence goes on from JAHFUJ010000256.1 coordinate 1,852, forward strand.
CCGTCGATCCCGAAGAAGGCGACCGCTGCCGCCCGCAACTGGCGGTGAAGCCGTCCGCACACGGCTTTGAGCACCGTGCTCTCGTCCTCGGCGCTCTGGCAGACGTCCAGAATCTCGACGAAGTCGTCCACGGCCATCTCAAACGCACCGGCCGGGCGGCCGCCCGAATCCGCGGCCGGCAGAAACAACGCAAGCGCCGTCAATCCGGTCGCGGCGATGTGGCGAGCCGCGATCGTGGAGGCTGGCGTTGAAGCCGCAATCAGTTCGTTGAGCAGATCGCAGCGGGCACGGACAATCGGCGGCAGACAGCCACTTGCGACGTGCTTGAGGCGATTGAGAAGAGCCACGGCCGCGGGCCCACGGCCCGATCGCCTCGCCTGTTCCGCAAGGATCAGTCTGGCGCGGATGGCGCGGAGCGGATCCCGCGCGGTTCGCGCCGCGGCAACCGACGTCGCCACATCGCGTTCCACCGCATCGACGTCTCCCACGGCAAGGTGAGCAAACGCCGCCGCGCAGGCGACGTCTGCCTGCAACCCAACGTCGCCGAGCGCTTGCGCCCGCTGCACGGCGTCCGCAGCCAACGACACCGCACGGTTCAAGTCGCGCGCTCCGACCGCGACCCGAGACGCCATCGCCAGAACGCGAACCGCCGTGCGATCCACAAGTGCGGTCCTCATCGGGGGCGCGAGCAACTGATCGGCGTCGGCGTACCGCCCTCGCCAGAACAGACATCGTCCGAGCGCAAGCGCCGCCGACGCCACACGCGGTGAGTCGGCGTGCGACCGTGCCGCCGCCAGCGCGGCGGCGAGCACGCTTTCGGCTTCGTCGAGCCGCGCGAGATCGGTCCACGCGACGCCGGCGAGCGTGGCGACGTCGACGAGCGCCGACTCTTCTCCTCCCGCGCGAACCGAGTGCCCTCTTGCCTCCTCGATCGTTGACTGCGCATCGCGCGCGCGCCCGCGCTTGAGCAGCGAGGCGGCAAGAGCGAGCGCACCTCTGCGCGCACTCGTCCAGTCGTCGCGGCGCGCCAGCGACCCGATCGCCTGGCGCAGCTCGCGGTCGCCGGGCGCGTGCCGGCCCGTTTCGAGCTGCCGCATCGCCCCGTCCATCCGCCGCCGCAGCGCCGCGATCTCGCCGGGAGCGGGCCAGGGGCAACCCTCGGATGGACCTGCGGGGTGGATCTCGGCGATCTCGTCGCTGCCATAAGCAGCCGGCTGCTCGGCGGCCAGCCAACCGCCGCTTCGCGACCCGACGCCGTCACTCGACGCGGCACCTCCGCGCGACTTCAGGCCGCATGACGACCTGGCGTAGCCGTGGTGTCCGGCTTCAGCCGGACCGTCTTCAGTGCGAGCGTCGTCGCGCCATAACAGGCGCGCAAGCCGCCCGGGCCAGCCATCGGCCTGCTGCAAGGCCCACCGTACGCGACGTTCGACCGGCGAGCCGCGCCGCATCGGACGAATCGCCGCCGCGAGCGCGCCGGCCGGCAGCCGCTCCAGCGCCAATCCCTGAACGGCGCGAATGTCGTCGCCGCCGGTGAACACCAAGACATGCGGCCGCGGCCAACGGATCGACGCGTCGAGCAAGCTCGTCCAGCCGGCTGACACTTCGTCGTCGATGAGAAAGAGAGTGCGCGCGCCAACAGCATCGGCCCACGGCGACCCGAGCACGCGAGCCGACACCGGGACGAAACCCTTCAACCGCGCGACGCGCGCCAGTTCGGATACGACGCTGGTCTTTCCGGATCCTGTCGGACCCCAGAGCGCGACGACTTGCGTCCGAGGGCCGACCCAGTCGAACAACTCTGCAATCGCCGACGCGGCGCGGCGCTCGACGTGCGCGATTCCGCACAGTACCTTCCCATCCTCGGTGCGCACGTCGTCCGGCGTGGCATCGCCGGGATATCCCGTTGCGGCGTCCGGCAGCACGACCGCTCGCCCGGCCCACTGGTGGACGCTGCGCCAGGAAGGGCCGCCCTCGGTCAATCCACAGGTACGCAAAAAAGACGATGCCGCGGAGAGCGCTCGTTCCGCTTCGACCTGTGCGCCACTCCAGGGCGCGCCACATTCCCATGCCTCGAATCGCTGCTCCCCCATCGCGCCGTAATCGACCATTGACGCGATCGCAGGGTGATGCAGTTTTTGCAACGCGTCGCATCTGACGGCCCACCGTGTCTGATCTGCACATCCGCCCGCCGCCGCGATCGTCAGAACGACGCGGTCCCCCGTCGCCAAATCGACGACGCCTCCATCGTCTCCGGTTACGAATCGATCCGCGATGAGTTGCATGGCGTCTTGCCTCCTTGGTCCCGCCGCCACGATGCAAGATCGTCGCCCTCTCGGTTTTGCTCGACATCACGCGCGATGGTCGCCCTGAGTGCGCAAAAATTTCGGATAGAATGAGGCTCCGATGCTGCGTTTTCTGACTGCTGGCGAGTCACACGGCAAGACGCTCGTCGCGATTCTCGAGGGCGTCCCCGCGGGGTTGACGATCGACTTCGACGCCGTCACCGCCGAGTTGCGCCGTCGCCAGGGCGGGTACGGCCGCGGCCGCCGCATGGCGATCGAGTCGGATCGCGCCGACGCGTTGAGCGGCATCCGTCACGGCGTCACAACGGGAGCGCCGATCGCCCTGCTGATCCCGAACAAGGACTGGGAGAATTGGCAGCGCACCATGTACGTCGAGCCGGAACAGCCGGCCGACGCGCCCGGCCCCGACCGTCCCGCCGTCACGCGCCCCCGGCCCGGCCACGCCGATCTTGCCGGCGTCGTGAAATACGGCCACGACGACATTCGCAACGTGCTCGAACGGGCGAGCGCGCGCGAGACGGCCGCGCGCGTCGCCATTGGCGCTGTCGCGCGACAACTGCTTGGCCGACTTGGGGCCGAAATTGTCAGTCATGTCATTTCGATCGGGTCGGCGTCGCTGCCCGATCCGCTCGCGATCGCCTACGAAGATGCGCGCGCCATTCGCGCCGATGCGCCGCTTCACTGCGTCGACGCCGAAGTCGAGCGCCGGATGATTGCCGAGATCGATCGCGCGCGGGAGGCGGGCGACACCATGGGCGGCAGCTTCGAGGTGATCGCGCATGGCGTGCCGGCCGGCCTCGGCAGTTACGTGCAGTGGGATCGCAAGCTCGACGGACGTCTCGCCCAGGCCCTGATGTCGATTCCAGCGATCAAGGCGGTCGGTATCGGCCGCGGCCCGGCCGTGGCCGCCTTACCCGGCTCGCGCGTCCATGACGAGATTCTGCCGCCGGTGGGTGCCTCGCGGCCGAGCGGCGTGGGGGTGTCCCGGCCGACCAACAATGCGGGCGGCCTGGAGGGCGGCGTCACCAACGGCGAAGATCTGCGCGTCTCGGGCTACATGAAGCCGATTGCGACGTTGATGAAGCCGCTGCGCTCGGTCGATCTCGCGACCATGACCGAGAGCCCTGCCACCGTGGAGCGAAGCGACGTGTGCGCCGTCCCCGCCGCCGCCGTGGTGGCCGAAGCGATGGTCGCGTTTGTTCTTGCCGACGCGGCCATCGAAAAATTCGGCGGCGATTCCGTCGAAGAGCTGGTCGAGAACTGGCGAGCGTTCCAGAAGCGCACCTCGGCGCGATTCAGCAGGTCCGGCTGACCTGTCCGCCGAAGCTTCATGCGAAGGCGGAAGCCGGACGCCACGTACACTGCTCATGAATGAGCTTCCCCACGACGTAAAACGCAGAGGCCGCGGAGGGCGCAGAGTGAAACATTTGCAACACGCAAAACCCTGATTCGTTGCATATGGTGAATCTCGCGCCACGAGTAAGATCACCTCGTCAGCATCGGAATTGCATGCAGTCACTACGTGAAAGAGCGACTGAATGCAAACGGCTTTCCAGAGTAGGGCGTTCTCTGCACCCTCTGTGGCCTCTGCGGCCTCTGCGTTGATCGTCGTGTCCAGCAATGATTAGGCCGATTCTCAAGTACGGCGCCGAGGGCCTTCACGATCGCGCTCGTCCTGTCGAGGCGATCACGCCGGAAATAGACCGGCTGATCGACGACATGATCGAGACGATGTACGCGGCGCCTGGCGTCGGACTGGCCGCGCCGCAGGTCGGCGTGCCGCTCCGCATCTTCGTCATCGATCTGTCATCCGGGCGCGACCCCTCGGGCCTCACCGTGGTGATCAATCCCGAGTTCGTCGAGCGCGACGGCATGCAGCTCGAAGAAGAAGGCTGCCTGAGCGTGCCGGGATTCGAGGCGACCGTCGTCCGGCCGCTGCGCGCGGTCGTCAAGGGGCTCGACCGCGCCGGCAACGAGCAGCAGCGCGAAGGGGTCGGACTGCTGGCGCGGGCGTTTCAGCACGAGATGGATCACCTCGACGGCACGCTGTTCGTCGACCGCCTGCGCGGCATCAAGCGCGATCTCATCGTCCGGAAAATCAAGAAGCTGACTCGCGCCGGCAAATGGTAGCCGGCCCCGCGCTGCGCCTCGTGTTTTTCGGCACACCCGAATTCGCCGTGCCGACGCTCGACGCGCTGCTGGCCTCGCGCCATCCGGTGGTCGGCGTCGTGACGCGACCCGATCGCCCGCGCGGCCGCGGTCAGAGGACTACGGCCGCGCCGATCAAGGCGCGCGCCGCCGCGGCAGGCGTGCCGCTCCTGCAACCCGAGCGGCTGACAGATCCCGCGTTCTTAGACCCGTTCGCCGCCTGGAGTGCGGATCTCGGCGTGGTCGCGGCGTACGGAAAGATTCTGACCGACGCCGTACTCGCCACGCCGCGGCTCGGCCTCGTCAACGTCCACGCCTCCCTGCTGCCTCGGTATCGCGGCGCCGCGCCGGTCCACCGCGCCATCATCAACGGCGACCGCGAAACGGGCGTCACCATCATGCGCCTCGTGAAGGCGCTTGACGCCGGCCCCATGCTGGCCA
>JAHFUJ010000257.1 GCA_023265105.1 Acidobacteriota bacterium
AATGTTAAGCTATTCACGATTTCGCTGCTGTCCGAGCGTGCGCGTCTACGCTCGAGCGCCCGCGGCCCAAGCGAGCGGGGGTGGGGCCCCGCGAGCCTTCATTAAGGAGCCACACCGTTGCCGCACCGCGCTCCCGGATCGTCCGGGCCCTCCCGCCGGCAGGTTCTCTCCGGCAAACCGATTCGGTACTATCGGCCGAACGGCAGCCCGGAGATCAGGCATCTGGTCGACGAAGGATTTCAGGCGTTCAACGCCGCCCGCCTGTCCGAGGCGTGCCAGATCTTCTCCGACAAGATGCTCGATCCCGAGCACGACACGACGATCGGTCTGACCGTGGCCGGCGCGATGACGCCGGCCGGGCTCGGCGGCTGCGTCATCGAGCTGATGGATCGCGGCCTGGTCGATTTCATCGTCTCGACCGGCGCAAACCTGTATCACGATCTGCACTACGCGCTCAACTTCACGCTGCGGCGCGGCTCCCCGTTCCTCAACGACGTCGAGCTGTACGAAGACGGCATCATTCGCATCTACGACGTCCTTTTTCCCGCGACCGTTCTGCTCGAGACCGACGCCTACATCCGCGACTTCATCGTCCGGTCCGGCCTGAACGAGCCGATCGCGACCTCCGAGTTCCACTACCGGCTGGGCCGCGACCTGCTCGAATGCTATCCCGGATGCGAGGAGCATTCGGTCGTCGCGCGCGCGGCCCAGCACGGCGTGCCGATCTACACCTCGTCGCCCGGTGACAGCTCGATCGGCATGAACATCGCGTATCACGAGTTGATGAACGGCGGCCGGCTGATGATCGATCCCAACAAGGACGTGAACGAGATCTGCGCGATCGTGCTGGCTGCCGAGCGCAATGGGTGCGTGATTCTCGGCGGCGGCTCGCCCAAGAATTTCTACCTGCAGGCGCAGCCGACGCTTTGGGAGGTCTACGGCATCCCGAAGGGCGGGGCCGAGTATTTCATCCAGATCACGACCGACCAGGTGGTGTGGGGCGGGCTCTCGGGCGCGACGCCGGCCGAAGCCGTCAGCTGGGGCAAGGTGAACCCGGGGATGCTGCCCGACACGGTCGTCGCCTATTGCGACTCGACGATCGCGTTCCCGCTCTTCTGCGAGTACGCGGTCGGCTCGCCGAACGGGCGCCGCACGCGGAAGGAGCTCGTGCACAAACGCGACGAGCTCGTCGCGGCGCTGGTGCGCGAGGCGAAGGCGGTGCAGGAGAAGAAGGTAGAAGTTAGAAGTTAGAAGGCAAAAGTGTTTTTGCCTTTACCTTTTACCTTTTGCCTTTTTCCTTTGTCCTTTGTCCTTTCTATGGGTACTCTCTCTTCGGAACTCGCCTCGCACGCCGAACGCCTCTCGCCGCGGCCGCGCATCTATGCCGACGCCAACGTGCCGGCGGGGCTCGTCGTCCACATGCGGACGCGCCTGCACTGGGACGTGCTCTTCGTGCTCGAAGAAGAAGGGTTGCGCCGCGCCCCCGACCTGAAGCACTACCGGCTCGCGCAGCAGCTCCGGCGCACGCTCGTGACGATGGATCGCGACTACCTGGACGATCGCCGGTTTCCACCCGACGAAGGCGGCGGCGTTCTGGTGATCCACGCGCCCGACGAGCGGGAACTGTTGGCGCTGCTCGATCGCATCGACAGGACGCTGTTCAGTCGATCCGAGGGGAACGGCGAGGATGCCGGCGATGGTGCCGGTCTCTCGGGTCTGCCGCTTGCCGGACGCAAACTGCAGGTTCATACCGATTGGGGTCGGGAAGGCGACTGGTAATTCTCACGATGTTGGGACTGGAACTCCGGGACACTCTGGCCGTCGCCGTGGCCCTCGACGATCGCGGGCAGGTGCTCGCGCGCGCCGAGGCCGACGCCGGCGCCGACCTGAGCGCGGCGGCGTTCGCCGCGCTCGATCGCGTTCGGGCCGCGTCGCCAGGAACGAGCTGGCCGGGCGTCGCGTCCACCAATCCCGACTCGCCGGCGACGCTCGCCGCCCTGCAGTCGCTGGCCAGCCGGCATGCCGGCCCGTTTCTCCATGAGGCGGCCATTGCCTCCGGCACGGCTGCCGCCGTGGCAGAAACCTGGATTGGCGCCGCGCGCGACGTGCACGACGCCGTCTATTTTGCCGTCGCCGATCGTACAACGGCTGGCATCGTACGCAACGGCGTTCGGGTCACCGGCGCACATCGACGCGCGCCGGCGATTGCGTGGCTCGCGCTCAATCCGGTCGAACGCGAAGACTATCGCAAGGTTGGATGTCTCGAAGCCGAGGTGGCCGCCGCGGGCATCGTCCGTCGCCTCGTCTGGCGGATCAAAGCGGGCGATCGGTCGCGGGTGCAGGATCTGGTCAACGACGATCTGGCGGCGATTACGCTGGAGCAGGTGCTCGAGGCGGCGCGCCAGGGCGATGGCGTGTCGATCTCGGTCGTGCGCGATACGGCGAAGTATCTCGGCATGGCGGCGGCCAACCTGGTCGCGATCGCGGATCCGGAGATGCTCGTGCTTGGCGGCGTCATGTCGGCGGCGGCGGATTTGTTCCTGGAGCCGGTGCGCACCGAGCTGGCGCGCCGGCTGCCGGGCCCGATGATGCAGGCGCTTGCGGTCGCGCCTGCCTTGCTTGGCGCCGACGCTCCGGCGATTGGCGCGGCACGTCTGGCCGCGGCTGCGCCGCAATGATCGTGCTGTCGGGCGCCGAGTTGGTGCTGCCCGACCGGATGCTCACGCCCGGCACGCTCGTGGTCGACGGCGATCGCATCGCCGACGTCCGCCCCGGCACGGTTTCGGGCTCAGTCGCCGGCGGTCACGCGCCTCCGCCGCTTGCGTTCCACGGCCACTACATCGTTCCCGGCTTCATCGACGTGCACGTACACGGCGTCGACGGCGTCGATTCGCTCGATGCCGGCGAGGCGATCGCGTCGATGGCGGCGAAGCTGCCCCGCTACGGCGTCACGGCGTTCTGCCCGACGACGGTCGCCTGCGCGCCGGACGCGCTCCGCGGCGTCCTCGAACAGGTGCGGCGCGCCCGCGAGACGCCGGCCGGCCGCGCCGCCCGGGTGCTGCCGGCGCACCTCGAGAGCAACTTCATCAACCCGGAGTTTCGCGGCGCACAGCCGTTGCGGTGTCTGCGGAGCGCGCGTGTGGCACTGGGCACGTGGCGTCCGGCTTTAGCCGGACCTGCGGACCGCGGACCTGCGCGTACGTGGCGTCCGGCTTTAGCCGGACCTCCGGGCACGTCGCCCGCCGCCGAGGGTCCGGCTAAAGCCGGACGCCACGTACAAGAAGAGGGCGGACGCCACGTACAAGAAGAGGAGTTTACCGCCGCCGACCTGCTGCGCGAGATCGAGCGCGCCGCGCCCGATGTCGGCATCGTCACGCTGGCGCCCGAGCTCGATGGCGGAATCGATCTGATCCGCTGGCTGTCGTCGCGCGGCCATCACGTGTCGCTGGGACATTCCGGGGCGACTTACGATCAAGCGCTCGAGGCCATCGCCGCCGGCGCGCGCCAGGCGACCCATCTCTTCAATCGCATGCCGCCGCTCGGCCACCGCGCGCCGGGGCTGGCTGGCGCGATTCTGCAGACCGACGAGGTGGCCGCCGAGCTCATTTGCGATGGCTTCCATGTGCATCCCGCCCTCGTCCGCACGGCCATCGCCGCGAAGCGTCCGTCGCGTATCCTCGCGATTACAGACGGGACCGCCGCGTCGGGTCTTCCGGCCGGGGCGCGCGCGTCCCTTGGCGGCCAACCGATTACGGCCGGCGAATCGGCGGCGTTTCTCGACGATGGGACGATGGCCGGCAGCGTGTTGACGATGGACCGGGCTTTTCAAATCCTGGTGGGCAAGATCGGCTTGTCACTGGTCGACGCGGTGGCGGTCTGCTCGACGACGCCCGCCCGGGAGCTCGGCCTGGTGGGTCACGGCCTGATCGCGGCCGACGCGACCGCGGATCTGGTGGTCCTCGATGCTCAGTTGACCGTCGTGCAAACGTATGTCGGCGGACAGCTCGTGTATTCGCGGACTTGAGCGGTAAGATTCGGCCTCACTTGCGATCGAGTGCGCGGATTAGGAACGCATGTGGGCGCCGCGCTCACCGACGATCGGAATCGTGTCGACGAAGGATCGCCAGGCTTGCTCGGCGCTGGCCCGATTCTGCGACAACGCCCCGCCGACCCAGCTCGTCGACGCTCCGTTCGACGCGGGTCGCATCCATATTCGCTGTACGGTGACGGCGACGTCCAACAGCGAGACCCGAACGCTGAAGTAAGGTGGGAGAACCGACCGCCGATTGGGCGACACTTCCAGGCGCAATCCCTCGTGGCTGACGTCGACGATGCGCGTGGCCAGGCCGTTCACGAAGGCGTCGGAACGATTCACCGCCTTTCGCACCGAACGGCGGTTCGGCCTGGCGTCGAGGATGGCCATCGAGACGAAGCAGACGAGCAGCGCGCGTTCGATCGGTCGCGTCATGTACATGGTCTGCCCGCTCGCCGCTTCGCTCGGAGCCGCAGCGGAGTCGCCGATCACGACGGTGGGCGTCAGAGAATTGCGCGCGCGGTCCCTGGTGTGAAGTCCCTCACGGAAGGCGAAAGCTGCGTCCGCAATCAGCAGGTCGAATGCCTGTGTCTGCATTTCGTCGGCGGCGGCCCTGGAAGTCGGTCGCCTGACCGGTTCGAAGCCGTCCGCCGAGAGCCAGTCGGCAACGGTGCCGCATTCGGCCGGGTCTGGCAGCGCGATGATGACGCGTGGACGATCAGGCATCCCGGGGCGAACCTCTCCGTGCACCCCATGTGCCAGCGGCAAACATTGGCCAATTTTAGTTTTCGCTTCCGTGCGCCTACGGAAAAGGGCAGCGACGAGGAAAGAACTGTAATCCGCGCGGCTCAGAAGACCGGTACTCTAGCTGCGTGCTCTGCGATCTCGGCGATCGCTTCGATCTCCGCGCGCAACTCGCCGACGGCCTGCCAACGTCGCTTCAGATTTTTCTCCAGGCAGCGCCGCAGCTCGGGAGGCCGGGGATTCAGTTTTGTCGATCAATCCTATGCCGAATCTGCGCTTCTGATAGGGTTGACGTGTGAAAGTCACGGCCTACTTCGAGGCAATTCGAAAGCGCCCCGACCGGGCCTAGTTTAGTTCCGGCGGAAAGCGTCATGCACTGTTCGTACGATGGAGGCGGTCAGTATAGCGCGGGCGGCTCAAGATCGTCGCCGCGGATGGAAAGGGCGGGCTATCCTTTATGTTGCCGTCGCTTCTGACGTTGTCCGAGCAGATCGAGAACACCGATGATGGTGGCGAAGAGCACCATGCCCCCTAGCATTATGTAGATTCCAGCCATCAGTCCTTCTTTCTGGCGAGCACCACCGCCCATGCGAAGAGACCTACCCACGATCCCAGACCGCACAGGGCCAGAGTAAGCGAGAACGGCCGACTGCCGACGAACTGGCCGAAGAATAACGCGCCCGCGGCCAGATTCGCGGCGTCGGACAACTTGTCCGCCAGCAGCGCCCGTTGCCCGTCGTTCAATAGTAGCATCGTTTCTCGGCGTAGCAACGCTGATGCCACGGGACGACACGAAGAAACGCTCGGAGAATCGAAGCAACGAAGTCGAGGTTGGCAAATTCCGCACGATCGCTGCGCAGCCGCCACGCATAATTTGCGCGCCGGCGAGTCCCTAATCCCGAATCCCAAATCCGCAATCCCTATTTCGCGGGCACGCGCCTTCACGTCGCGTCGCGGCGCCAGAGCGCTGGCGATCCCGCGCCGATATGACTACCGTGGCCATATTGGAGGCTCTGTGCGGAGTACGAACATCGCGAACCTGCGGAACCGCCTGACCCAGTACCGACGAGAAGTTCGCGCCGGCGAAGAGATCGTCATGCGCGATCGTCAGCGGCCGATCGCGAAGATCGTGCCGCTGGCGATTGATGGCGAGACGGCGGAGGACACCGCCCTCGTCGCGTCAGGTCTCATGCGCAAAGCCGAGCGCGCGCTGCCCCGTTCGTTCTGGAGAGCGCGGCGCGCGGACCTCACTCTGGGCACCGCCGTCGCGGCCCTCAGGGAGGATCGTGAGGAGCGTTTACTCTTGGGATGAAATCTTGCCCTCCGAACAGATCCGCACGCTGGCCGAGGGGCTGCCCGTCGAGTACGGCATCCGCGGGGCGGATGCGCTGCAGCTCGCGGCGGCCCTCGTGTGGTGCCGTGAACGGCCGCGGCGGCGGCCATTTGTGTGCTTCGACGAGCGACAGGTGGCGGCCGCGTCGAAAGCGGGGTTCACCGTTCGTCCGTAGTGGCCCAAAATCCAGAAACCAATTCCGATTTCTCTGGACCTTCATTGCGCGGCAGGCAATCGGAACGCCACCAGCTCGGCGCTGTACGAGGCTCCGCCGATGGCGAGGACCAGATACTGCCTGCCGCCCATCATGTAGGTCATGGGCGATCCGGTCTGCGGCGCCGGCATGTACACGGCGCCAGCTTCCTGTCCCGTCGCCTTGTCGTAGGCGCGCAGCATCGCGCCCCGCTGGCCGTTGGGCGTCGTGAAGAACCCACCCTCGCCCGCGATCACCAGGGTCTTGGTGACCAGCGTCCCGATGCGGCCGATTCGTCCGGTTCGCGGAATCGTCACACCCTTGAGCGCCGCGTGATTGCGGATGTTGTCGGGCGTCTCGCCGTGCGCGATTTGCCAGATGAGGTCGCCCTTGTTGAGATCGA
>JAHFUJ010000258.1 GCA_023265105.1 Acidobacteriota bacterium
TCAGCTCAGCTTTCAGAAAGTAGTTCTCGAATTAATGGTTTACAGAATGAATCAGGGCCCCACCCCAAGTCAACAACACAACCATTGACCCTCGCCGGGCGATTCTCGCCGCGGCGCGCTTGACACCGCTCACGTCCGGGTGCACCATCAGCCCGGCCCATCACAATTCAGGCGTCAAAAGGCGAGAGCGACAGCCTTGAGCCCGGCCACGGACCGGTCGGCACCAAGAAGGAGCTGGCGCAGATGGCCGAGTATTACGTGTTCCTGAAGGGCGAAGTGAAGAAGCGCTACGCCGCCGGCATGACGCTCGACTGCTCGTGAACAACACCAGGAGCCGCATATGAAACCGACGGCATGGCTCACGCTGCTCGCAGCCGGCTGGTGAGCGCAAAACGGTTTGAGTGCTCAGGAGGTGAGTGATGGCGCGATCTGAGAAAACCAGGCAGTTCGGGTGTCTCGTCGTGTTGTCGAGTCTATTGCTTCTGCCGGCCGTCGGGCACGCGCAGGGGTTGGCCGCCGGCGCGACCGCCGGCGTCGTCAAAGACAGCTCGGGAGGGGTGCTGCCGGGCGTGACGGTGGAGGCGGCCAGTCCCGCGTTGATCGAAAAAGTCCGCACCGCGGTGACGGACGATCAAGGCGTCTATCGAATCACGGATCTTCGGCCGGGCATCTACAGCGTGACGTTTTCGCTCGCCGGCTTCAGCACCTTCAAGCGGGAAGGCGTCGAGCTGACGACCGGGTTCACCGCGACGGTCAACGCCGAGATGAAAGTGGGCGCGCTGGAGGAGACGATCACGGTGTCCGGCGCGGCGCCGATTGTCGACACTCAGAACGTCAATCAGCAGAAGGTGTTTGCGCGAGAGGTCGCCGAGGCGCTTCCGACCAACCGCACGGTGAACCAATATGCCACGCTCATCCCGGGGGCCACGTACAACACGGGCGCCACGTCCCAGGACGTCGGCGGCAATAAAGGTGAGAACAACCAGGGGTTCATGGTCCATGGCAGTCGTGTGAACGATTTTCAGCAATTGCGGGAAGGGATGTTTTTCGGGACGCTGATAGCGGCCGGCAATCGCATGACGAGCGTCAACCCCGCGGGCGTCGAGGAAACCACGGTGCAGACGAGCGGTGGCGCGGCGGAAAGCGAAAGCGGCGGCGCGCTGGTGAATATCATTCCCCGGGATGGCGGCAATACCCTGGGCGGGTCCACCACGGCCACCTTCTCCACCAAGGGCATGCAGTCGAATAATCTGGATGACGCGTTGCGCGCCCAGGGCCTTCTGACGGCTCCTTTCATCAAACAGCGCTATGACGTCGGCGGCGCGGTTGGCGGCCCAATCAGGCGGGACAAGCTGTGGTTCTTCGCGAGCTGGCGACGGTGGGTGCTCAACGACTACTATCCGGGGAATTATTGGAACGCCGCCCAGAACGGCTTATTCTACACACCGGATCTCGGCCGGCCCGCGTACAGCCTCAACTACTACCGGGAGCTCACTGGCCGCGTGACTTGGCGCCCCACGAAGAAAGACAAGGTCGCCGCGTTCGTCACCAATGAACGCAACTGCAATTGCTTCAGCCTCGATGCTGGAACCGCATCTCCCGAGGGTCTCACGAATGCGTTCTACTGGCCCAACTGGAAAGGCCAGCTCACCTGGAATCGCCCGCAGACCAACAGGCTCCTCTTCGAGGGCGGCACGGCGGTGGTGTATGGCATCTGGAATCAACGCCACGGAGCCGCCGATCAGGAAGCCCTCGATGTCAAGACAGGCGGGGCCTACGCCATCCGAAGCGTGCTGGATTCGGCGAGGAACTACCGGTACGGCGCGCCCATCAGCTGGAACCGGCAGATTTTCGGCCAGATGAATGAACGCTTCACGGTCTCTTACGTGACCGGGTCGCATTCCTTCAAGACCGGATTCCAATTCATGGACGGGTGGCGCAACCGTCTCAGCGTGTTTGGGGCCGACGGCGACAACATCAGCTACACGTTTTCGGGAAGGACGCCTCAATCAGTCACCTACTACACCGGGCCAACGACCGATCGCTCGCGGATGTACACGATGGCGTTGTACACGCAGGATCAGTGGACCGTCCGGCGCCTGACGCTCAACCTCGGCCTCCGGTACGATCACCTGAGCGGTTACATTCCCGCGCAGCGGCTCCCGGTGAGCACGTTTCGGCCCGCATTCGACTTTCCGGAGCTGAAGGGGGTGCCGAGCTGGTCGGATTTGAACCCACGCCTGGGCGCGGCCTACGACCTGTTCGGCAATGGCCGGACGGCGATCAAGGTGTTTCTGGGCCGGTACATTCTCTTCGAGCCGATTGGCGGCATCGTCTCCTCCATCAATCCCCCGAATCTGATTGCGACCAGCGCGACGCGGACCTGGAACGACGCGAACGGGGACTACACCCCGCAGGAGAGCGAGCTGGGACCCTTGTCGAGTACGACGTTCGGCCAGGTCGTGCAAACCACGACCTATGCCAGTGATGTAACCCAAGGCTTCGGGAACCGCGGGTACAACTGGCAGACCTCCCTGCAGCTCCAGCATGAGCTGAGACCGGGCGTCGCGCTCAATATCGGGTATTTCCGCACGTGGTACGGCAACTTCCAGGTCACCGACAACCAGTTGGTCACCCCGGCGGATTACACGAAGCACTGCATCACGACGCCGACAAATGCGAAGCTGCCCGGCGGCGGTGGCAACCAGATCTGCGGCCTGGCGGACGTCAGCGTCGCGAAATTCGGCCAGACCCAGAACCTGGTCTCGCAGGCGTCACACTACGGCAAGCAGCGCGACGTCTTTAACGGCGTCGATATCACCCTCAATGCACGGTTTGGCAGGGGTGGCCTGATCCAGGGAGGCATGAGCACGGGCAGCGAGCGGACGAACCGGTGCTTCGTGGTGGATTCGCCGCAGGAGCTCTATAACTGCGAGATCAACCCGCCCTGGTCGGGCACGACGCAGTTCAAAGTCTCGGCCGTGTACCCCCTGCCCGGTGCTCTCCAGTTCGCCGCGACGTACCAACACGTGCCGACGATCCCCACGACGGCAAGCTATGTCGCCACCAATGCGGAGATTCTGCCATCGCTTGGTCGCAACCTCGCGTCGTGCGGTACCAGAACAACATGCAATGGGACGGCGACGATCGAGTTGATTGCGCCCAACTCGTATTACGAGCAGGGTCGAAGCGATCAGCAGTTCGACATTCGCCTGAGCCGAACGTTCAGGCGGAAGACGCTCCGCGTGCAGCCGCAGTTCGACATCTACAACCTGTTCAATGCGAACCCGGTGCTGGCGATGACCACGCGGTACGGCTCGGCCTGGCGAAACGCCACGACCGTGCTCGGTCCACGCACGGCTAAACTGGGGATCACGGTTAACTTTTGAGAAAGACCGGAGCGAGGCCTGCAGAGGCAGGTCTCGCCCCGCGATCATCGATTCCAACGGCGATAACGTGAGCGATGCGTTTTCGGGCACGACGCCCCTCTCGGTTACTTGTTGCGCAAGATGCACAGGAGGCGAGCGATGACGAGAAGTGAAAAAGCCGTGAAAGGACACCTACTCGGGTGTGTCGTGCTCGTGTTGAGTCTCGTGCCCCTGCCGGCCGCCGGGCGCGCGCAGAGCTTGGCAAGTGGCACGATTGGGGGGGTAGCGAAAGACCCGTCGGGTGGGGTGCTGCCGGGCGTCACGGTGGAAGCGGCCAGTCCCGCCCTGATCGAAAAGGTCCGGACGGTCGTCACCGACGACCAGGGACAATACAAGATCGTGGATCTGCGCCCTGGCACCTACACCGTGACCTTCACGTTGGCCGGCTTCAGCACGCTCAAGCGGGAAGGCGTCGAGTTGACGACCGGGTTCACCGCAACCGTGAACGCCGAGCTGAAGGTGGGGGCCCTCGAGGAGACGGTCACGGTCTCCGGGGCGGCGCCGATCGTGGACACCCAGAACGTCAATCAGCAGAAAGTGTTCGCGCGGGAGGTCGCGGAGGCGCTCCCGACCAACAGAACCGTCAACCAATACATCGCACTTATCCCAGGGGCCGTGTATGGGGCCGGCGGGGCGAGCGCGCAGGATGTCGGCGGCAACAAGGGGGAGGACGTCCAGGGATTTCAAATCCACGGCAGCCTCGTCAACGACTTCCAGCAACTGCGCGAGGGGATGTTTTTCGGGACCATGGTGGCCGCCGGCAACCGCATGACCAGCGTGAACCCCGCCGTCGTGGACGAAACCGTCGTCCAGACCAGCGGCGCGACGGCCGAAGCGGAGAGCGGTGGCGCCCTGGTGAACATCATCCCCCGGGACGGCGGGAACAAACTGAATGGGTCCTTTGCGACCAACTTTTCCAACGAGCACCTGCAGGGAAACAACCTCGATAGCGCGCTGCAGATCCGGGGCGTCAGCTCGGCCCCCGTCATCAAGCAGCGCTATGACGTGGGTGGCGGCGCGGGTGGCCCGATCAAGCGGGACAGGGTGTGGTGGTTCGGGAGCTGGCGCCGGTGGGTCACCTCCGATTACTATCCGGGGCAATTCTGGAACGCGACGCCAACAAGCTTGTTCTTCGCGCCCGATCTCAATCACACGGCGTCCAGCCTCAACTACTACCGGGAGGTCACGGGCCGCTTGACGGTGCAGGCCTCGAAGAAGAACAAGTTCGCCGGGTTCGTGACCAATGAACGCAACTGCAACTGCTTCGGCGGCATCCCCGCCGGAACCAATTCACCTGAGGCTGCCTCAGACAATCCGTATTGGCCCAGCAACAAAGGGCAAGTGACCTGGAGCTATCCGGCCACCAATCGGCTGCTGCTGCAGGCGGGCTTTGTGGTCGTGGACGGAGTCTGGAACCGCCGGGGGCCCTCACCGGAGTACTACGCCATCCGCCGCGTCACGGACTCCTCGAAGAACTACGCGTATGGCGGCCACGTCGGCCCGGGCGAGCAGGAATTCGGCCAAACGAACGAACAGTTCACGGCCTCCTACGTCACGGGATCGCATAGCTTCAAAGCCGGCTTCCAATTCCGGTCGGGGGGACGCGAATCACGCGATTTTAGAGGGATCGTCAGCAACTGGTCACTGGGCCTCAATCAGATTCTGAAGACCGATCCCAGCGACCCGAAGTGGCCCATCGGCGATAACGTGTACTACACGTTTTCTGGCAGGACACCGCAATCGATCACGCTCTTTGCGGGGCCGCTGGGCGATCACATGGTGCAAAACACCGTTGGGCTCTACGGACAGGATCAGTGGACCGTCCGGCGCCTGACGCTCAACCTGGGCGTGCGGTTCGATGACTTCAACGGCTACATCTTTCCCGTCGATCTGCCGGCCGGCACCTTCGTGCCCGCGCGCCATTTCGACGAGGTGAAGAACGCCCCGAACTGGAAGGATCTGAACCCGCGTATGGGCGCGGCCTACGACCTGTTCGGCACCGGGAAGACGGCGGTCAAGGCGTTTATCGGCCGGTATGTCAACTTCGAATCGATTAACGGCATCACGACGTTACTCAGTCCCCCGAACCTGATCGTGACCAGCGCGACCCGGACCTGGAACGACGCCAACGGGGACTACAGCCCACAGGAGAGCGAGCTGGGGCCGCTGTCGAGTAACACGTTCGGCCAGGTGGTTCGCACCACGACCTATGCGGACGAGGTGACCCACGGCTTTGGGCAACGCGGCTACAGCTGGCAGATCTCGGCGCAGCTCCAACACGAGCTGCGGCCGGGCATCGGGTTCAGTGTCGGCTATTTTCGCACCTGGTATGGCAATTTCCTGGTCACTGACAATCAGTTGTTGACCCCGGCGGATTACGCGCAGTACTGCTTCGCCGCGCCGGTGAATGTGGCCCTGCCTGGCGGCGGCGGGAATCAGATTTGCGGGCTCTATGACGTCAGCCCCGCGAAATTCGGCCAGACCCAGAATGTCGTCACCCACGCCTCGCACTACGGGAAGCAGAGTGACATCTTCAACGGCGTCGATATCACCATGAACGCGCGGTTCGGGCGGGGCGGCATCGTCCAAGGGGGGTTCAGCGCGGGAAGCCAGCGGACGAATCGGTGCTTTGTCGTGGATTCGCCGCAGGAGCTTTACAACTGTGCGATCAGCCCACCGTGGTCCGCCAGCACGCAGCTCAAAATGTCCGTCATCTACCCGCTGCCTGCGGGCCTCCAGGCCAGCGCGACCTATCAGAACATTCCGCCGATCCCAACCTTGGCGAGCTACGTGGCCACCAATGCGGAGATTCTCCCGTCGCTCGGTCGCAACCTGGCGGCGTGCGGCACGAGAAGCCCTTGCAATTCTACGGCGACATTCGACCTGATCCGACCCAACTCGTTCTACCAGGAACCGCGGGACCAGCAGCTCGACATCCGTTTCAGCCGGATCTTCCGGTGGAACACGGTCCGCCTGCAGCCGCAGTTCGACGTCTACAATCTGTTCAATAACAATCAGGTGAACGCGATCACCACGCGGTACGGGACGGCCTGGCGGAACGCCACGACCGTGCTGGGCCCGCGCACGGCCAAAGTGGGCCTTCAGGTCAACTTCTGAGGAAGGCGCGAGTGTCCGACCGAAGCCACGGCCGACCCACCGTGCTGTCGACCTCGCCGCGCGGGCGTCTTGTGCTGCTGGTGCTGTTTCTTGCGAGCGGCTGCGCGGCCTTGATTTTCGAGGTGACCTGGC
>JAHFUJ010000259.1 GCA_023265105.1 Acidobacteriota bacterium
GCCGCCCCCAGTTCCGGGTACTGGGTACACGCCCATGCCGTGGTACGCGTTGGAGTAGATGATTTGATAACGAAGCCCGTTCCCGTCCTTGTCTACCCACCCCAGCGACTGCTGAAACAAGCCCGGCTCCGGGTAGCCCTTCGGCACCGTGCCCTCCAGGATGTAGAGCTTGTTTTCACGCATGGCGACGAAGGCAAACGTGCGGGACTGATCGGCGTTGTTGGTCATCTGAATGAAATGTCCTTCAACCATGTCCTCCCATTCCCATGCGAGACTCGTCAACTTCGCGTCGCGTTGAAGGAGCTTGTAGGTCGCATACACGATCGCCCCTCGCTCATCGTGCATCCAGTACCCGGGACCCATGATGCCGGCGTTTTGACGGCACTGCGCGTTCCCGGGCGGACACGTCTTGGCACGCTCGATCCCCTGTTGCTCGATCGGTTTGTAATCGATCACGGTCATCGAGTAATGCTCGCGGCCCTTGTCGACGCTGTACACGCGCCCCGGCAGGATGTAGTTGAATTGCGACACCCAGGTGGTTTCCGTCACTTTTGGCTGACCCGGGAAAACGAGCTTGAAACCATCCTGCGTGTTGACGTACTCCTCCCATTCCTGGGCGAACGCGGGCCCAGACATCGACAACACCAACGCGGCAACTACTGCGGTCGTACGCATGACAATGTTCCTCCCTTGCGGCTGGGCAATACTGCCAGAAAACGGCTCGGCGCGCCGTGATTTTATCGGTCACTGCGGCGCGGACCCTGCGGGTCGTGATTTTATCGGTCACTGCGGCGCGGACCCTGCGGGTCCGCGAGGCAGCGTGTTTCGCGGATGTTCGTGGAAGAACGACGCGATCCGTTCGGAAGTGCCCCGTGGATACTCGTGCCCACCCTGGTGAATCCACGTCATCACCGGAGCGGGAGTGCCGGAGCCATATAAGGTGCAGCCGTCGCCGCACGTGGTCATCTTCCCGCGAACGCCGTTCACGCCAATTGCCGTGACGATGGCGGCCTTCTGATCGGCAAATGCGACTTGCGCGTCCCGCGCGCCGGCGACATGAAACAGCGGCCGCGGCTCCTTCGGCACCACCGAGGGCCGGAGACGGCCCGCCACGGGAGCATAGGCGGCGAACACGCCGGGACGCTCCGCCCACAGGAGATACGTGAACGTCGCGCCGTTCGAGAAGCCGGTCGCATAGACGCGGTCATCGTCGACGTTGTACTTCTTGCGCAGCGACGCCAGCGCAACGTCGACGAGCTTCAGGTCGCGATCGTTGTACTCGCCGCGCTCGTTCTGCCAGCCGCTGAGGCCGTCGCGACTCCGCAGACCCTGGAAGTACACGACGACGGCATCCGGCCACGCCTGTTGGAGACCGACGTATTGAAAATTCTCCATGTCATCGCCGTGCCCGTGGAACGAGAAGATCAACGGCAACCCGCCACCGGGTGGCAGAGCGGACGGCGCAAACACGATCGCTTCGCGCGTGTCACCCTCGACCTTCCAGGTCAGCACCTCCGCCGAGACCGCGCGGGCGCACAGAACCAGCAGGACGACGACGAGTGCGCACTTCGAACTTACTTCGAACTTCGCCCTTCGCACTTCGAACTTCGACATGTACGTTTAGCGACCGCGGATCGGCGGTTTCGGGACATCCGGCTCGTTGTAGTAGATGAATTGATAGCGAACTCTCGTCCCGTTCTCGTCGAGCCATCCCAGGGACTGCTGAAAGATCGTCGGCGGAGGGTACCCCTTGGGGACGGTCGCCTCCAGGATCACGAGCCTGTTCTCGTGCAAGTAGATTGAGGCGTAGGTGCGGGACTGGTCGGAGTTGTTGGTCAGCTGCAGTTCCACTCCAGCAACCAGGTCCTGGAAATTCGACATCATGTTCGTGATCTTGACGTCCCGCTGCAGCAGCTTCGACGTCGCATGGACGACCGCCCCTCGAAGATCAATTTTCCAGTATCCAAGACCCCAATCATGGATCCCGGAACACGTCTCCGCGCCTGGCGGGCAGAACCTGGATTTCTCGACGAGGATGCGTTCCATCGGGTTGTAGTCGACGGCTGTTATTGAGTAGCGGCCGGCGCCTGACGTGCCGCTATAGACGCGCGCCGGCAGGGTGACGCCGACCTGCGAGGTCCACGTCGTGTCCGTGATCTTCGGCTGCCCCGGAAAATTCACGGCGAAGCGATCTTCCTTACTGGCAAAGTCGGCCCATTCCTGGGCGAACGACGTCCCGGACATCGCCAGGACCAATGCTGACGAAACGAGTGGCATCATCAGGCGCATGATGAAGTTCTCCTGCGGCGTGACCGGATTCAGTTCTTGAAATCGACGGCCGTCTTCAATGTGTTGCTCTCGATCCCGCCCGAGTCGGTCGCCCGCACCCTGATATCACATGGGGCGGTGGCCGAAGTACGACTTCCCGGAGTGCGCGGGTTGGGAACGGCGGCGCGGACAATACCAGCGCTCACCTTGCCGCTGACCGCTCCGACAAGCGGTTCGGCGGCACCGCCGCAGCCGGTCGTGAACCAGACATACGGGGAATCGCCAAGATCGCCAGACGCGTCGGCAACGGCGAATTGCAGTTCGAGTGTTGGTTGATTGGCTGGCGCAGACACGATCCTGAGATCAGAGATGCTCGGAACGTGACTCGGAATCGCGACCGTGATGGGAGAGGAGCGACCCATCGGCATCACAAGCACCAGAGATCGGTTTCCCGGCGCCGCGTCCCTCGCCACATCGACGGTGAGCTCCCACCAGGCAATTCCCTGGGAATCCGCGGCCCGCCTGATGCCGGACACCGTCACCCCGGATGAGGGTGAGACCTCGGCGGTCTGCACCATGAGGTCGCGGCCTGGAAACGCCACGTTGAGGACGGTGGACTGACCACGCGGCGCCTGCGCTGGAAAAACGGTCTCGATTCTGACCTGCTGCTGCGCCGCGCTGAACGACGTGCCCGGCCCGAGACAGGCCAGGAAGGTGAGCCCGATGACAATCGAAGATCGGGGTCCGGAGTACATCAATCACCTCCGTGTTTGCACGAAGAACTTCGAGCGCGGCGTGCCCGAATCTACCACGATTCGGAGATGAGGTGCACACGGCCCTTTCGTTCCGTTCTTCGTTCTTGACATTGCGGCGCGTGTATGGTTTTTGGTGGCAGTCGTTCGTAGCTGCCGAAGGAGGTCGACATGTTAAGGCACCCTGGTCGCTTGGTACTCGGCTTATGGCTGTGTTTCCTGCCCGTCGTCCCCGCGTTTGGACAAGCTGTCTCCGAACTCAACGGAACCGCGATTGACGCGTCCGGCGCGGTCCTTCCCGGTGTGACCGTGACCCTCACTGAAGAAACGACTGGTCTCACGCGAGCGGTCGTCTCGAACGATCGTGGACGATTCGTCGCGATCGCCGTAACACCTGGGCTCTACACGATCAAGGCGGAGCTGGCTGGTTTCCAGACGCAGGCGCGCTCCGGCGTCACGATCGCCGTCGGCCAGGCGGTGACTATCAATTTCGCTTTGCCGATCGGCACGCTGACGGATCAGGTCACCGTGACCGGCGAGGCGCCGCTCATCGAGCCGACGCAGACCCAGATCGGCACCAACATGTCTCAAAAGGACATCGAGGCCCTCCCGATGCAGGGGCGCGAGCAGTTTGCCCTGATGCAACTGGTGCCGGGCCTGACGCCCGCCCTTGCACCTGGATCGTTCGAGGGGTCGGCGTACAACGCGAACGGTCGCGAGAGCGGGAGCAACCTGTACCTGGTCGATGGCCAGTACAACAAAGACGATCGGACGGGAACGTTCCCGCAATCGCGCGTGACGGTCGACTCGATGGCGGAGTACCAGATTCTGACGCACGAATACGGGGCGGAGTACGGCGGCGCGTCCGGCGTCATCGTCAACGCCATCACCAAGAGCGGCACGAATCAGATTCACGGCCGGGGGTTCTATTTCCTCCAGGACGCGAAGATGAACGCAACCAACTACTTCCTCAAGCTCGAAGGCGAGAAGAACCCGGACAGCGGCACGAAGTCGATTGGCGGCAACATCGGCGGGCCGATCGTCCGGAACAAGGCGTTCTGGTTTTTCAACTACGAGTACACCCATTCTAGAGATGCGGTGCGCTTGAGTTTTCCGCCGGCGGCTGCACCGCTGGCCGTGTCCTTCTCGGACGTGTACAACGTGCACCTCAAGAACTACTTCGTGCGCGGCGACTACCAGTTCAGTCCGTCGAATACGGTGCACGGCAGTTTTATCTATGGACCGAATAATGGGCATGGTGAGAACGCGGAAGCCGAGCGGTTCACCAGACAAGGCTTCCGATATGAACTTGCTGCGCCGGAGGCTCTCGCCAGCTTTTCCTGGACTTCCGTCCTCGGCAACAAGATGGTCAACGAGGTCAAGGTCGGGACGGTCCAGGAGAACTTGTGGATTGGCGACCGCAGCACCTTCAATGACAAGGGCAAAGACATTCCGTGGAATCTCGACACGCATGAATGGACCGGGTTGAAAGGGGTCGATCCGCTCGACTTCGGTTCTGCCCAGCAGCATCCGGACTATACGGCCGGCCCGCGGGCCGCCATGACCGGCAACGCCTTGACCGCGAATGTGTACAGCGAGCAGCTCACCTACACGCCCTCGAACCACAACCTCAAGGTTGGTGTGGGCGGCAGCCAGAACAAAGGGACGAGCATTGTGTCGACGAACCAGATTGGTACGTTTGAATTTGCTCAAAACAACGCGCCGTTCAGTCCGACGGTCACCACCACCTATCCGACACGCTTCCGGATTCGACTGGGCGAGATGTTCATTCCCATTGGGACCTGGCGCGCCAATGCCTTCGTCGCGGACAAGTGGCAGGTCACCCCTAAGATGACGCTGAACCTCGGCGTCCGCTACGACTACGACGACAACACCTCCAACACCCAGGCCGGCTTCGCACCGAGGCTTGGCGTGGCGTACGCACCGAACGACAAGACCGTGTTGCGAGCGGGCTTCGGAAGGTTCTACGAGTACCCGCCGACGTCCATCATCTCCGACCTCTTTGCGGGCCAGGTGATCTCAAAGGTCTTTACGTTCGATACTGGTGAGGATCTGAGCGCGACGCGCGGAGTGCTTCCGACCAATCCGTGCCTGCTGCCTCGGGGAAGCGGCGGAATGGCGGCGATCAGCGCGGCCTGCCGCGCGCAGCTCGTCACCGCGCAGAACCAGCTCGCGGCTGGTGCGTTTACCAACACCGAACCGCGCCTCCCCGGCAACCGCAAGCTAGGCTATCTGTACCAGATCAATACGGGCGTCGAGCGGCAACTCCTGCCCGGCATGGCCGTCATCGTCGACTACGTCGGCTCCCGCGGGCACGATCAGACGGGGCTCATCGACATCAACGAGCCGCGGCTGCTGCCGAACGGGACCATTGGCCGGCCGGGAACGGCGGTGTTCGATACGGACGGCACGCGGATTCCCGCCTCGGCGCGCGGGGCGGCCTTCCAGCGCGTGCTCGAGTACACGACGAGCGACGTGTTCAGGAGCGACTACGATGCGCTCGAAGTCTCGTTCGTCAGGCGGTTCGCCAACCGGTGGTCCGGGCGTGCCGCCTACACGCTGTCGCGCTCGCGCGATGTCGCGGCAGTCAGCGCGGGTGGCTTCGGGATTGTCAACAAGCGGGTGAACGATGACTTCAACCCGCGGCGGGACTATGGTCTGGCGACCTTTGACAACCGGCATGCGTTCACGACCGGCGGCAACTGGAACGCGTGGCGGGACCTCGGTCTCGCCGCGACGTTCCGCTACTATTCCGGCAACCCGGTGAACGAAACGGTAGGGACGGACGTGAACCGCGACCGCGACACCTTCGACCGCCCGGTGAAGGGGCGAGACGACCTCACGAAGCCCATCGTGTCAAAGCTGGACGAGACCGGCACGGCCATCCGGAACGGCATCGAAGGCACGGACAAGATGCAGCTGGATTTGCGGTTTCAGTACGTGTACCGAATCAAGGGCGAACGCACCGCGGGATTCTTCTGGGAGATCCACAACGCCCTGAACCGCGTGAACTTCGGCAACCCGATCGGGAATCGCAGCAGCGCGGATTTCCTGAGGTCGATCGTGGCCGACGAAGCGCGCTCGATGCAGCTCGGATTGCGCTTTACCTTCTGAAATGGATCGTAGAGGCGGACCTTCAGGTCCGCCTTTAAGGGCGCGCTCCGTGAGGGGCGCGCCCTTTGTGTGTGAGGTCTAGCGACCAGCCGGCGTCCCGTTCCCTGCGCCGCCGGCGCCAGCCCCTGCGCCGCGACCGCCCGCGCCGCCCTGACCGGTGAGCTTCGGCTGACCCGGGAACATGTCAGGGAACTCAGCGTACATGTTGGAGTAGACCGTCTGATAGCGCATCCCGTTCCCGTCCTTGTCCACGTATCCCATCGACTGTTGAAACAAGCCCGGCGGCGGGTAGCCCCTGGGCACCGTGCCCTCGAGGATATACAGCTTGTTCTTGTGCATCGCGATGAAGGCGAAGGTGCGGGATTGATCGGCGTTGTTGGTCATCTGGATCTCGTGGCCTGCGACGAGGTCCTGCCATGCATACGCCAGGTGCGTCACCTTCGCGTCCCTTTTCAGGAAGCCGTAGGTGGCCCACAGGAGCGCGCCGCCCACATCCTCTTTCCAGTAGCCACGTCCCGCGAG
>JAHFUJ010000260.1 GCA_023265105.1 Acidobacteriota bacterium
GGAGCCGGAGAATCTAAGGATGTAAGGATTTGAGGATGTAAGGATTTGAGGATTTGAGGATTTATTTGAGGATTTCGAATTCGGACCTCAAATCCTTAAATCCTTACATCCTTAAATCCTTAAATCCTTAAATCCTCACATCTTCAAATTCTGCGGTTGTCTTTATGCCTGACCCCGAGTGGGCGTCGTGGAGTGACGAACAACTGCTCGAGATGCGCCTCTGCGATCTCGGGCTGTCGATCGAAGGCACCGACATCGAGCAGCGCATCGCGCGCCTCGAGGCAGAGCTCAAAGCGCGCGGCATCAGGTTCCGGCCGCGCTACTGGCTGTCCGACGAGTGGTTCACGCCGGACGGCGTGCCGGGCATCGCCATCCCCTTCTATCTCGCGCATCCGCGGCTGGCCAGGCTCGAGCTCGCACAGATGCTCGAAGTCGAAGGCGGCGATCCCGACTCGTGCCTGGGGATCCTGCGCCACGAGGCTGGTCACGCGATCGACAACGCCTACCAACTGCGTCGCCGGCCCACCAGGCGCCGCCTGTTCGGCCACCCCGCGACGCCGTACCCGGAGTACTACACGCCGAAGCCCTACAGCAAGAGCTACGTGCAGCACCTCGATCACTGGTACGCGCAAAGCCACCCGGACGAAGATTTCGCCGAGACCTTCGCCGTGTGGCTGGATCCAAAGTCGATGTGGCCGGGGCGCTACGCGGGCTGGCCGGCGCGGCGGAAGCTGGAGTACATGGATCGGCTCATGCGTGAGCTGGCGCGCGCGCGGCCGGTCGTGAAGTCGAAGCGTCAGGTGGATCGGCTGTCGCGCCTTCGCAAGACGCTCCGCGAGCATTACCAGAAAAAGCGCGAGCACTACGGCCTCGACCATCCCGACTTCTACGAAAGCGATCTGCGCAACTTGTTCTCGGACGCGCGCGCATACGCGAAAAATCCGTCCGCTGCGCTGTTCGTGCGGAAGATCCGAAAAGAAGTACGGAGCACCGTGGCCAGTTTCACCGACAGCTACCAGTACACAATCGATCAGCTTCTCGAGAAGATCGTCGAGCGCTGCCGCGAGCTGAACCTGCGCCTGTCGGATTCGGAGGAGGCGACCAAGATCGATTTCATCGTCTTCCTCACCGTCCAGACGATGAACTACCTGCATAGCGGGCGGCACCGGGTGGCGCTATGACGGTGAACCGGCTGCGGGTCCTGGCGCTCGTGCATCGCCATCTCATCCCGCCGGCCGCGATCGAAGAAGGCACCGATGTTACCGCGGCGCCGTGGCGGACCGAATACGACGTCATCTCGACGATGACCGGCCTGGGCCACGAGGTGCAGACGCTCGGGGTCCATGACGACCTGAGCGAGCTGCGCCGCGCGTCCACCGAGTGGAAGCCGCACATCGCGTTCAATCTGCTCGAGGCGTTCGACGACATCACGATCTTCGATCAGAACGTCGTCAGCCACCTGGAGCTGTTGAAGATGTCTTACACCGGCTGTAATCCGCGCGGCCTGCTGCTCGCGCGCGACAAGTCGCTCTCGAAGAAACTGCTCGCCTATCACCGCATCCCCGTGCCCGAGTCCGAGGTGTTCCGCATCGGGCGGCCGATCCGGCGCCCCAAGCGACTGCCGTTCCCGCTCATCGTCAAGTCGCTGACGCAGGAAGCCTCGATCGGCATCTCGCAGGCGTCGGTCGTCGACAGCGACGAGAAGCTGAAGGAACGCGTCACCTTCATTCACGAGAGCATCCGCACCGCGGCGATTGTCGAGCAGTACATCGAGGGGCGTGAGATTTACGTCGGCGTCATCGGCAATCAGGTCCTGCAGGCGCTGCCCGTCTGGGAGCTGTTTTTCACGAACATGCCTGAGGGCGCAAAGCGGATCGCGACCGATCGCGTGAAGTGGAGCGTGAAGTATCAGAACAAGTACGGCATCGACAGCGGTCCCGCCAAAGATCTGACCGATCCGATCTGCGACCAGATTCAGCACCTCTGCAAACGCGCGTACCGCGCGCTGGAGTTGAGCGGGTACGCGCGGATCGATCTGCGGCTGGACGAGGCGGGCCGTCTGTGGGTGCTCGAAGCGAACCCGAACCCGCAGATCGCGCGCGGCGAAGACTTCGCGGCATCGGCGGAAAAGGTCGGGATGAGCTACGAGACCGTGCTGCAGCGCATCATCAACCTGGGACTGCGCTGGCAGCCGGAGAGTGTCGCGTGAATCTGGTAATTGGGTAATCTGGTGATCTGGTAATTGGCTGACCTGGTGATTGCGTAATTGGGTGATTGGGCTTACTTGCGTGCGGCGGCTTCTACGAGTTCCGGAGATTGCAGCTGGTCGGCGGGGCCGCGGGGCGCGGTGGGCGGCAGGTACTCCATCGGCTGATGCGTCACGCGCTCGTCCAGGCTTTTCACCACCTTCGCGGAACCGCCCGCGGTCTTCTTCAGCTTCGTGAACCCGACCACCACGCAGAACCCGATGAAGAGCACCAGCACGAAGATGGTGCTCGAGGCGAGCCCCTGAATCGCGCCCACCACGAGCTGCTGTATGTCGATCGCACTCATACGTCGCCTCTAGCGTAGCATAGGCGGCAGGGGCGGGAGGGGCCTCATCACGAAGCCACGAAGAAGACGAAGAACACGAAGAATTCTAGGCACAAGAACGCTTCGTGAGCTTCGCGTCTTCGTGATGTTGCAAGCGCCCCCATCAAGCGTTTACGCGGCGACGTCGACCTTGATCTGCCGCGGCTTGGCTTCCTCGCGCAGCGGGAGCCGCACGGTCAGGACGCCGTGTTTGTACTCGGCCGACACCTTGGCGGTGTCCACCGTCTGCGGCAGCGAGAACGACCGGCGGAACGCGCCGTAGCGCCGCTCGATGTGATGGAACTGCTCTTCTTTCACATCGCCGCTCGGTTTCTTCTCGCCGCTGATCGTGAGCGTGGCGTTTTCGACGGTAATGTCGATGTCCTCCCGCGACATCTCGGGCAGCTCCGCCTTCAGCACCAGCTCGTGTTCGCCGCTCTGGAAGATGTCCACCGGCGGCACCCACGTGTTCGCCGCGGTAAACCCGAAATCACGAAACGGATCCCAACGCACGATAGTCATATCTCCTCCTTTTTAAGCTGTCAGCTTTCAGCTTTCAGCTTTCAGCGGCCGGCTATCAGCCGTGTCACTTCTCCGCCTCCGCGTACTCCGCGTCGACCACTTCCCCCTCTCTCACGTTCTCCGAACCCTCCGAACCATGAGAACCTTGCGAACCCTGTGAACCTTGTGAACCTTGTGAACCTTGAGCCGTTTTGTAGAGCAGCTCCGCAATGGCGTGCGAGGCGCGCTGCAGTTCGTCGGTCGCCTTCTTGATCGCGTTGAGGTCGTCGGCCTGCGCGACCTTACGGAGTTCCGCCATCGCCGACTCGATCCGCGACAGCTCGCCGACCGGTACTTTCTCCCGGTTCTCGTTGACCGTCTTCTCGACCTGATACGCCAGCGAGTCGGCCTGGTTCCGCGCATCGATCAGCTCGCGTCGCGCGCGATCGTCCGCCGCGTGGCTCTCGGCTTCCTTCACCATCCGGCCGACCTCGTCCTTCGACAGGCCACTCGAGCCGCTGATGGTGATCTTCTGCTCTTGACCGGTCGCCATGTCCTTCGCCGACACGTTGACGATGCCGTTGGCGTCGATGTCGAACGCGACTTCGACGTGCGGCAACCCGCGCGGCGCCGGCGGCAGCCCCACGAGGTGGAACCGGCCGAGTGTCCGGTTGTCGCGCGCCAACGGGCGCTCGCCTTGCAGCACGTGCACTTCAACGCTGGTCTGGTTGTCGGTCGCCGTCGAGAAGATCTCGCTCTTGCGCGTCGGGATCGTCGTGTTCCGATTGATGAGCGTCGTCATCACACCGCCGAGCGTCTCGATGCCGAGCGAGAGCGGCGTCACGTCGAGCAGCAGCATGTCTTTCACGTCGCCCGTAAGCACGCCGCCCTGCACCGCGGCACCCACGGCGACGACCTCGTCAGGGTTGACGCCCTTGTGTGGCTCTTTTCCAAAATATTCGCGCACGAGTTGCTGGACTTTCGGCATGCGCGTGGACCCACCGACGAGCACGACCTCGTCGATCTTCCTCGGATCGACGCCCGCGTCGGCCAGCGCCTGCTTCACCGGCGCCATCGTCCGCTGCAGCAGATCGTCGACGAGCTGCTCGAGCTTGGCGCGCGAGAGCTTCACCTGAAGATGCTTCGGACCCGTCGCGTTCGCGGTCACGAACGGCAGGTTGATGTCCGTTTCCATCGCCGTCGACAGCTCGATCTTGGCTTTTTCAGCGCCTTCCTTCAGACGCTGAAGCGCCATCCGATCCTTGCCGAGATCGATCCCTTCGCTCTTCCTGAACTCGGTGACGAGCCACTCGATGATCCGGTCGTCGAGATCGTCGCCGCCGAGGTGCGTGTCGCCGTTGGTGGCTTTCACCTCGACGACTCCCTCGCCCACCTCGAGCACCGAGATGTCGAAGGTGCCGCCGCCGAAGTCGTACACGGCGATCGTTTCGTCTTTCTTCTTGTCGAGGCCGTAGGCGAGCGCCGCGGCCGTCGGCTCGTTGATGATGCGCAGGACGTTCAACCCGGCGATCTTGCCGGCATCTTTCGTCGCTTGCCGCTGCGCGTCGTTGAAGTACGCCGGGACGGTGACGACCGCATCGCTGACTTTTTCGCCGAGATAGTCCTCGGCAGCCTGCTTCAGCTTCTGCAGCACCATCGCCGAGATCTCGGGCGGTGAATACTTCTTGTCGCGTGCTTCGACCCACGCATCGCCGTTAGACGCGCGCATCACTTTGTAGGGCACGCGCGACGCCTCGCTGGATACCTCTTCGAACTTGCGGCCCATGAACCGCTTGATTGAAAAGATGGTGTTTTCCGGGTTGGTGACCGCCTGCCGCTTCGCGACCTGACCGACGAGACGCTCGCCGTCCTTGGCGATTCCCACGACGGACGGCGTGAGGCGCGCGCCTTCCTGGTTGACGATGACGGTCGGCTGGCCGCCTTCCATGACGGCCACGACCGAGTTGGTCGTGCCGAGATCGATGCCGATCAGCTTGCCTGCCATTGGACGAGCCTCCAATCACGACGTGTTCCGGACGGAAAGGATTCCCGTCCCGCTTTCCCTACAATCCACGACGATGTTGCCAACAATCAATATAGGTTATCTATGAGCTTATATCAAGCATGTAATATGCGTGTTATATGCTCATATTATCCATCCAGCTATCCTTCGCTGCCCGTGGAGGTTACAGCCCGCTGGCGGCGGCGTCACGGCTGTGCGAGAATTTGCTGGATGCGTTCCCGCACTCACCCTGTCGTGCTGCCCTCCGAGGTTGGCGACTTCGCGGACGAGGTGCGGCGAGTGTTCCTGGAACTCAGCCGCACGTTGGGCACCGAGGCGCTGACCGGCGAATGCTCGCCGGCCATCGATGTCTACGAGACCGACGACGCCATCGAAATCGTCGTCGATCTGCCGGGCGTCGACCGCAGCGCCGTCCGTGTCATCATCAACGGCGACACCGTGCTCGTTGCCGGCCAGAAAACGGCGCGCAAGGCGCCCGGCGAATCCTCGTTTCACCTGGTCGAGCGCGGATTCGGCCGCTTCGCGCGCACCGTCCGGCTGGCCCGCTCCTGCGACGCCCAACGCGCGCGCGCCCTGCTCGTGGACGGCGAGTTGCGCGTGCGGGTGCCGAAGATCGCCGATCGCCGCGGCCGCAGCGTTCAGATACCGATCGACGTGCCCTCGTCAGGTTCCGCACACTAGTGGGAGTGACGCCCGACCTTGCGCATCCTCTTCATCGGCGACATCGTCGGCCGTCCCGGACGTGAGCTCGTGCGCCGCGGCCTTGCCGCGCTCGTCGAGCATCACGCGATCGACCTTGTCATTGCCAACGCCGAGAACGCGGCCGCCGGGTTCGGCATTACGCGTGACATCGGCGGCCAGCTTCTCGACTGGGGCATCGACGTCCTGACGTCAGGCAATCACATCTGGGACAAGAAGGAAGCGATCAATTACATCGGAACCGAACCGCGGCTCCTGCGTCCAGCCAACTATCCGGCCGGCGTACCCGGCAACGGCACCTATCTCGCACGCACCGACGACGGCCGATCGGTCGGCGTCGTCAACGTGATGGGCCGCGTGTTCATGCTCGCGATCGACGATCCGTTTGCCGTCGTGTTGCGCGAAATCGAGGCCCTGCGTCAGCGGACGCGGGTCATCGTCGTCGATTTCCACGCCGAGGCCACGTCCGAGAAGATCGCGATGGGCTGGCACCTCGACGGAAAAGTGACCGCCGTGATCGGCACGCACACGCACGTGCAAACCGCCGACGAGCGGATTCTGCCTAAAGGCACGGCGTACCTGACCGACGTCGGCATGACGGGGCCGCACGACTCGATCATCGGCGTGGAGACCGAGGCGGCCCTGGGGCGCTTCCTCAACGCGATGCCGGCGCGGTTCGAGACGGCGGCGGCCAACCCGCGATTTAACGCCGTCGTGGTCGAGGCCGACGAGACGACCGGGCTCGCGACACGCATCGAGCGTCTGAGCTACGGCGTCGATGAGTTGGAGCAGCTTGGGGTTGCGATCGCCAATCTGCAATCTACAATCTGAAAGCTGAAAGCTGAGAGCTGA
>JAHFUJ010000261.1 GCA_023265105.1 Acidobacteriota bacterium
CAGAGTTACCCATCGTCAGTCGGACTCGAGGTCCATAGTGAGTCGAAGCCACCACCTTGGCTGGTATGCCACACGCACAGGCAGTCCCTGCATCGGTCCTTGAAGGGGAAACGAAAGAGTGAAGTCGTAGCCGACTTCGTCGCTCAGGTTTTCGATGCGGAAGTCGACGTCGGCCAACTCTCGGCGGCCATTGTCGTGTTCCGACGGCGGGCGAAGGGGCCCCTCCACTCGCCGTATCTTCCGAACGAGCAGACGATAGGGGTTTGCCTGATGGACGTACCGTACTGAAGGTGTGACAGTTGTCCAGCCGTTGGAATCGAGCGTAGCCGCCGTTGTGATTTGGCCAACGAGGTTCTTGAGCGCGCTCAGGAAGCCGTACGGCGCATCGTAGGTGCCCGCTCCACGAAGGAGACCGTTCTTTGTTTCGGGAGGCGCGGTGCTGATGCTTTCGCGCAGTCCCCGAAGCGGTCCCTCGGGAGTGCGGTAGTCGGCATCTTCGTTCTCGACGAAATAGCGGATCTCGGACGTGGCGTCCGTGCTGGTGACATCGCTGTGGATGGCCTTGTAGCGGTATGAGCGTTCAGCCGGGCCGGCATTGCTGACCGTGCCGGGGCGGGAAGTGGACTGGTCTCTGGGTCGGATGAACCCCTCGAAGACCGTGTGAACCAGTTCCCGCTGTCCACCGGCGTCCTGTCGCCAATGCGAGCGTTCCTTCGCATAGCCCCAGAGGTTCACGTTGCCCGGGACGCGCTCAGGATTCGATCCAAATCGGATTTCGACGTCCTCCCAACGCCCTTCGCTGGCGCGCTCCGAGCCGCTCGCAAGCGAGATCCTGCCTCCGCCGACGTTGTCCCGTCCCATCCAGAAGAGGAGGAATCGAACCTCGCCTCGCACGGTGTAGGCTAGCGTTTCGGGCGCGTTCTTTTCGGTGCCGGCCTCGAGTCCCCGCGACTGCGCCCGCTGAGGCGAACACGCGCCCAGCCAGGCACCCAGGCTCAGGCTCAGCCCACCAACAAGGGCGACCCGAATCCGTGCAGTCATCTCCAACGCCCTCAGTCTCACCTCAGACGTCGGGACATGATACAAGCCGCGGCATCATCACCGTCCATCGTCTAAGGGGACGAGCAGGCCGCCAACGCGGCTCAGCGTGAGGCCTCAGCCGGAGCGTGGACGAACTGGAATCGAGCTTGCGCCGGCTGACCGGCCAGAGCGCCCGTGTTTCACGTGCGGCAGGCCGCGATTTCACGAGGCACCGTCGGCTACAAAACGTGTTGTCAGCGCCGACCGGCCATGCGAACCGAAAGCAGGAATCCTTGTCGGTCTTTTCCGAGGAATGGCGAGAGTATCAGCCGGGTTGCCTTCTGCGGTGACCGAAAGACCACACGGCCGTCCTTGTTTACTAACGAGTCAATACCTACGCCGATTGCTGCCCCAAGTCCAGCGGTGAGCACACCAACTTGCGCCGAGGGGCCGCAGCCAGGACCGTCGGCACACATGGCGGAAATGATGGCAACGCCAGCTCCGAGCCCAACTCCGAGGCCTATCAGCGCCCCATTCATTCGTGAATTCAGGCGCCGAATCTCGCTGATGGTCTCCTCGGCAAGGCTCCTGGGTGCTGTGAGCCGCTCTCCCTCGAGCAACACAAGGGATGTTGGGAGCGACCGAACCACCTTGCCGCGCGTTTCCCGACCATTCGCGTCGATCACGACGACCTTCTGGTCTTTCTTTAGAATGTGTGAAAGCTCCTCGAACGAGGTCGCGATCGTTTGGGCTGGCGCACTGCCCGGGACCAAGATGATCAACGCCGCCAACGCGCTCCGTATGTGTCGCTTCAGACTGAGCATGACATTCATCCTCCTTCATTCCGTAGTGCGCCAAATAGAGCCAATTAGGGTCAGCCATCCACACTGTAAGAGAGCCGGTTGGACTCCATCGTAGCGGTCCTAGGATCGCGAGGATAAGCTGGAGCCTTTCCCACCTGTCCAACGGTCGCGCTCAACCGCACGCCACGGCGACACGTTGCCACGGACAACGGGCGCGAAGGTTCCCGCACGAGTTAGAGTTAGACCGCGGCGATTCTCCGGAAGGCGGCTGCCCGAGTTTCAAGACAGCGTGGTGTGGGGCCGACCTAACCTAAGGCCTGTGGCCTCCGGCCGAAGATGGCATCGATCCCGCGGGAACCATGCGGCGCAGGACACATGAAGCCCTTCTTGTTTGGCCCAACCAACTCATCATCCTCTCCATCGCCAGCAGCCGCCCCTGCCGGCGAAGGGCGTTTCACTGCTTCGTCAGGGTAAGAGTGCCCGTCGCCGGAGTAACGCAGGTCACCGTTGTCCAAGTCCCCGTCATCTGGTTACCGCTCACCGTTGCCGTGACGTCATAGTGACAGGCACCCTGCGGAACCGCGGAGAAGAATGAGATGGACACGGTGTTGCCAGCGATAGAACCAGAGAGGGGACCGCTGTCGGGCCCACCAGGAGTGGTGGCCGACCAGGTGCCCGACAAGTTCGTGCCGGACTGCGCGATCGTGGCCTGCGCTGGCCGCGATCCAGGAGCGAGCGAATTCGTATTGCTGCCGACCCACGTGCCCGCAACCGAGATCGCGGTTGGGGATGTGGGCGAGCCGCCGCACGCACTCAGCAATGCCAGCAGTGCGACACCAAGGACGCCCGTCCAGGACCCGAAACTCGCTCTTCGATTGAAACTGATCATGTCTGCTCACCTCGCCACCTACTAATGCGCGAAGTCTCGCGGAGGGACCGTCTTCCGATGTTTCTCAGATTGCCCTCGGTGCCAGCGCGATGCACGAGCAGTTTTGACGTCAGAACGTCATCGCGACTTGGACCCCCCTGACTCCAGGGGAGAGCACGGTGTTAGCTCTCACGTAATTCCGCAATCCGTCTGACAGATCTTCTCGGAGTCGGCCGGTGAGGGAATTGCTGATCCCTGGGCGCAGTGCGAGACGGGTCCGACTCACGTCGTTGTCTTTGATCTTCTTTTTCCGTCCAAAAAAGTAAAGGGGCGTGGGCGGTGTGGGAAACACGCGTTCTGTGCGGGTTTTCCAAGCGACGTGTGGACGCGTGCTGTGCGTCCACAGGCGCGACACCGTCCACGCCCTCTTCGCGATGCTCGCAGAAGAGGTGCCGCCGAGCGAATATTCAGCGCCGTGCGCGTCATGGTCAAGGCATCACGTGGTGGTCGTCGCGCGATCGTGTGATAAGAACCTCCCCCGCCGTCCGGTGTGATCGAGCGGCGGGGAAGGAGAGGGAGCGCCACGGTAGCCCCCGTGCGCCTCCCGGCCGGTGCAGCTGCGCGATCCACGCTCGCTGACCAGCGAGGCCTATGTTGCCCAACGCGCGTGGCAGGATGCAAGCCTCGCGCGCTGTCCCCGGCACCTGACCGGCGGCTGCGGCTTCGCGCGCCACGGCACCTACCCCCGCACCACGCCCGTCGGGATGCGGATCACGCGGTACTACTGTCCCACGGCCCACGAGACCTTCAGCCTGCTGCCCAACTGTCTCGCCAGTCGGTTCCCGGGGGATCTCGACGCTCTCGAACGCGTGGTCGCGCAGGTCGACGCGGCGCCCAGTATCGAAGCGGCCGCCGATGTGCTCCGACCGGACATCGTGCTGCCGTCCGCGGTGCGGTGGGTGCGCCGCCGGCTGACGCTGATGCGCGCCACGTGGCTCGCGGTCGTGACCCTGCTGCCCGATCTCTTTTGTGGGACCGCCCACCTCGGCGCGGTCCGCGCCGCGCTGGAGACGGACCACGCGCTCGTCACCTTGCGGGCGCGCGCCGCGTCGTTGCTGCCCGCGCTCCCGCGCCCGCTCGGATTCGGGCGTCACGCCTGGCCGGCGCACGCGCGACGCACGAGGCACCAACACCTCCTGGGGGCTGACCCGGGGCCGCCTTCTGGCTGAGGATCCCGCCTGCCCGCGCGATGGCGGGCAAGGAGGAACGATGACTGATCGTCAGCTACTGTTG
This sequence comes from Acidobacteriota bacterium, assembly GCA_023265105.1. Taxonomy (GTDB): domain Bacteria; phylum Acidobacteriota; class Vicinamibacteria; order Vicinamibacterales; family CAVVIG01; genus JAHFUJ01. The sequence goes on from JAHFUJ010000261.1 coordinate 3,985, forward strand.
CCGGGAACCGCTCCCTCACCCGACGAGGCCGTCGCGTTGTTTCGCTACGGCTTGATCGCCGATTTGCTCCATCTGCCACCGGGCCACCGGATGTTGCACGCCCAGCTGCGCGAGAAAGCCGATCGCGAGTACGAGATCCCGGGCAGCGCGCGCCGACGCGTCGCCGCCGAGACGCTGCGCGATTGGCTCTACGCCTATCGGCGCGGCGGCTTCGACGCGCTCAAGCCGCGGCCCCGGCGCGACACCGGGCACGTGCGCGCGCTCCCGCAAGCCGTGGCCGACCAGCTCTGTGCGCTCAAAGAGGCGCACCCCGCCTTCAGTGTGGCGATGCTGATCGCCACGGCGCGGCAGCAGCAACTGATCGCGCCGGACATCGTGCTCGCGCCGGCGACCGTCCATCGGTTGCTCAGTCGACAGGGGCTGATGGCACGCCCCACGGATGAGCCGACCACGAAGGACCGCCGGCGCTTCGCGTTCGACGCCCCCAACGAACTCTGGATGAGCGACGTCATGCACGGCCCGAGCGTCCTCGACGTCGATGACCGCCGACGGCATAAGACGTACCTCATCGCCTTGCTCGATGACGCGACGTGGATCATTCCGTACGCGGCCTTCGCGCGCAGCGAGACAGTGGCCGCGTTCTTACCCGTCTTTGAACGCGCGATTCGGCGCCGAGGCTTGCCAAAGCGCTGCTTCGTTGACAACGGCGCGGCCTATCGCTCGCGCCATCTCGCCCTCGTGTGTGCCAAACTCGGCGTGACGCTGATTCACGCCAGGCCGTTTCATTGCCCGAAGTGGCCTGACGCACGCACCCGAACGCTCGCACAGGACGAGGGCCGGCCTCAGTGCCGGCCCTTCGTTCGTACGGGCGAGCGCTCCAACGCGACACACGTCCGCGTCGTCGGCCGAGCGCAACGCGCAGACTCGAATTAATCTGAGAACGGACCCGACAGATTGCTTGAAAGACCGTGAGTAACCTTCAGTGGATTAGCGTGAGAGACAACAGTTGGGACATTCGGCGCATTTGATGTGCGGCTTCTCGCAGATGCCTCGGACCCATTCGTTGGAGCACGCGGGCGCATACCCGGACTTCCCCGTCTTCCGGCTCTCGAAGCGACGCGGGTAGACGTCGTCACGCCCCCGGAAGAGTGAACGGAACAAGGCGATTTTCGCCTCCGAGGAGGACAACTGATGGACGAGACCTGAACTCCGATCCATCGCCTTACGCTCGCTACCTCTATCGACGTGGAACCGCCCAGTTTTCCCATGTCAACCTGGCGACCCGCTCGAACTCGCCTACGTTGGACGTGACGAGCGTCGCGCCACGGCGTCTGGCCTGACCAGCGATCAAGACGTCATACGCACCGATCGGTTTTCCGATGAGCTCCAGTTCGGCACGCACCGCGCCTGCCTCTCGCGCGTCTTCGTCATCAAACAGCGTCCATTCCAGAGGGCCAGCCAAGAAGGCTTCGAGTCGCTGCGTGGTCGCCTCCTTGCGCTGGCTCTTGGCGGCCCCATACCACAGCTCGAATGCGACCACGGAAGACACCAGAATCGTTGCCTCACTCGCGACGGCGCGTTGAAATCGGCGCCGGACATCCTTGGGCCTGCCGTTGATCAGCGCAATACACGCGTTAGTATCGAGCAGATACGTCATTATCGAAAGATCTCTCGCTCGGGCGTGGGCGGCTGACGGCGCCCCTCAGCCATGAACGGTTCCGGTCCGAGGCGGTCAAGTTCGGCGAACCACTCGGCGACATCCGCGAACATCGGCTCCACAAAAACGCCGCGCCCGGCCCGGCGCACTCGAACGCGGTCACCTTCAAACCTGAACTCGCGAGGCAGTCGTACGGCCTGACTCCGGCCGTTGCGGAAAAGCTTGGCGGTTGTGCTCATCGAATTGCTCCATCAGTCACGGTATATACCATCAGTATAGACCACATCGACTGGTCACGTCGAGAGCGCATCGGCCGGACCTGTTTGTCTACGCGTTGTGCGTAATAATGTACGCATTATGCGTAAGACCGCGGCCTTGGGGGCGCTTTTTCCCACGGTTCGGGGAGAGGTTCTTGCGGCGACGCTCACGCAGCCGGACAAGTGGTGGTATCTCTCCGAACTGGCCCGGTTCATCCGAACGACTCCTTCGAGCCTGCAGCGGGAACTCAAGGCGCTCGTGGACGGAGGCATTCTGGCACAGCGTCGTGAAGGAACCAGGATCTACTTCAAGGCCGACACGCGATCTCCTCTGTTCCCCGAGCTCCGCGGTCTCCTCGAAAAAACCGCCGGTCTGTTGCCAACCCTCCGACAGGCCCTGAAGCCGTTCGCTGGACGGATCGACTGTGCATTTGTTTACGGTTCGGTTGCTCGCAGCCGCGAACATGCGCTGAGCGACGTGGACCTGCTCGTCATCGGTGCCGTCGGCCTGGCTGAAGTCGCGCCCGCGCTTCGGAAGGCAGAGGCGCGTCTCGGACGGGAAGTCAACGTCACGAGCTATTCGGCGCATGAATTCGGAAAGAGAGTCGCCGCGAAGGATCATTTCGTTTCCGAGGTGTTGCGCGGTCCCAAGGAATTCTTGAAAGGAAACCAGCGTGACCTGGACGAAGTTATTGGGAAGCCACGACGTCCAACGCCATCGAACATCGAAAAAAGAGCT
>JAHFUJ010000262.1 GCA_023265105.1 Acidobacteriota bacterium
GTTCGCAAAGTCGAACTTGGACGGGTCATCGAAGACCGGTGCCTTGGCGACGCGATAGAACGGATTGGGAACCAGCACCGAGTACCCTTCGGCGGCGATGCGCTTGCCGATGTCGCGCATGGACGGTCGCAGCCCGAACGCGTCCGGCCAGATCAGCACGCCCGGATGCGTACCGGTCGTCGGATGAATGAAGGCGGCGTCGCTCATGCCGTCCGGTGTTTTGATCGTGACGCTGGTCTCGACGACTGGCAACTCCGCGGCCGACGCGGAACCCGCGACAGCGGCAAGACCAGCGGCCAGGGAGACTACGAAGTCGCGCCGTGATAGATCGCTTGCCGACTCATCATTCTCTTCGCGATCTTTCATGTCATCCGTCATTGCGCATCTCCACTACCCCTGACCCTTGCCCCTTGACCGCTGACCCTTGACCCCTGACCCCTATCTGAGTGCGGTTCTATGACCGGCCGGGGATGCGCGGGAAGGAATTCTGGCGGACTGATTTGCCTGGTCACGATCTCCTGCAGCGACCTGCTTATAGCACCGGTGTCAACACATTTGCAACAAAACTCGTCGCTTGTGCCACATACTCCCCGCTGGACGCCGCCTCCATTCCGCCCGTACCGGCTTCACGACGCGCGCGCGGCAAGCCGGCGCATCACACGACCGTAGCCGGTGGTGTCCGCGATTGGCGCAAAGAGGGGATCAATCGGAACGATCCATCCGGCGGGGCGAGGAGCAGGTTGAGCGGGCGAGTTGCGCGAAGTCCTGAGCAGGCGGTAAGGAAAGCGTGAATTAGGATGAGCGTCGCTTCGGATCTGAACTGCGCATCTCCACGGGAGTCACGGCCATAGCCTGTTCTCGGCAACGGCTTCCAGGAAGCTATCAAGTGGCCACACTTCGATGCCGTCTTCCGTTTTCAGTCGGCGATCGCCCAGGTATACGAGCACGCGTCGTGCGAGGCTTCGTTCGTCCACGTGCTCTTGCCGACGCCGCGAACGCCGTAGAGGAAGAAGCTGCCTTTCGGAGGAGTCAGAAGGCGGTGGTATCGGCGGGCTGTCACCTTGTCGTTATTTTACCATGCAAAATGACGGCATGGTTAGCCGCTCCACGGAAGTCCGTGAAGGCTGGCAACACGGGTTAAGAAGCGATCATTCACCGCGTCGGTTTGGCGGCGGCTTCGCTCTGGACCCGTTGAGAACCTTCCGATCGGCCGCCCAGTACTGCCGTCAGTCCCATGGGCAGCAGCACGGCGCCGACAAGCGCCTCCCCTGGAAACGTGGCCGTAGACAGCCACCTGAGCGCCGAGAGCCCGAGCCGCGCCTGCGGCGCGACGAGCATCCAGAAGCCGATGGCCGACAAGACGATCCCGAGCAGCCTGACGGAAGTGGCATACGGTGTGACATTCCCCTCCACATGCCGGTCAGGGACGGGAGCCTCCGACGGCGGGTCCGCCTTCGGCGGGACCCTCCCCACGTAGGTGTCTTCGCGGATATAGCAGTCGTTCACGATGGCGCCGACGAACCCGTCGTCGGTCGTGTTGCCGGCCGTCGCGAGCATCGGGATCAGCCCGGAATACAGCGTCACGAACGTCGTGACGAACAGCGTCGGATCGGGCACGACCAAGAGCGACGCGATCACCGGCGACATGAACACGCCGGCTCCGCCTGGAATACCGGGCGATTCCAGCCCGAGGATCATCACCGGCGGGATGAGCACGGCGATTTCCGTCATGCTGATGCGCAGCTTCAGCAGGGCGCACGTCGACACCGTCACCAGCAGCACGGCCATCGTGGCGACGTTCTTGTTCAGCACGGTGCCGAGGACGATCGACACGCGTGCGACTTCGGGTCGCAGGCCGAGATCGCGCTCGGCCGACAGGAGGTTGACTGCCAGCGTGTCGTACGAGCCGCCCGTACCGAAGCCGGTCATGTACACCGTGGTGAAGTACTTCCAGATCTGCGACCACGACCGCTTGGTGACCGCCGCGACGAGCAGCAGCATGGCTCCCGACCAGACCAGCGCGACGATCGCCAGGTTGAGCGATGTGCGGCCGTAGATCGCCAGCCCGTAGAGGCCGAACCGTGACGGGATGAAGATCGCCAGGCAGCCGATCATGATCGGGTAGTACCAGAGCAGCTTCGCGAACCCGCGCAGGATCCAGTCGCCCCCGCGAATCAGGCCTCGCGCCGTCGGCTGCAAGGCCCGCAGCGATCCGGCCAGCGCGCCGGCAATCGAGGCCGCCACCAGAACCTGCAGCAGCGGCTGCTCGGTGAAGGTTGTCGCGAAGGCCAGAAGGATGCCGCGAACCCAGCCGACGAGACCCGGAAGCGGCAGATCGGGACGGCTGAGCGGCAAACCGGTCAGCAACGGAATCCACGCCGACACGTACAGGAGCGATACCGCACCCATCACGACGTACAGCGTGACGATGATGGCGAGAAACCGGCTCGCGCGACTGTGTGACAGCAGCGTCTTCGCCAGCGCGGCCGACATCAGGATGAAGATGATGGCCGTGGCAAACGTTACGACGGTCCTCGGGAACCAGGTGCCGCTCTGAGCGATCCAGAGCACCAACGGGTTGGTGGGAAACGCGATGCCGAGCAGAAGGCCCGCGATCAGACAACCGAGGATCCGGACCGGGGAGTTCGCGCCCATGCGCCTAGCGCGGGCGCTCGCCCTTGATGGTGACGCGCCGGCCTTTGCGCTCGTTCGGCCAGTAATCCCAGATGGCTCTGTGCATGACGCAGCGGTTGTCCCAGAAGGCGACGTCGTTCTGCTCCCACCGGAACCGAATCTGGAAATCGATCCGTTCGCAGTGATCGAACAGGAGCTTCAGCACAGCGTCGCTTTCGGCTTCGGTCAGCTCGTTGATTCCCCTCGTGAATGTCCGGTTCACGTAGACGGCTTTCCTGCCGGTCTCGGGATGCGTGCGGATCACCGGGTGGTTCGACTCCGGATACACCTTGTCGCGGTCGTTCACGCCTCGATCGGAGTACCGGCCCCGATAGACGTGCTCCGATTCGTGCCGCGCGGTCAGGCCTGAGAGCATCTGCCTCATCGGTGCCGAGAGCGCGTCGTACGCCGCGTACATGTTCGCGAACAGCGTGTCGCCACCAATCTCCGGCAGCACGTGGATCTGCAACATGGTACCGAGCGGCGGCTCTTCGTCGCATGACACGTCCGAGTGCCAGAATTCGCCGTTGGCCACTTTCGAATCGCGGTGAGCATGGATGACGAACACTTCAGGGTACCCGGGCATCTGCGGTGCCGCCGGATGCGCGTGCAGCTCGCCAAACATTTTGCCGATTGTGACCTGCACGGCGGGCGCGATCTCCGTCTGCTCCTTGAAGAAGAGCACTCCGAACCGCAGCAGCGCCGAGCGAACCTCCCGGCAGGTCTCCTCGTCCAGACCGCCGGCCAGATCGACGCCTCGCACCTCGGCGCCGAGCACGGGCGCAAAGCGTTTCACGCAGAGCATCGGCAAGGCGTTTCCTCCGCGAAAAGGCGTCTGGCCTACACGGCCCGCTGAGGCGCGGCGTCTATCGCTGGAGGTGATGGTCGTCGTTCAGGAGCCTGGGACCATCGCTCTCGACGCACTTGGGCGATTCCTCCAGGGACTCCATGGACGGCTTGGTCAGGCGCGGCGGCATCGTCCATGGCGCGGCCAGCACCTTGGGATCTTCCACGATCGCCTGCCACACGAGGTTGTCGCCGTCTTTCCAGATCCGCTCGATGACGCGCATGGCGTCGCTGTGGAAGTAGCCGTCCTCGCCGAACCAGGTGTCGTCTGCGAAGTTCCTCACGTCAACCACGAATACATCACCCTCCCATCTGCCGACCGAGTCGCCGTAGGCCGACGGGTTCGCCTTGGCGCGATGCGGGCGGCCGTCGGTGGGGATGATGCGGTACGGGTCACCCGAGATGTCCTCGTAGAGAAAGATCATCTCGTTCTGCAACTGCACGATCTTGCGCGGCGGGCCGATGCGTGGAACGCCGGGCTTGCCGCAGTAGAACACCGGGTCCGTCCTGCTTTCGTGGTCCGAGAGGTCTTTGACCTTGGACTGGACCTCGGGCTTGTAGGACGGTCTCGGTGTCGACGGCAGGACACCTCGAACCGACCTGGCGTCTCCATGCCGCGCGCTTTGATCGATCTTCTGGATCGTGACCGTTCCGTTCACGTCCTTCTTCAGCGCGGCCGGCGCGCGATCGATGGCATAGCTCCACACGCCGCTCAGGTCAGGATGGGCCCGGTTGGTCTGTTGCGCCAGCGCCACTGCCTGAATCAGGATCGCGCACGCGACGACGCCGAGAAGTCTGTTCGTCATGTTTCTCACTCCTGCTACTTGGGCCCAGCGGTGTTGATCAGCTCCAGCGATGTGCCATCCGGCAGCGTGATCTTGTTCATATAGCCATAGAGCGTCCCGTCCCTGGCTCGCACGCCTTCCACCGTCACCGTCTGGCCGATGGCCTTGGCGAGGTCGGCGCGGGCAAGCCCGACGCTGCGATACCACGACGGAGGGTTGCTCTGAAATGTCCAGTGATCGATCTTCCCGCCATCGCTCCTGGCGTCCATGGCGATGACGATGTGCGGATTGATCCAGTCGACTCTCGTGAGGGTGCCCGTCACGGCGATGTGTTTCGCCATGTCGAAGATGGCCGAGGGCGAGTGGTGGGCCTCGAGGGACGCGATCGCGAAGAGCGTCAAGACCGCGCAGCCAGCCGCGGCAATCTTGTATCTCACGGTGATTCTCCTTGTCCGAGGGCGCGCGACCTACTTCTTCGCAGCGCCCCAGAAGTCCTGCGACAAGCCTCCCAGCTTGTTACCTTCCCAGACCGCGTTCTCCAACTGCTCGTCCACCTGCTGGCGTCGGAAGTCGACCCGTAGCTTCCACGGCTGTGTATACACCTTCGGATCGTCAATCGTCACGATGTACACGATGTGATCCGGCGTGGTTGCGGTCCACCGTTCGACCAGGTGCAACGCGTCGGAATGAAACGAGCCGACGATGGCGAGCCAGGTCTGGCCGTTGTTGTTGGCGACATCAACCACCAGCGTGTTCTCCTCCCAGTGCCCGCGCGAGTCGCCCATCCAGAGCTTGATGTCCCCTCCGGCGTGCGGACGACCGTCGAGCGGGATGACGCGATAGCTGTGATGGTAATCGTAGGTGATCACCACCGTGCCCGGAAACTGGTGGATTCGGAACGCCCCCTGATAGTTGATCCGCGGAAGGCCTTCCTGAAACCCTCTGCTCACCGGGTCGAGGTACTCGGGTTTCGAAGGGTTCCTGTGCTGTTCGTGCAGGAAAGCGGCGAACGTGGCCGCCCACTGCAGATAGGGGATCTTCCCATCGGGCGGATCGATGATGGGCCGCCCGATCATCGCCCGTTGACCGGTGATCGAAATATGCTCCGCACGTTCGGCTTCGGGATCTTCGATGCTGTACGTGATGATGTCGCTGGCTTGACCCCACTGTCCCTCGATACTCGGCTGACCATCCTGGGTGCGGGCCGGAGTCCAGTTCGGATCTTCTTTCGGTGGATTCCTCGGGTCGATCCAGCCCGGCGGGGGCGGGTTCTTCGGCGGGGGCGGTGCCTGCGCCGCCACGCGTACCGCGGCGGCCGACATGATCGTTCCCGTAAGTACCGACGCCATCACTGCACCGAGGAACCGTTTGGTCATACGCGCTTCCTCCGACCACTGACTCTAACATTCGAACCGGGATCTGGGACGACCCTCAGTTGGGCGGCGTCGCATGAAATTCGTCGTCAAACGCGTAGCACTCGTATTCCAGTAGTTGGAGGTTCTTTTCCTTGTGACGATAGAGAATCATACTCATGCGCCACGGCCTCGTGAACACCTGTGGATCCTCAATCATCACTTCATACGTGATGTGATCAAGGTCCAGCGGTGTGAGGCGTTCGACCAGGTGCAGCTGGTCGCTGTGGAAGTTTCCGGACCGATCAAACCACGTCTGATCGTTGAAATCGACAACGTCGACGACCAGCGTATCTCCCTCCCATCGACCGCGCGAGTCCCCCAGCCACCAATCGATATGGCCAGGCGGATGCGGCGTCCCATTCGTGTAGATGTAGCGAGTCGCATGGACATACTCGAAGAGCATGGTCAACATCGTCTGGGTCTGAAAGATCTGAAATGGAAACGGCATGTAGGTGAGACGCGGAATGCCGGGGAGATAACACTTTGTTTCAGGGTCAGCGGTCGCGCGGTTTTGAAAGTTCTCGCGCTTGTGCGCCGATGCCCACGGCTGGTACGGGATGTCATTGCCGTCCACCACACCCATCCCGGCGGGCACTCCCTTTCGGGCTTGATGGTCCTGCACATCCCAGGCGGCCGAGTTCATCACCTGCCAGATACCGGTGAAATCCGGCTTGCCGTCCTGCGTGCGCGGCACTTCCGTTCCCCGAGGCGAGGCCGGGGCCTGCGCAGCCGTTCGAACCAACGCCAGAGACACGACCGCCGCCACGATCATCGACATCGAACCGACGGACGCGAGTCTCATGAGACGGACCTCCCTACTTCGGCGCGCCAGCATGCCCCAACCGGGGTTTCTGTGTCCAGCATCCGCTCAGCGAGGCCTG
>JAHFUJ010000263.1 GCA_023265105.1 Acidobacteriota bacterium
CAATGCGCCGTTCTATGGTGTCGCCCCGAGTCCCGTCGACGGCTCGATCTGGGGAACGGTCCTGGGCATGCCTGGTTCCTTTGTTCGCCTGGTACCGGGGTCGAATCCATCGGTGACGGCGCTCTCGGAAGTCTACGAGGTGCCGTGGAACAACCCGAAGGCCACCGCTCAGGGGTTTGCGCCGCGCGGCATGGACGTCGACAGCAATGGCGTCGTCTGGGCGGTCCTCTCGAGCGGACACCTCGCGGGCTTCGATCGGCGCAAGTGCAAGGGTCCGCTCAATGGACCGACGGCAACGGGCCAGCACTGCCCCGAAGGCTGGTCGCTCTATGCGCTGCCGGGCCCGAACTACAAGGGCGCGACAGATTCAGCGAGCGCCGACTCGGCCTACTACGATTTTGTGGACCGGTTCGATATGCTCGGCTTGGGGAAAGACGTGCCACTCGCCACCGGGAACGAGTCTGAAGCGCTCTTGGCTCTGGTGGACGGCAAGTTCATGACGTTCCGCGTGCCCTATCCGATGGGCTTCTATGCGAAAGGGATTGATGGCCGGATCGACGATGCGAATGCCGGTTGGAAGGGCAAGGGGATCTGGACGAGCATCTCGACGCGGGCGCCGTTCCACATGGAAGGCGGCAAAGGGACGACAAGCAAGCTTCTGAAGTTCCAGGTGCGGCCGGATCCGTTGGCGAAGTAGACAAAAGAGAGGCTGGAGATCTTCGATCTGGTGATTGTCGATTGTCAATTTATTGTTCAATTTCCAAATAAATCGACAATTGCCAGATCGACACTCGAAAATGATTCGAGCCGCTCGCGAGACCTACTTCTTGGCCAGCGATCGGATGTAGTTCACGACATTCCAGATGTCTGGGTCCTTGATCTGATCTCCGAAGGGCACCATATTCAGGTCCGGCGGCACGCCGTTCTTGATGTCGGAAAAGATCTCGCCGTCGGTCGATCCGTGCTTCCACTCTTTGTCGGTGAGATCGGGCGCTGCCGGGATGAGGTCGTTGCCCGAGCCGCCTTCGCCGTTGACGCCGTGACAGCTCGTGCAGGAGCGCTGGAAGGCTTGTTTGCCAGCGGCGAGCGACTCGGGTGTGGCGGCCACGGGATTCTTGATCTTGGCCGCTTCGGGGTCACCTTGCGCTATCATGACCATGCTGGTGAGGCATGCCAGCGGGAGTCCGACGAAAAGCATTCGCAAGAAGGATGAGCGCACGCGTGACCTCCTGATGAGTTGCATATGATGAGACGCGCATTCTACCACCACCTGGTTCACAAGTTTTTCCGCGTCGGCTTGGGTCTCGTCACGGCGACGAGCGCCATCGCGTTCGGCCCCATGGCGGCAAACGCGCAGGACACCCACGACCATACCCCGGCCGTCAGCGGCGTGCCGCAGGGCGTCCCCTATTTTTGCGCACGTCCCGGCGTGACGAGCACCGCCAGCGGCTTGTGGTCCAATCCGAGGACCTGGTCGACCGGCACGGTGCCCCGCGCTGACGACAAGGTCGCGATTGCCGCCGGCCATGACGTCACCTACAACGTCGTGAGCGACGCGACGCTCGAATGCCTCGAGGTGGACGGACATCTCCGGTTCGACACGACTTCGAATACCAGGTTGAAGGTCGGCAACCTGATGGTCATGGAGTCGGGATCCCTCGAGATTGGCACGGACGCGACACCCGTGTCGCCAAATGTCGGCGCGGAAATCATCATCGCGGATCGGCCGATCGACAGGACGATCGATCCGGCGCAGATCGGCACGGGAATCGAAGGGCTCGGCACCATCACCATGCACGGTGCGGTGAAGGCGCCGACGTTTCTGCGACTGGCCAAAGAGCCGCTCGCGGGCGATGCGACGCTCGTCTTCGACGGGCCGGTACGCGGGTGGCAACCGGGGGACCGCATCGTGATCCCGGACACGAGGCAACTCAGGGGCAACCAACGCGGTGTGAGCTTCCAATCGCAGGATGAGAAGCTTCAAATTGCGTCGATTTCAGCGACTCAGGTCGCGCTGGCCCAGCCGCTCCGATACGACCACAAGGGGGCCCGCGACGCGAACGGCAGGCTCGAATTTCTGCCGCACGTTGGCAATGTCAGCCGCAACGTGGTGGTTCGATCCGAGAACCCGGCGGGCACCCGCGGCCACATGATGTTCATGTCGCGCGCCGACGTCGATCTGCGGTACGTCGAGGTGCGCGACATGGGCCGCACGCGGATGGGCGTGCTCGACAACACCGAGGTCGACGCGAGCGGACGCCTCGTCCGGTTCGGCACGAACCAGATCGGCCGCTATGCGATCCACTTCCATCACGATTTCGGACCGACATCCACGCCGGCCAACGGCTATCAATTCACGCTCATCGGCAACTCGGTGAATGGTGCGCCCAAGTGGGGCATCACGGTCCACAACAGTCACTACGGCCTGGTCCGCGATAACGTGGTGTACAACACACGCGGCGCCGGCATCGTCACCGAAGATGGCACGGAAAGCTTCAATGTGTTCGATCACAACTTCGCGATGCGCTCGGAAGGGTCTGGCGACTTTGCGCCGCGCAGCGGCTACGGCGGACCGCAGCCCGATCCGGGCGGCGAAGGCGCCGGCTTCTGGTTCCGTGGACCGAACAACTACATCCGCAACAACGTCGCCGCCAATGCGGACGCGTTCGGCTTCGGCCTCGCGGCCGGCTCGCTCGACGTCGTTCGCGTTCCGGCGTTCAAAGGAGCGGACACCAGCCGTGGCGCCGAGACGCTGACGCTCGACACGACGAGCGCGCCCGTGCTCGAATTCACGAACAACGAAGCCTACGGCGCGATGCAGGCCGGCGTCGCCTGGGGATGGAACGGCGTCATCACCAACCTTCGCGTGTGGCATCCGTCGCGGAGCGGCCTGGCGGCCACGCCCACCGACAGCCTGATCGTCGATCGGGTGACGGTCCGCGGCGATCAATTGGTGCTCGCCAGTCATGTCGAAAATCCCGCCGGCGTGTGGTTGTCCGACTACGCGGCCAAGACCATTGTCCTCGGCGACGCTGACGTGCAAGGGATGCGCACAGGTGTCTCGAGCCCGTTCTATCAGGGATACCGGGCCGCGGAGCCCGGACGGGGCGATGGGTCGGTCATCGTCGAACACGGATATTTCCGAGACTATGTCGGCATCAGCCTTGCGACCGCGTATGCGGCGAGCGCCGAGGTGGGAGCGGCCCTCAAGAAGGCCGTGGTGCGCAACTCGGTGTTCGAAGCGCTCGACGTGCCGGCCGATCCGCTCAATCCGCCGGCGACGATTTCGATGAACCACCGGATGGCCCCCGGCGATCCCGAGCCGCGCGCGCCGATCGTCGTGGACACCTACAACGCGACGCCCGGCGACAACTTCAAAATCTACTATTCGCTCGAGGCTCCTGAGACGGTCGCGCCCTGCCATAACACCAGGCCCGCCATTGGAGGTTGGGTCTGCAGGTAGTGCCCTACGGTCTGGGAAACTGCCTCTGGTCGAAATCACGAACACCGTTCCCCTTCCGCCCTGCGACATCAGCGTCGTCCGGCCACTGCTGCTCGAGAGGTGGCTTGCCCTGGGGCGGGGCTGAATCCGATTCGCCGCGTCTTGGCGCCTGAGGCGTCATCAGTTTTCGGATCGCTTGGAATACGACCGCGAACTGGGAATCATATTTCCGCTCGAGCGCGTCGAGCTTCTTCCCGAGTTCCGCGCGCGATTCGAGGTTGCGTGTTCATCCGGTCGCTCATCGGCTTGGACCGGGAAGCAGCGAAGCAGGCATTCAGTCAGTTCCTCTCAGGCGGGACCACGACTGCGAACCAAGTCGAGTTCGTCAACATGATTGTGGAGTACTTGACGGAACACGGCGTGATGGAGCCGAAGCTGCTCTACGAGTCGCCGTTCACGGACAAGAGCCCGAGAGGCCCGGAAGGCGTCTTTTCGTCGGTGCAGGTGGACCAACTCGTGGCGGTCTTGACGGAGATTCTGGAACGGGCGGCGGCATAGCGGACGAGGCCGTACCGCGCCGACGACCCGAACGTGCAGTTCGAGATCATGTGTCTTGCGGACGCCGTGCACGCTATTGTGCTGAGCTTGCTAGACTTGTACGCCTAGGCCCATTCGTCTATACTTGAATTTGGTAATGTCTCGCGCGACTCTGCCGAAATTCGGCAACCCGCCGGTTGTGGAGGTTGCGCTCTCAATCTCGTTCGAGCCTCTTGAGCGTTTCAGGTCCGCTCACGCGGGCAGGCTCTGGGATCGCATCAGGGATCAGTTCCCGGCCACTGAAGATCAGCCCGAACTCCCTGCCGCGATTGAAGAAGCGGGAGCCCCAGCCCTGCCGCCGCGTCTAGAACTCATGGATCGGCCTCGAATTCGAACTTGGTTCCAGAACTCGGACGGCACGCAGTTGTTGCAGATCCAACACAACCGGATCGCTTACAACTGGAAGCGCGGGACGGGCTCCCAACCGTACCCAAGCTATGAAGCGGTTGAAGGACGCTTCCGAGAACTGCTGCCCGTCTGGATGGATTTCGTCGGGCGGGAGAACTTGGGGAAGATCGTAACCACCCAAGCGGAAGTGACCTACGTCAATCACATTCGAGAGCCTCACAGTAGTATTGGGCGCGTTGTCACGCTCTGGCAGGGACCGGACGGAAGGGCGTTCTTGCCTCCGGCCGAAGATGTCCGCTTTGCCTCCCGCTACGCGATCACGGACGACGCGAAGCAAATGATCGGTCGTCTGTCAGCGGAGTTACAGCCAGCGTATCTCACCAGCGACCGTTCGGAGCTTCTCAACCTGAACTTGATTGCCCGAGGAAAGCCGAGATCGCCCGACGTTGATGGCGCAATCGCCTTTCTGCGACTCGGTCACGAGTGGATCGTCCGTGGTTTTGCCGAGATTACGACGCCTGAAATGCACGCCAAGTGGAACAGGACGCAATGATAACGATCACTGAACGGGACATTTTGGCTGCAAACGCTGTGACCGCGAATGTCTCGACGTTCGATGTCGTGTCGCAGTTGGCGGGCTGGGTGACCAGACGGGAAACTCAGCCCACGCACGTCGAATACCTCATGTCCGAACAGTCCATTACGGTGCCGAACCAGCCTACTAAGAGTGTCATTTCTCCGGCATGGCTAGGCCGGGTCAAGCGGCGGCTTGAGGAATTGGTGTTTCTGCCGTCAAATTGGGACTCCTACGGCGGCGCTCCGGTCGATCTACGAGTGGCGCGATTTGCCGAAAGCCTTGTGGAGTGGTTCGCCGTCGCTGACATGCCGCCGCCGGATGTTTTCGCGACGAGCCAAGGTGGTATTCAAATCGAATGGCACGTCCGGCGCGTGAACATTGAGATCGACATTTCGCCGTTCGATGGCACGACTATCTACTTTCGCGATCTGAATGCGGGTGAGCCGTGGTCCCGCCCAGCGTCCTCGACTGACCTTCAGACGGCACGCCGACGTCTCATCGCGCCTCTATGACGGACGGAGAGGTTGTCTTCGAGGATGACCCTTCGGTCGAGACGGGCGATCCAGTCTGGCGACGCATTCCGCCGGGATGGTGGACATTCGACCATAACGAAGGGCGCGTTCGGCCAACTTCGAAATGTTTCCAGTATTCAAAAAACAAACATCCGATGTCGGTGACGCTTGGCAGGGGCTTAACGCCTGATGCCGCGCTGGCCGGACAGCCAGCAGGCTTCAAGTTGGTTGGTTGGATAGCTGGTCATCTTCGGAGTCTAGAGCTTGGTGTCTGTCGAGACGACAAACCGGACATCATCGCTCACGGTCTGGTATTCACACTGCAACTAGACGGCGCCGGACAACGAAGGAACAATATTTCCGGTTCAGTTCGAGACAGACTTTCCGTTTCTGCGCAATGGCTGATAGCACTGTCGCCTGAAGAAGTCGAAGAGGCACGTCTCCGAACCGCGCCCTAGAAACGACCCAGCGCGTTTCGGAGCGGCCCGCGAGCGCGTCCTTCGCGGTCATTCCATCTTGAATGTAGATGTAGGTATTGACGCGATCATCGTCTGCGCGACGCGCCTCTGATGATGCAGGCGAATCACGGCATCGGCGGCTGAACCGTCGTAGGGAATAAATGGCACGCTCTCTGATGACGAACCGCTCATCAGGAATTCGAGAGCGGGACGAGTGGGAATCGGATTATGTGAGTCGTGGGGCACATGCGGTTGCTCGGCAATCCAATCGCACGCGGGTTGGATCGTTGGTTCTCCGAAGTGCGAGCAGTTCGAGGGCTCAGGCGGTTCAATACCGACATGAAGGTAAAACTCTGGCTAAAACTCGGCGCGCGAGGGCTAAAGGGACCAGCGACGAAGTCGCAGAAGTGTTAGGAAATTGGCGGAGAGAGAGGGATTCGAACCCTCGGTAGAGTTTCCCCTACACACGCTTTCCAAGCGTGCTCCTTCAACCACTCGGACATCTCTCCGCTTTGGAATCAACGACTTACGGCCACTGCGGCAAGGCGCCAAACTTGATTGTGTCAGATGTGTTCATGTTCTCCAAGCACTTAGCGACGATCGAACTCTGCGCGCCACGAGTGTATCGCGTTCATGCCTTCTGGCGCGTGGCGGGCTTT
>JAHFUJ010000032.1:0-16140 GCA_023265105.1 Acidobacteriota bacterium
GAACCTCTTCGGCCAGGCGCGACAGCCGCAGCAGGATGTCGCGCAGCGCGTCGATGTCGGCCGCCGGATGGCCGCGGTATCCCTGAAGCAGCGGGAACCCTCGAATCTCGTGCAGCAGCTCGTCGGCGTCGCGGTCGGTGAGCGGCGCGACCCGGAACCCGACGTCGCCCAGAATCTCCACGTGAATGCCACCGAGGCCAAACGCGATGAGCGGTCCAAACACAGGATCTTCGGTGACGCCAATCATCGTCTCGACACCGCCAACGATCATCGGCTGCATGAGCACGCCGTCGATCGCGCCGGTCGCCCCGACCCGACCCGCGCGTTCGACGATCTCGTCGAACGCCTTGCGCACGGCGTGCTCGCTCGTCAGGTTGAGGCACACACCACCGATGTCGGTCTTGTGCGGGACGGCCCGCGACGCGAGCTTCGCGGCGACCGGAAAGCCGAACACCGAAGCGAGCGCCGCCGCTTCGTCGGCCGTGTGCGCGATCGCGCCGGCGGCCAGCGGAAGACCCATCGCGCCCAGCACGCTGCGCGTGTCCTCGAAGCTCAGCCAGCCCTCGCCGCGCGCGTCGAGGACACGCCGGCAGATCGCGCGGGCGTCCTCCGCGTGCACATCGTCGAATCCCCAGAAGAGCCCCGGCGGCTGCGCGCGCCACGTCGCGTACGCGGCGACTTTGGCCAGCGCCCGCGCCGCGTTCTCCGGAAAGGCGTAGGCGGGAACCCTCTCACCATCGATGTCGAGCGGGACGGGCCGGCCTGGCTCGGCCATCAGGCAGGCCACGATGGGTTTCGCGGTCGGTCCCGCACGGCGTCCGGCGGTGATGCCTTCGCGGATCGCCGCGAGGATCTCGCCCGATCGCGCGGCGTCGACCGGCGTGAAGATGATGATGAGCGCGTCGGCTTCCTCGGCGGTGAGGGCGACCTCGATGGCCTGCCGGTACTGGTCGGGTCCGGCCGACGCGACCATGTCGACCGGATTGCCGATGCTGGCCGTCTCCGGGAGAAATCGCGCGAGGCGTGCGCGCGTGCCGGCGGCGAACTCGGTCACGGTAAGACCGGCGGCGACGCAGGCATCAGCGGCCAGAATACCTGGACCGCCGGCGTTGGTGACAATCGCCACACGATGACCGGCGGGGAGCGGCTGCGCATCGAGGCACGCCGCCACGTCGAACATCTCGTCGATCGTGTCGGCGCGGATGACGCCCGTCTGGCGGAACAGGGCGTCGACGGCGACGTCGCTCGCCGCAAGGGCCGCGGTGTGGCTGCCGGCGGCCCGCGATCCCGCCCGCGTACGGCCGGCTTTCACGACCACGATCGGTTTCGTCCGGCCGATCCGTCGAGCGAGGCGGGCGAATCGGCGCGGGTTGCCGAACGATTCGAGGTAGAGCAGGACGACGCGGGTCGAGGGATCGCCTTCCCAGTATTCCAGCAGATCGTTGCCCGACACGTCGGCCTTGTTGCCGACGCTGACGAAGGTCGACAGGCCCAGGCGACGCTCTTTGGCGAGCGCGAGAATCGCGAGCCCGAGCGCGCCGCTTTGCGAGGAAAACGCCACGGATCCGGCCGGTGGAACGATGGGCGAGAACGACGCGTTGAGCCGCACGGCGGCATCGGCATTGATGAGACCCATGCAGTTGGGGCCGACCATCCGCATCCCGTGGCCGCGGACTTTGTCGACCAGCTGCTGTTGCAGCGCGCGTCCTTCGTCGCCGGCTTCGGCGAACCCCGCCGTGACGATGACCAGCGACTTCACACCCGCCGCCGCACAGTCGTCGACCACGCCGGCGACCGCCGATCGCGGCACCGCGACGACCGCCAGGTCGACGCCCGCCGGCACCTCACGGACCGAGCGATACGCCCGGCGGCCGTCGATCTCGTCCACGAGAGGGTTGACGGGATAGATCGCGCCGCCAAAACCGCCCGCGACGAGCGCCTCGAGTACGCGCCGGCCGATGCCCGCGCGATCGCGCGACGCGCCGACAACGGCGACGGCGGACGGCCTGAGCATCGGGCCAAGCGAGGCCGTCGTCGCAAGGCGATGGCGTTCGTCGGCTGCCGAGATGCTTTCCACCGACGGCGTCAGTGACAGGTACACTTCGACGCAGCCGGCGGCCGATTTGGAGCGAATCTCGAAGCCGGAGTCCCTGAACACTTGCAACATCGCCGTGTTGTCGGCAAGCGTCGTCGCTTGGAAACGAGCGAAGCCGCTGGCGGCGGCGAGAACAGCGAGCCGTTCCAGCAACGCCGTGCCGAGCCCTTTGCCCTGGAAGCGATCGTCGACGGCGAATGCGACTTCGGCAACCGCGCTCGTCAGTGCCGTGTAGGAGCCGACGGCGATCGGCCGGACGTCGTTGTCAACCCGCCGGTACGCGACGAGCGTCAGGCCCCGCGACGGCTGCGTCGAATCGCACAACCGATCGACGAGTGCGTCGGGCGCTTCGCCCAGCGCGAAGAAACGCTTGTAACGCGATTCTGGCGAGAGCTCGTGAAAGAAGCGGCGCACGGCGTCGCGGTCGCCGGCCTCGGCGGTGCGGACGGTGGCGAGGGAACCGTCTCGGAGCACGAGGCGCGGATCGACGTCGCCGACCGACGGCGGCGGCAGAGAGATTCGGCGCATGTCAGGACGTCGTGCGCGACCCGCGGGCGCTCACGGCGACGAGGGTGTCGGGCACGACGAAGTCGTGTTCGGGGTGCCGAACCGTCAGCACCGGGCACGGAGCCGTCCGGACCACACGTTCGGCGACGCTCCCCATGAACATGTGACTCATGCCGCTGCGGCCGTGCGTACCCATGACGATCAGATCGATCGACGCCTCCTTGGCGTAGGCGGCGATCGCCGTCGCCGGCGTGTTCGACGTCACCAAGACCGGTTTGGTGGGCAAGGCGTTCGGATCGTTGTCGGTCAGCAGCGCGTGCAGCCGCTTGCGGGCGTCGTCCTCGAGATCGCGCTGCAGATCGGGGAGCAGCGTGACGTACGACTCGCCGCCGAAGCTGCGCGTAAACACGTTTTCGGCGACGTGCAGGAGATGCAGCGTCGCGTCGAAGCGCTGCGCGAGCGCGCGGCCGTAGGCGAGTGCCGCGTCCGAGGGTTCGCTGAAGTCGGTGGCGACGAGGACGTTTTTCAACAGGATCATAATGGACCTCTCAGAAGGAGTGCGCCGGGGCCCCACCCGGCGCTCTTTGGCTATGCGGGCCGCAGGTGCGTGTTGCAACCGACGTGCTGAGCGAATTTCGGCCGGAATCAAGGCGACACGTGGGTTGAGCGACGGGAATCCGGCAACCTGTGTTTGATTCCTGGCGGCTGGTTTGCATGACGTGCCGGGGGGTGGTCATTGTAGGATGAGTGTGACCGGGAGGCAATGTGACGGATCGCACGTGTCATGAATCATTCAAGGTGTCCGGAACTCAGCTGCTGGATGCCGTCAAGAAGGTGTTGCACGAAGGCAACGTGCGCCGGGTGATTATCAAACAGGACGCGCGGACCATTGCCGAGTTCCCGTTGACGGTCGGCGTCATCGGCGCCGTGCTGGCTCCGGTTCTGGCGGCGGTCGGCGCGCTGGCGGCAGTGTTGACCGAATGCACCATCGAGGTCGAGCGGACGCCGGAGTCCGGGGATAAGAGCGAGAAGCGCGCCGCGTAGCATCCGGGGCGAGAGACACGACGTGAACTTCGTCTTACGATTGCTCGCGAACGCGGCGGCGCTCTGGGTGGCGACGCGCCTCATCCCCGGCGTCATCTACGCGGGCGGGTGGATTCCGTTTCTCGGCGTCGCCCTCGTGTTCGGGTTCGTGAACGCCTTCATCAGGCCGGTCGCCAAGATCCTGGCGTTCCCGCTCATCATCGTGACCTTCGGCATCTTCTCGTTGGTCGTGAACGGATTGATGTTGTGGCTCACGAGCGCCCTGTCGGGCGCGCTCGGCCTCGGGTTCCACGTCGGCGGCTTCTGGGCCGCCTTCTTCGGCGCGCTCGTCGTCAGCATCGTCAGCACGCTGCTGTCGGTGATGGTCACCGACTAGCGCGCCGAAATTCCGTCGAAATTCCAGGCATCGAGATTGCAAATCTCCCGATCGCTCGGAGAGACTGTATGGTCGATCGCGAGAAAGTCGAGACGGTCCTGTTGCGACGGTTCCCGGGCGCGTCGCGCGACCAGGTGGCCGCCGCCGCCAACGCGATCATGGGGCTCGACGACGAGTGGGAAGAGGTCGTGGGGCAGGAAGAGGAACTCGGGTTGCACTTCTCGGTCCAGTGCGGCGACATCTGCCACCTGGCGCGCGAGATCAACAACGGCTCGGAGTTCCGCTTACTGCGGCGCCGCGCGGCCGCCTGAAGTCGCCGGCTGCCGACAACCCGGCACTCGTGGCGCAGGACTTTAGAGCTTGTGAAAAATGCCACGTTTGAACGCAGAGCGCGCTAAGCTCGCAGAGGATTTTTCTTAGGAGTTTTCTCTGCGGCCTCTGCGTTTAGCGTGATTTCTTCACACTCTCTTTAGCCCTGCGTGGGCCGCTATTGGCTGGCCGGCGGGTCGCCTTTCTTGAGCCGCTCGCGTGCCTTGTCGACGTCGCGGTGGAAGACGAACAACCGATCGGCGTCGCCCTCCGGATCGGTGAAATCGTACCGCTTGCCCTTTTGCGGCTTCACTCTCAAGTTCTTCTCCAGGTAATCGACCTGAAACGCCTCGAGGTCAAGCAACGTCGAGCTGAACGCATCGTCCTTGTTGGCCGTCTCGTAGCGCAGACCTTGCGGCGTGGCGACCAGGCGACCCTTGCACGAGCCGAGGCGGTGCTTGTGGACGACGTCTATCTTCGAGTCGAGGCGGACTTCCTTGAGCTTGATCAGAACGTCGCGCGGACCCGGAGAGACCTCGATCGTGTCGGCGATGACGTCGTAGCCCTGGGCCGACGCGTTCAGGACATGCGAACCGGGTCTGATGTTCTGTGCGGTGACCGGCGTTAGGCCGATGTACTCGCGGTCGATGAAGATCTTCGCGCCGGGGACGTCGCTCTGGATATTCAGGACGCCGGCTTCGGGCGCCTCGACCGGCGCAACGGCTGGAGCCGGTGACGGCGCCGCCTCGGGCGTCGGGGCCGGCTCTCGGCGCGCGGACGTTCGCGCGGCTTCAGGCGGCGCCTCGGCCTTCGGCGTTTCCTTTGGCGCAGCCGGTCGACTCGGCGTCGCTTTGGCCACTGCCGTGGAAGGCTCCGGCCGCGGAAGCATCACGTTCAGGGTGACGAGGGCGCCCGCAAGCACCGCGAGGCCGATCAACATGCCGATCAGGGTCCGACGATTCACGAATAAGTCCCCCTCGTTCGGAAAGATTACACGATTCCCGCTCGAACAGTCGCTATCCGCTTAGGGGCTATTGAACGCGATGGGGTGGTGTTGTATTCTCGCGCGTCGCGCCTTGCCAGCCGGGCGCATTGCCGCCCTCGGTGCTCACGCGGATTTCCGCAACGAAGCACTAAGACGCTCAGCGGATGACGGAGTAACCATGACGACTTTTCCGACAGATGTGACTCCCGAGAACGTGACGATGTACCTCGGGACGATTTGGGCTCTGTGCGAACAGGAGCTCGGGCGGTTGCCGAGCATCGGCCATCAAGACGATCCGGTCGGCGCGATCATGCTCGTGATGGCGATGCAAGGGCAAACCGGCGAGCAGCTTCGGGCGTGGTTGCACGACCAGGCCGAGGCCATTGCGTATCGCACCAAGCCAGTGCCGCCGCCTCGCCCAATCCCGCGACCGCGGGGGCCGTTGCCGCGGCTCGACTCGGACACGACGGACCCGGACACCGGCGCGCCGTTGCCGGTCCACAAGACGATCAACGGCGCCATCCCGCCGTTCGATGACCAGTCCTACATGCGTGCGAACCTGTGGGGGGTGACGATCCCAGGCTTGCCGCCCATTCCCGGAGGCGCCGGCGGCGCGGCGCAGGAGCGGATGCTCAGCTACCTGTTCGAACGATACCCGCGCGCCGTCCAAGACCTCGGCCTGCGGACCTACGCCGAGCGCGGCTACCGGCACTTCTGGCGCTCGTGGCCAGATGCCAGGAGCAACAGCGGGCAGTCCCTCCAGCAGTACGTGGACGATACCAAGCGCGTGCAGGACGCCGGACTGATCCCGTGCCACTTCCTGCGTTCGAAAGACTACGACGGCCGCAACCCCGACCCGACACTGGTGGACCAGGCGGTCGACGCCTTGCTCGCCATCGACGGCATCCCGTGGGCGTGCCACGCCTGGGAGGCCAGCCTCTTCTACGACCCGGCCCGTCTGCGCGCGACCATCGAGCACGACGCCACACGGGCGCCGTCGGTCCGCTGGTGCGTGCATCTCCAGGAAGGCTACGCGGACTTCGGCCCGGACGGTCACGGCCACGGGCCGGCCTTCTGGAAGGCCAACATCGCGGTCGGGGTCAAGACCTTGCTCTACCAGTACAAGGTCGCGCCGGCCTGGTCGGCCGGCATGATGCAGGCCCGCGGGAACGACGTGTCGGTGCGGCTGGTGCAGGGCGGCCTCTGGGGACTGCCGGAGACCGTGGACTGGATCGGCTTCGAGGTCATCGCGCAGCTCCAGTTCAACAACCAGGTCGACGGGGACGGGCGGCTCGCGACGGAGGACATCGGCGACCTGAAGGGCTACGAAATCCTCTGCACGCCCGGTCCTTTGCCGCCGCGCGGATTCGGGAACGGGGCGCGGATGCCGGATGGACGCGTCATCTAGTGTCCCGTCCCAGTGATACGTGGCATAACTCCCGGCGCGCGGCGCCCGGATGGCAAGGCGCGAGGCGCGAGAATATCGGGAATATTTGAGCGCCGAGCAACGCCGCCAGCCGGGATGCCCCGCCCGAGAGTTATGTCGCGAATCACTGGGACGGGACACTAGCGTCGAGCTCGGACAGGCGTCCGAGCTCGGACGGCACGATTTCCGTCACAGACCTCCAGCCGTCATGACAAGGCTGCTTGTGCCGGTCCTGTCCGAGCCAGCTCCTGTTTCAGTCCGAAATGCCATCGCCAGATCTCGTAGATGGCGGGATAGACGACGAGCTCCAGCACGAACGACGTGAAGATGCCGCCGATCATCGGGGCGGCAATGCGCTTCATGACGTCGGCGCCGGCGCCGACGGACCACATGATCGGCACCAGCGCCATGGCCATGGTGGCGACTGTCATAAACTTCGGGCGGATGCGCTTGACCGCTCCGTGCAGCACGGCCTGTTGCAGATCGCGAAGCGACCCCAGACGACCTTCACGCCGCGCGTCGTCGTACGCGAGGTCGAGGTAGAGCAGCATGAACACCCCGGTTTCGGCGTCGACGCCCATGAGCGCAATTAAACCGACCCAGACGCCGATGCTCATGTTGTAGCCGAGCGCGTAGAGCAGCCAGATGGCGCCGACGGCGGAAAAGGGGACCGCCAGCATGATGATGAGCGTCTTTGCGAACGATTGGGTGTTGAGGTAGAGCAGCATCAGTACGAGGAACAACGTGATCGGCAGGACGATCTTCAGCCGCTCCTTCACGCGCTCCATCGCTTCGTACTGCCCGCTCCACGCGAGCGAATAGCCGGCCGGCAGTGTGACGCGTTCGCGCACGACGCGTTTGGCCTGGGCGACGTAGCTCCCGATGTCGCGTCCGGCCACATCGACGTACACGTAGCCGTTCAGCAGACCGTTCTCGTTGCGCAGCATCGCTGGACCGCTGACCAGACGCACATCGGCCAGTTGGCCGATCGGGATCTGCATCGTGCCGTCCATCACCGGCACCACCACCCGCCGCAGGCGATCGACGTCGCTGCGGTAGTCGCGAAAGTACCGCACGCTCACGGGGTACCGCTCGCGGCCCTCCACCGTCATCGTCACGGTGTCGCCGCCGATCGCGGACATGACCACCATCTGGGCATCGTCCATCGACAGCCCGTATCGCGACAGTTCGTCCCGCTTCCAGTTGAAGTCGACGAAGTAGCCTCCGGACGTCCGCTCGGCGAACGCGCTCCGCGTCCCCGAAACGGACGGCAGCACCCGCTCGATGTCGGTGCCGATCCGCTCGATCTCGTGGATGTTGGCGCCGTAGATCTTGATGCCGACCGGCGTCCGCACCCCGGTGGTCAACATGTCGATCCGCGCCTTGATGGGCATCGTCCAGGCGTTGGTGACGCCGGGGAGCTTCAGTTGGTGGTTCATCTGCTGAATGAGCTGATCGGTCGAGAGACGGTCGCTTGTGATGTGACGGAGCGCCGGCGTGAGCCACTCGGGTGCCCAATCGGAATACCAGGTATCGACGTGGCGCCACTGGTCGTGCGGCTTGAGGACGATGACCGTCTCCGCCATCGAGAAGGGTGCCGGGTCGGTCGACGTTTCCGCGCGACCGGCCTTGCCCATGACGCGCTCCACTTCCGGGAACTGCTTGATGATCCGATCCTCGGTCTGGAGCAGCCGCTGCGCTTCGGCGACCGAGATACCCGGCAGCGTCGACGGCATATAGAGGAGCGTGCCCTCATCGAGCGGCGGCATGAATTCCGATCCGAGCCGGTTGTAGACCGGCACGGTCAGCGCGACGATCGCGACCGCACCGGCCAGCACCAGCCACTTCCACCGCAGCGACCACCGACAGACCGGCTCATACATCCGGATCAAGCCGCGGCTGATGGGATGCTTCTCCTCCGAGTGAATCGTTCCGATGAGCACGGCGTTTACCACGCGCGTCAGCCACGCTGGCCGGAAGGAGAACTTCTTCGTCTGCGTCAACAAGAGCCGCATGGTAGCGGGAACGAGCGTGATCGCCAGGAGCGCCGCGACGATCATCGAGAAATTCTTCGTGTAGGCGAGCGGCCTGAACAACCGGCCCTCCTGCGCCTCGAGCGTCAGCACCGGAAGGAACGACACGGCGATGACCAGCAGGGCGAAGAAGCTCGGGCCGCCGACCTCCTTCACGGCGTCGATGAGCACGCGGTGGTGGTCCTCTTTGCGTCCGGTCCGTTCCCACTGCTCGAGCTTCTTGTGCGTCTGTTCGACGACGACGATCGCGGCATCGACCATGGCGCCCACGGCAATCGCGATGCCGCCGAGCGACATGATGTTGGAACTGAGGCCCATCAGCCGCATCGGAATAAACGAGATCGCCACCGCCACCGGGATGGTGACAATCGGGATGAGCGCGCTCGGCACGTGCCAGAGGAAGATCAGGATGATGATGGCGACGATCACGAGCTCTTCAATCAGCGTGCGCTCGAGGTTGTCGATGGATCGAAGAATCAGATCCGATCGATCGTACGTCGTCACGACCTTGACGCCTGTGGGCAACGCAGGCTCGAGCTCCTTGAGCCTGTCTTTGACGCGGTCGATCACGTGCAGCGCGTTCTCGCCTTGCCGCATGACGACGATGCCGGCCACGGTGTCGCCCAGGCCGTCCAGATCGGCGATGCCACGCCGCAAGTCCGGGCCGAGCGTGACGGTTCCCACATCACGTACGCGCACCGGGACGCCGCTTTCGTTGCGGGCGAGGACGATCTCGCCAATGTCGGCCACCGATTTCGCGTAGCCTCGTCCGCGGACCATGTACTCGGCGCCGGTCATCTCGACGAGCCGCCCGCCGACGTCGTTGTTACCGGCACGCACGGCTTCGACGACCTTCGCGATCGGCATGTTGAATGCGCGAAGGCGATTGGGGTCGACCTGCACTTGGTACTGGCGGACGAATCCGCCGAGCGGGGCAACTTCGGCGACGCCCGGCACCGATTTCAGGTAGTAGCGGAGATACCAGTCCTGGTACGACCGCAGCTCGGCGAGGCTCGAGCGCCCCGTCGTATCGACGAGCGCATACTGAAACACCCAGCCGACGCCGGTCGCGTCGGGACCGAGTTCGGTGCGGACGCCCTGCGGGAGTCGCGGCATTACGCTCGACAGGTACTCCATCGTCCGCGACCGCGCCCAGTAGATGTCGGTGCCCTCCTCGAAGACGATGTACACGTACGAGTAGCCGAAATCGGAGTAGCCACGGACCGCTTTGACATTCGGTGCGCCGAGCATCGCGGTGACGATCGGGTACGTGACCTGGTCCTCGACGATGTCGGGGCTGCGATCCCAGCGCGAGTAGACGATGACCTGCGTGTCGCTGAGATCGGGGATCGCGTCGAGCGGCACGTTCTTCATGGACCACACGCCCCCGACCACCGCCACCGCGACGAGCAAGAACACGAGAAAGCGGTTCTTCGCCGAGAACTCGATGATGGCGTTAATCATGGCGGTGCTCCGGCCGGCCCATGCCGCTCGCCGCAGCCTTGAGCTGGCTCTCCGAGTCGATGAGGAACGTGCCGGACGAGACGACGCGCTCGCCGGCGGCCAGTCCACGTGTGATCGCGACGCGGTCGCCGAAGCGATCGCCAACGACCACAGGTCGAGGCTCGAGATAGCCGTCCCCCAGATCGACGAACACGGTCTGGCGATCGCCGGTGTCGAGCACCGCGTCGGCCGGCACGGTGATCTGCTTGGGGCTGAGGACGCCGAACTCGACGTTCACGAACATGTCGGGCTTCATGCGGAATCCCGGATTGGGGGCGTCGAGCCGCACCTTGAGCGTGCGCGTCATCGGATCCACCTGCGGCTGGATGTAGTTGACCCTGGCTGCCATCGGCGGCGTGCCGGGACTGGGAAAGCTGACGTATGCGGCATCGCCCAGCCTGATCGCCGTGATGTCGGACTCGAACACATCCGCCATGATCCAGACGCGACTGAGATCGGTAATCGTGTACAAGTCGCTGTCGGGCGTGACCTTCTGATTGGGGAACGCTTTTCGTTCGGTGACGAAGCCGCTCGTCGGGGCGTGCAGCGTGATGCTGTGGAGTGGCTCTCCGGTCTCGAGCACCCCCTGGATCTGGTCCTCGCTGAGCTCCCACAACTCCAGGCGTCGCTTCGCGGCTTCAAACAACGACTCGCCCTGTCGGGCGGCCGACGCCAGCGGGTTGTTGCGCATCAGGTCCCGCGCCCGCGCCGCGAGCAGCAGCTCCTGCTGCGAGGCGAGCATCTCCGGGCTGTAAATCGTCAGCATCGGTTCGTCCTTCTTCACGACGTCACCGGTGAAGTTGACGAATACTTGTTCAATCCACCCTTCAATTCGCGTGTGGACGTGGGCCACGCGCGTCTCGTCGTAGGTGACCTTGCCAACGGTGCGGATTGAGCGTGTCTGGTCGTTCAGCTCGGCGATGGCGAACTTCACCCCGATCAGTTGCTGACGTTCGGGAGAGATCTTGATGGCGCCCCGTACGCCCGCCACCGCCGTCTCGGCCTCGGCGTTCGGTGCCGTGGCGTCGTCCGCATAGACCGGCTCGAGCGTCATGCCGCAGTCGGGGGCGACGCCCGGTTTGTCCGACGTGTAGGCCGGATGCATCGGGTCGACGTAGTAGAGCACTCGGCGTCCCGGCGCCGTGGCCGCACTTCGCATGGTCGCGCGAATGACGTAGCCGCTCGCGAACGTGGCCGCGAGGAGCGTGAGCAGCGCGAGAATCTTGAGCAGTTTCATGATGAACCTCAATCGACCAGCGGTGTGCCGGACATCTCTTCGAGCCGGCTGACGGCGGTATGGAACGACGCCAGCTCGTCGAAGTAGGTCATTTCGTACTCGAGCACCGTCCCGAAGTTCGTCAGGACCGACAGAAAATCGACCGCGCCGCTTTGATAGCTGGCCATCGACGATTCGAGCGCAAGACGCGCTTGCGGGAGAACGGTGTCGCGGTAGAGATGCGCCAGCCGCACGGACGTCGAGGCCATCTGGTAGTCCTCCTGGAGGCGCCCCTGAAGCGTCAAACGGCTGCTCTCGTAGGCGCTGCGCGCCTGGTCGAGCGTGCTCAATTGCTCGGCGACCGCGGCCGCTCGGCGGGCACGCTGTAACGGCACTTTGACGTCGAACCGGAACTCGTACATTGGCGGCATGGCGCCCATGGAGTAGTAACCGCCCGACACCGCGAAGTCGGGCTTATATTCCTTACGGGCCGCATCAACCGCGATCCGCGACCGGTCGATCATGATCTCGTCGCGCCGCAGCATCGGTGCGTGCGCGGCCGCCGACGCGATCAAGGACTCGAGAGTGGCTTCGAATGCGGTCAATTGCAGATCGTCGGGTCGACCGCTCGTGGCGCGTGCCGGACGATTCAGCACCGCGTTCAGCTCGCCTTCGCGCGTCGCGCGTTCCTGCAGCACGCGCTCGAGCTGCAGCTCCAGGATGCTCAGCTGCGTCTGTGCCTTGATCACGTCCTGCTGGGCGGCGTGGCCGACGGCGTATCTCCCCTCGCTCACCTTCAGCAGCGTGTCGAGCAGGTCCTCGTTGCGCGTGAGCACATCCGACACGGCGTAGGTGTAGGCGAGGCGGTAGTACGCCTGCTTCACGCGCGCGATGATGCTCAGCCGCGCGGCTTCGACCTGAAGGAGCTCCCCGTCGGCTTCCCGCGAGGCGATCGAGGCGCGCAGATCGCGCTTCCCCGGATACGGCACCTCCTGGCTGACCATGAACCCGATGTTCGCGGTCGGCTCCTTGCCGAGGCCCGCACCGGGCAGCGGGTTGCCACTGGCGTTGTACCCGGCCGACACCATCGGATCGGGAAGACTTCGCTCCTGAATCGGCCGCTGGCGAAGGGTCTCGTAGCGTTTCTGCGCGGCCGCGATCTCGGGGTTCTTCGCCAGCGCCTCTGCGACGAGGTCTGCCAGAGGCAGTCGAGCCGGCTCCTGCGCGTTGACCGACGCGGAGGCAACAATCGTGATGAGAAATCCGTGGAGCGTTCGCATATCGACCTCGTCTGACGCTGCCCCTGGGGTGGCCGGCTTCAGCCTGCCTTGGTCCGCCTGAAAGGCGGACGCACGTGGGACGCTGAAACCGGCGATGGAGAATTCGGCGAGGTAGACCGTTAGATCAACAGGCTGACGAATAGGGTCGGAAGATCGAGCGGGCAGAGGCGCGGCGGCGAGGTGTGCACGCGCACGCCCGTCCGAGAAATGTCGGCAAACCTGGCGGCGACCAAAGCGACGGGAACAGGAGATAGATCGGCCTTGAGCTGAACTCTCGTTTCGACCGGTCCGCCTTGGTTCGACCCATTGCCCTGGTCACCGCAGCAGCACTGAACGATGCTCGTGGCCTTTCCGCAATCGTGAGGTTTCGTGGCGCAGACGTCGTGCTTCGGTTGCGCGGCCAGCAACACGCCGCCGGTCGCGACCATCACAGCCGCGATGAGCGCGATCGCCGACAACTTCGCTCGCAGACTTGCCACAGTACGTGTGTGGAGCAGGGACCGTGCCAAAGCAGGATCGCCAAAAACAGGCCGCATCCTTGCCCAAAATGAAACCGAGCGCCCTGCGACTGGGGACTATTCCGGCGGATCCGCCGGTTTTTCCGCAGCTGGCCACGATGAAGCGGGGGCGGCCGCGATCCTTCCAGGCACCTGGCAACGGTATGCGACGCTCGAGGAGGCACGAATTGCCGGAAGACAAATGTCGCGCGCGACCAAGTCCTGCGCGCAATGATCAGGAGCAACGGCGCTTCGCCGAAATTCTGTGAGTGGCTATAGACGAGACGGAACGAACGCGACTCTATGCGGCCGACGGACGCTTGCCTGCCCGCGTGGCGGCTCTGGAATCAAGATCGGTCTTCGCCGGCCGAAACGGGGGAGAGGGACCAGCTCCTTCGGCGAGCCGTGCATACTTCCCATCAACGGTGCGATAGAGAAACTTGATGTTGACCAGGCACTCCAGTACCTGCGCGCAGGTGGTTTCGTCGAGTCCCCAAAGACGTTGGGCTTGCTCGCGCTTGAGCCGCAGGCCGGGCATCTCGAGATACTCGCCACGGATCCGACTCAGCATTTGCTCGCTGGGAACGATTGAGGCGTTCTTCACAACCCCTCCATGATAAGGCTTTAACGAGGGCTGTGACTCGCCGGCGGAACCATCCCGCCGGAGGGCGGCAGTAGTCAGGAAAGCACCGACAAGTTTACTGCGAACGTCAAACCAAACCTAATCAATTCGTGCGCCATCGCAGAAATTTTTCGCAGCCGTGGGCAAAAGTGCGCCGTCAATCGCCGAGCACCGCCGCGAACTGGACGACGTTGTTGGACGACACATGCACGTTTCGCCCCAAGCGGCCACTGGCACGCGTGTTGCCAATCACCCACAGGTTCCGTCAGAGGATTATGGCCTGTGCGCGCCGAGCCCTGTGGCGGCGCTATTGTTGTTGTTCGTGCAGCGATAGCTCTCCCAATTCTTCCTCGCGCCTTCAGCCTCTCCGTTGGCATTCGTTTCGCAGCACCGTGCCGTCAGCGCTCGCTCACGGTGAAGGCAGGGCGCAAGATGACGGACTCGATGGTCCGGTCAAACACCGACTGAGGTATCCGCCAATGCGACAACTCCTACGATTGGCAGCGGTGGCAATCGCTGCGCTTGCCGTGACGGGCTGCGCGACGATGAACGTGAGCTCGCATGCCGAGCGCGGTCTGGACTTCTCGCAATACCGCACCTACGACTGGGGTCCGGCCGATGCACTACCGACCGGCGACCCGCGGCTCGACAAGAATCCGTTCTTCCAGGACCACCTGCAGGGCGCGGTCGAAAAGCAGCTAGCCGCGAAAGGATTCGCGCGGTCAACGTCGGGAACGCCCGGTCTACTGATTCACTATCACGCGAGCATCAATCAGCGCATCGACGTCAACCGAGCGGACCGCGAATACGGCTACTGCTACGACAAGGACTGCACGGCCCGGGTCATCGAGTACGAGGCAGGCACGTTAGTGCTCGACATTGTTGACACGCGCACGAACAGGGTGATCTGGCGTGGGTGGGCCCAGGACAGCGTAGAGGGGGTTCTCGATAACCAGGACCGGATGGCGCGGAAGATCGATGAGGCTGTCAGGCGCATGCTGGCGAGGCTTCCTCGGGTGCTCTAGCCAGTTCACGAAGTACGCGCGTGACGGCAAGAACATGAACGCCGAGTGGTTGGAATGTGGCGGGCTCTGCCTGCCAAGCCAGGAGAAAACTCATGTATCCGTTACTCCGACTGGGACGATTTGCCGCGGTAGCAATATCTGCACTTACGGTCGCGAGTTGCGCGTCCACGATGATGAACTCGTACGTCGAGCGCGGGATCGATTTCACGCAGTATCACACCTATAACTGGGACTTAGCCGATTCACTAGGAACCGGAGATCCTCGGCTCGACAATAATCCCTTCTTCCACGAACGGCTCCAGGCGGACGTCGAGAAAGAATTGGCCACCAGAGGATTCGAGAAGACCACGTCGGAGGCGCCCGAGCTGCTGATTCACTATCACGCGAGCATCAATCAGCGGATCGACGTGAACGGTGCCGACCAGAAATACGGCTCATGCGACAACTGCGAGCCCGACGTCTATGACGCAGGCACGCTCGTACTCGATTTCGTTGACACGCGGACCAGCAAGGTTGTGTGGCGTGGCTGGGTCCAGGGCAGCGTGGCCGGTGTCATCGACAACCAGGAATGGATGGAGGAAAAGATCGACGAAGCAGTCACGCGGATACTGGAGAGGCTTCCGCGCAGGCTGTAGCGCCGTTGGGGGCCGATGGCACACCTGTTGCCCTACTAGAGCCCATGACGACCAATACCCTGGCAAAGAAAACTCGGCGATTGCTCGAAAGTGAACCGGCATGCATCCTACGGTGGGTATTTCACCGCGGTCCGCAGTGGCTGACCTGCGCGATTGAAGTCACCGGCGATCGTCCGTCGTACGAGGTCTGCGTCCTGCCGCACTGGAACCTCTCCGACGCGGCGGTCGAACATTTCGAGGCGCCTGCGAGTGCCTTATGGCGGCACGCCGAGATCGCTTTGCACCTTCGTCAGGCTGGGTGGGTGGCTCAGTACGGAGCTACTCATTCGACGGGGGCAGCAGGTTGATCGCTCACAAGGAGCGACAGGTCCTGCCAGCCAGTGCGGGACGAACGTTATTTTGCTGCTCTCGAAGCCAGCCAATGATGTCTACGACCCCTCGCCTAGGAATTTTTCGCAGCCGCGGGGGAAAGTGCGCCGTCAGGCACTGAGCGCCGCGGCGACCCGACGACGTTGTCGGATGATGCCTGCACATTTCGCCGCAAGCGCCACTGGCACGCGTGTTGCCAATCACTCACGGGTTCCGTC
>JAHFUJ010000032.1:16240-27733 GCA_023265105.1 Acidobacteriota bacterium
CTGGCGCTCGATCAGGAGGACCTTGACCGATCGACGATCGAGGCGCGCGTCGACGTCGGTTCAATCAGCACCCGGGAGGCGGATCGCGACGTGCACCTGAAGAGCGCCGACTTCTTCGACGTGGCGAATTTTCCAACCATCACCTTCGCGTCGAAGAGGGTCACGAAAGACCGCGAGGGACGCGTGAAGGCGACTGGTAACCTCACAATTCGCGGGGTGACCAGAGAAATCGTGCTCGACGTGGACGGGCCGACGCCGCCATCGAAGGACCCGTGGGGCAACCTGCGGATCGGGGCATCGGCGAGCACGACGATCAACCGGAAAGACTTCGGGCTGACGTGGAACTCCGTGCTCGAAACGGGCGGCGTCCTGGTCGGCGACGAGGTCGGCATCACCATCGACGTCGAGTTGGTCAAAAAGAACTGAACGGCTGATATGAACGGAGAGGAGAAGTCCATGGAAACTGCCGAAGCGATTGCGACACCAGGCGAGAGCCCGCGGACTGCCGCGTACATGAAGGCGTTCGTCTACCACGGTCCGGGCAAGCGTGCCTGGGAGGACAAGCCCAGGCCCACGATCCGCGACACGTCGGATGCGATTGTCCGGATCACAACTTCGACGATCTGCGGTACGGACCTGCACATTTTGAAGGGCGATGTCCCCACCGTGACCGACGGGAGGATCCTCGGACACGAGGGTATTGGTGTGGTCGAAGACGCAGGGCCGGCGGTCTCAAGCTTCCGCACGGGCGACAGAGTCATCATCTCTTGCATCACGGCGTGCGGCAAGTGTGATTTCTGTCGGAAGGGCATGTATTCCCACTGCCGGAACGGCGGCTGGATTCTGGGCAACACGATCGACGGCACGCAGGCCGAGTACGTCCGCATCCCGTACGCCGACACCAGTCTCTACCACTTGCCGCCGGGCGGCGATGAGGAAGCTCTCGTCATGCTCAGCGACATCTTACCCACCGGCTTCGAGTGCGGTGTGCTAAACGGCCAGGTGAAGCCGGGCGACACAGTCGCCATCGTCGGTGCCGGCCCGGTTGGTCTGGCGGCGCTGCTGACCGCCCAGTTCTATTCCCCGGCGGCGATCTTCATGATCGACCTGGACGACAAGCGCCTGCAGGTCGCGAAACAGTTTGGGGCGACGGCGCTGATCAACAGCGCCGATGGAAAAGCCGGTCAGCGCGTGATGGAGCTGACCGAGGGCGCGGGCGTCGACGTGGCGATCGAAGCCGTTGGCGTGCCGGCCACCTTCGAAATCTGCCAAGCCATCGTGGCGGCCGGCGGGCGCATCGCGAACATCGGCGTTCACGGCAAGCCGGTGGAGTTCCACATCGAGAAGCTCTGGGACCGCAACATCGCGTTGACGACGAGGCTGGTCGACACGATCACCACGCCAATGCTGCTCAAGGTCGTGAAATCGGGCAAGCTTCAGCCGGGCAGACTGGTGACCCATCGCTTCCAACTCGGCGACGTCATGACCGCCTACGACACGTTCGGGAATGCCGCGAAGGAGGGTGCGTTGAAAGTGATCCTCAGGAACGGCCCGGTAGTATGAGCATCTCAGGCCAGGCGCTTCATGTTTCAGCATGGAGGGGGACCGTCAGGAGAAACGTCGCGCCAGGCGCCACGGTCGACAGCAGCTCAAGTTCCCCACCGTGAAGCCGCATAATGCGCCGACTGATAGAAAGCCCAAGGCCTGTCCCGCCCTTCTTCCCCGTGACGAAGGGTTCAAAAATCCGACTGGAGAGGTCGGGCAGCATGCCGGGACCGGTATCGGCAACGGTTATGCGGCAGGCGCTCCCGTCTCGGACCATACGCACCTCGATCGAACCGGCTTCTCGCATGGCTTGCGCGGCGTTCAGTAAGAGATTCTGGAAGACACCCTTCAGCAGCTCTCGGTCGGCACGCACGATGGCCTTGGGTTCTTCCGCGGAGAGCGTGACGATGTGGCGCTTGAGGTCCGGGTCGCCCTCAAGGAACAGCAGCGCGTCTCGGACGACCTCGGCGATCGGCACCGGCTTGGTTTCAATCTGCATCGGTTTTGCGAAGACCAGGAGGTCTTGAACAAGGCGATTGAGAAACTTGATACGGTCCAGCATCTCGTCAAACAGCAGGACCTCGGGATCGTGCGCCGGGCGGCGCCCTTTGAGCACCTGCAGGACACCAGACAGGCCAGCGAGCGGGTTCTTCACTTCATGGGCAACCACGGCCGCCATCTGGCCGAGTGTGGCGGCACTTTCCTGCTCTCGCAGCGCCGCCTCGGCATCCTTCCTGTCCTGAATGTCGACGGAGTGGACACAGATGCCCTCCGGCACAGGCTCAACTCTGATCTCGAACCAGCGCGTGGTGTGATCGGGGAACGTGAACAGATTCTCGAGCGACGTGGCGTTTCGTTCCATCATGCAACGCTTCAACACGGCGAAGAGCGGCGTGTCCTCGATGCCAGGATACACCTCCAACATCCTGCGACCGTGCAGCTCGACTGGCGAGCGCCGGCCGTGGTGCGCGGCTGCGGGATTGACGTAGAGGTACGTCCAGTCGTGGGCGATGATCTGAAAGCCTTCGAGAAGGCTATCGAGCGTGTTTTTGACCTGCTCGTGCGGGATTGTTCTGCCGGCCAGGAGGTCGGTATCGCCACGCGTCACCGCCTGCAGGACGTACAAGTGATGCAGCACGTCGTCCAGACTGCACTCATCCGGTAGCCGTTCCAGGAGCGCCTTTACGGTGTCTTTGGCTGTCATGCGACCTCCGTTGGAGGTGACGGATGCGACGACCTGCCATCAGGTTGCAGCAGACCGCGCCAGCTGGAAGAGCTTCGAGTGAACGGCCGGCCTCCTCAGCGACGACAGCACCGATCAGACTGCGCGTGCGGTAAGGATCCTGGGGATCTTGGCGCCGCCTTTCGGCACGTCGCCGGTGTCCGGCCGGAGGTACTGCCACTGATGGGGCTTGACGGTCGCGAGCAGCTCTTTGCGGCTCTTGATAGCGATCGGTTTGCCGAGATAAATCTTGCCCAGCCGCCCGAGCACCGACTCGGGGATCGCGCCCGAGAACATCCACAGCGGCCACGTGAAGTGCGGCCCGTTGAGCGTGCGCAGCTTGTACAGCCAGAGCGCGATCGCGCCGACGCGCCAGGCGGTCGGGCCCCACCAGCTCATCTCGCCTGGCCGCAGGTTCATCTTCCAGCACTTCATCATGAGCTGCCACTGCAGCGGCGTGAGCTGGCGCGTCTCGGTGACGCCTTTCGCCATTTCCAGGCGCGTGTCGTGCAGCGGCGTGAAGATCGACGGAATGAAAAACGCAAAGAGCCCGCGTCGCTCGACTTCGTAGATGAGATCGAGCGTTGCCTTGCAGTCCTCGTCCGTCTCGCCGGGGCTGCCGACGATGAGGGTCATGGCCGGGAACCAGTTGTTGTCGTTCAAGATCTTCAGCCCCTGCACGACGACGCTGGGCCACTCGTCGATTGGAAACGGCACGCCTTTGCTCGGCATGATCTGCTTGGCCGTGCGGATCGATCCGGTCTCGAGGCCAATCAGCGGCACGAGTGCCCGATGTTCGGGCTCAGTGCTCAACAGCGGCAACCGGATCGGGCTCTTCGGTAATAGCAGATCGGACAGCTTCTTGATCAGCAGCGGATCCACGACGGCCGGCGCCATCGTGGCGTGACTCAGCACGTGCTGCTCGACGCCGGGCGTGTTGACGATGTCCGCGTACAGATCCAGCAGCGCCTCGCGATTGGGGAAGTAGAACGGCGTGTCCGTGTGCACCTGCCCCCAGATGAACATGTCCTCGGTGGCGAGCGAGATCTGTTTGTTGCCGTCCCGTACGTTGGCGCCCACGCCCGCCATGATCTTGTCCTTCGGGACGTCGATTTGCGGGTTCAAGTCGGGCACGCAAAACTGGCAGCGCCGGCCGCAGCCGGTGGTCATCTCGACCACCCCGAACGTGGTGCGCTTGTCCGGCACGAGAATGCTCTCGCGATCGCGGGGGTGCCCGACGTCGATCTGGCGGGGCAGCGCCTCTCCGCGAATCGCCTTGGCAAAGAGATCCATCGTGTCGGCAGACTCGCTTCGTCCTTCCACCACGCAGTCGACCGCGAGCTCCTCCCAGGCGTTGGTCTGCGTGATCTGCCAGCCGCCCGAGCCGCCGACGATCACCTTGAAGCCATCGCGAAACGGATTCGCTTTGATGCGCGCGAACAGCTCGCGCGAATAGTGGGAATTAA
Organism: Acidobacteriota bacterium; assembly: GCA_023265105.1. GTDB lineage: Bacteria > Acidobacteriota > Vicinamibacteria > Vicinamibacterales > CAVVIG01 > JAHFUJ01. The sequence goes on from JAHFUJ010000032.1 coordinate 20,474, forward strand.
TCGGCTGTCTGGAGGATCCGAAAATCGACGTATAGACGCCGGCCGCGAACGTCACACCAAGCGGGTTGTGCGTGGAGATTGCCACGACGCGCGTGTCCGGACCGATGAACGTGTCCAGATCGTCCGGATAGGAGGCGACGATGTCCTGCGCCGCGTACTGGCGGAGCAGCGACGCTTCGAGCACGCGCAGGCCGGCCGGCATGTAGCGCGCCGACCCGTCGCCGTTGTATTCGACGTCGCGCCACTTCGGGTATTTTCGGTCGAGGATGCCCAGCAGCCAGATAGGCAGCGAGGCCATGCTCATCTGAATGAAATATCCCGCGTGATCGATCACCTCGGTGAACGGCGCGGTCAACACGATCAGCTTCCCACCATTCGCGCGTCTCGTCATCCTGTCTCCCCATAAGGGGGACGGGAGCCCTTTTCCGGTGCCGAGTCTCGAAGAAAAGGGCTCCCGTCCCCCTTTTCGCAGAAATCCGAGGACCTGCAGGTCCCGGAGCGCACTAGCTTATCAATTTGGCGCGGGCTTGCGTTAGCAGGCCGGCATTCCGCGGCTCATTTCGTTCGACGTCGCTTGGGTGCGCGTTGCGGACCGGGCCTCCGACCGCCAGCTTTCGGTCCGCGCCCTGCCGCCAGCAGCTTGTCGATGGCCGCCATTTCGATCCGGTCCCTTTCCGTCAGAGCCTTCGCGAGAGTCTTGCGGAGTGTTGTCGCCATGTGCTTAGCCATCAGTGTTCCTCCGGAGTGGGTTACCCACGGGGTTGGCCCTCACCCTTTCCACGTATCGCGTCCTGAACTTTCCCAGCGCCCGCCTTGACGCGATCGAGCAGGCGTCTGGCCCAGACGAACTCGCTGGCCAGGAGCGCCAATCCCAGGGCGATCGTCAACCATCCCGGCCCGGGCAGGACCAGCGCGACCGCTCCAAGCGCGAGCAGTGTGAACCCGACGACGATCTTGACGAGACGTTTCGCCTTATCGAACGTGTTGGCTGCCATGGTCTGTCGAGCGTCACGTTGCGCCGGACTCGCGGCGACGCGTGCGCTACCGTGTGACCGGGAGGACGATGGTGACGACCGTTCCTCCCGACGCGGGTGTGTCGATCTCCATCCGTCCGCTGTGCGCTTCGACGATGCGGTTTGCAATCGGCAAGCCGAGTCCGGTCCCGCGATGTTTGGTGGTGAAAAACGCCTCGAAGGCTTTGGCGCGCACTTCGGATGGCATGCCTGGACCATGATCGGCAATCGACACACGACAGTGGCCCTCGCCGTTGTTGCCGATCGTCACGTCGATCGCGCCGCGACCGCCCATCGCCTGAGCCGCGTTCATGAGCACGTTTTGAAAGACGATCTGCAGCTGCTCGCGATCGGCCTGCCCGATCGAGCCCGCCCCATTCAACCGAAGCTCAACGCCGGCGAGCGCCGGATCGCGGCGCAGCAAGTCGGCCGTGTTGTTGATGAGCGCGGCGACGTCGACCTTTTCGGCGCGGATCTGGCGCGGACGCGCGAACAGCAGCAGGTCCTCGACAATCGCGTTGAGCGCGTCGAGCCGCCCGATGATGTCGCCGACGACGGCCCGGTCGCGCGGCTGCTCGGCGGACATGCGCGACGCGATCACCTGCAGCGCGCCGCGAATGCCGGCGATCGGGTTCTTCACCTCGTGCGCGACGACGGCCGCCATCTGCCCGAGACGCGCGAGCGCCGTCTGTTCCCGCAGCAGATCTTCGGACCGTTTGCGAGCCGTGATCTCGTAGCGAATCGCCATGTATTGATACGGTTTGCCGCGCGCGTCGAGAAACGGCACGATCGTCGTGTCCACCCAGTAGATCGACCCGTCCTTGGCGCGATTCCGGATCTCGCCGTGCCAGATCTGGCCGTTCGCGATCGTCTGCCACAGATTCCGGATGAACTCTTTGGGGTGGTACCCGGAGTTCACAATCCTGTGATCCTGTCCCAGAAGCTCCTGACGTGAATACTTCGAGATCTCGCAGAATTTGTCGTTGACGTATTTGATCGTCCCTTTGACGTCGGTGATCGCCACAATCGCCGACTGGTCGATCGCGTAGTTGACGTCGGCGAGATCTTTCGTGCGCGCGTCGAGCGCCAGATCGATGCGGCGGAAGCGCAGCACGATTGCCGCCGTGATCCAGATGACGGTGAGCGCAATCACTCGGTTCGCCACCGCGATCGGGAGTGAAATCACGCCGGGCGAGAGCAGGGCGCCGATGAGCGTCAGAGCCGACGCGATGGCCGCCGAGCCGATCGTGACCCTCACAGAACCGCCGAACGCCGTCAGGAGAAGCGGAATGACATACAAGACGCCGAGGTCGACGCCGAGCGGTGTCAGAAGATCGACGGCGAACACAACCGCGGCCATGACGGCCGCCGCGAACATCATCCCTTTGGGCGCCGGCCCCGAGCGCGGTGTCGCGTGCCGCGCGGTGACGTAGGGCGCATCGGTCATGTGGCCTGACTCTTGAATGCGTGAAAAGCGGTCAACGCTATGCTAACCCATTCAGGTCTGCCAGAAAGCGGGTCCAACCTGATGGGGGGCACTGTTGAACTGCGAGATTTTTCACGTATGGAGAAGAAAAAATTCGCGGCGTTTCGGGTTCTCGTCGTCGACGACGAACCGTTGATCCGGTGGTCGCTCGCCGAAACATTGCTCGACTGCGGCTACGAGGTCACCGAGGCGGTCGATGGCCAAACGGCCCTGCAGGTACTGGCTGACGCCCCGACGCCGATTGACGTCGTCGTGCTCGATTATCGGTTGCCGGACTCGAACGACCTTCAGCTCCTCTCCAGCATCCGGCGGATTTCGCCCAAGAGCCAGGTGATTCTGATGACCGCTTTCGGTACGCCCGAGGTCGTCAGCGGCGCTCAGCAGCTCGGGGTGTATCGCGTCGTCCACAAGCCATTCGAGCTGAAGGACCTCGCCGCCCTCGTCCGGCAGGCGCACACGTCCCGTCCCAGCTAGGTCCGGCTGAAGCCGGACGCCACATACTCCCACTGGGTCCGGCTGAAGCCGGACGCCACGTACGGAACATGGGTACGTGGCGTCCGCCTTTAGGCGGACCTCCCACATCGCGCCGGTATACTAATGGCGCATGCAGGCGCCGACCGTGCTCGTCGTCGATGACGAGTCTCTGATTCGCTGGTCGCTGAGAGACCGACTCAGCCAGGAAGGGTACCGCGTTCTCGAGGCGGAAACAGCCCGCGAGGCGATCGAGCGCCATCGTGAGGGCGTGGATCTGGTCCTGCTCGATTACCGGCTGCCGGACTCCGACGGGCTTTCGGTCCTGAAGCAGATCAAGGAAGCCGACCCCGACACGCTCGTTATCCTGCTGACCGCCTATTCGAGCGTCGACACCGCCGTGGAAGCGATGAAGCAGGGCGCGTATCACTACGCGAACAAGCCGTTCAACGTCGATGAAATCGCGCTTCTGGTCGAGAAAGCGCTCGAGACGACGCGGCTGCGGCGCGAAGTGCGAGCGCTTCGCGCGAGCCAGGCCCAGCCCTACAGCCTCGACCGCATCGTTGGCGAAAGCGTTGCGATCGTCGGCATCCGCGCGCTGCTGCAGAAAGTCGCCGCGAGCCCGGCGTCCACGGTGTTGTTGACGGGCGAAAGCGGCACCGGGAAAGATCTCGCCGCTCAAGTGCTGCACTATGCCAGCAGCCGCGCGGGCAAGCCGTTCATGAACATCACCTGCTCGGCGTTGCCCGAGGCGCTGCTCGAGAGCGAGCTGTTCGGGCACGAGCGCGGCGCGTTCACCGGCGCCGACCGGCAGAAGCGGGGGCTGCTCGAGTCGGCCGACGGCGGCACCGTCTATCTCGACGAAATCGGCGAGATGGTGCCGGGGCTCCAGGCCAAGCTGCTGCGGTTTCTCGAGGAAAAAACCTTCAAACGCGTCGGCGGCGCCGTCGACATCCGCGTCGACGTGCGCGTGATTGCCGCGACCAATCGTCAGCTGGAAGAGGAGGTACGGAAAGGGCGCTTTCGCGAGGATTTGTATTACCGGCTGAACGTGCTGCCGATCACGCTGCCACCGCTTCGCGGTCGGGTGGCGGACATTCCGCTCCTCGTCAACTACTACGTCGACGCCTACAATCGCGAGTTCAGGAAACGGGTACGCGGCGTCGCGCCCGATGCGATGCAGCGGCTGCAATCGTACGGCTGGCCCGGGAACGTGCGCGAGCTGCGCAACGCCGTCGAGCGTGCGATGCTGCTGGTCGAAGGCGACGTGCTGACCGCCGATCAGTTCCCGCTCGCCGCATCGGGCCTTGCCCGTCTGGGCGAGCGGGTCGATTTACCGGCCGGCGGCGTCGATCTCGAACAGCTGGAACGCTCGCTCGTCGTCCAGGCGCTCGAGCGGAGCGGCTGGAATCAGACGCGCGCGGCGGCTCTGCTTGGCCTGAACCGCGACCAGATCCGGTACCGCATCGAGAAATTCAAACTGGAACGGTGAAAGGGGGACGGGAGCCCTTTTCCAGTTCTTGCCAACCGCGTTGAAAAGGGCTCCCGTCCCCCTTTCCCCCGTCCCCTTTTTCGGGGGTTTTCCCCCAGGCAGCTGCGAAATAATCCCCAGAGCGCCGGGCGTCCGCAGCGGATCCGGCGAAAATCCGCAAGAATTCCGATACTTCGGCGCCCCCTCCCTGGCACGGCCGTTGCCCTCTACGCGGCCATGATTACAAGAGAACGTGTCGAAGCGGTGCTCAGCAAAGTGCGCCCGTTTATGCAGGCCGACGGCGGCGACATCGAGCTGGTCGACCTCGAAGGCAATTCGGCCGGCGTCCGGCTGACCGGCATGTGCGCCGGGTGTCCGAGCGCCCACATGACGCTGTATCTCGGCGTCGAAAACGCCCTCAGGGAGGAGATCCCTGAATTCGAGACCCTTCGGTTGCTCTGAAGGCTCCACCATGACGACACCCGCGCCGCTCTCGATGGACTCGATCGTCGTCGGCCGAAGCGCCCGGATGCGCGCGGTGTTCGAGTTCCTGCGCGTCATCGGCAACAGCGACAGCACGGTGCTGGTCACCGGCGAAAGCGGCACCGGCAAGGAAGTAACCGCGACCCTCATTCATCAATCGAGTCGCCGCAAACACCATCCGTTCGTCGCCGTCAGTTGCGCGCTGTTCTCCGAGACGCTCATCGAATCGGAGCTCTTCGGTCACGAGCGGGGCGCGTTCACCGGCGCCATCAAGGATCGGCCAGGCCGCTTCGAGCTGGCCGAGGGCGGCACCATCTTCCTGGATGACATCGACGATGTGCCGTTGTCCATGCAGGTGAAGCTGCTGCGCGTGCTGCAGAACCGGACGATCGAGCGTCTCGGCGGCACGCGGACGGTGCCGGTGAACGTCCGCGTCATCGCGGGAAGCAAGCGCGACCTCAAACAGATGGTCGCCGAAGGCAAGTTCCGCGAGGATCTCTACTACCGCCTCAACGTGCTCCCGGTGGCCCTGCCGCCGCTGCGCGAGCGCCGCGAAGACATTCCGGTGTTGATGGAGCATTTCCTCGAGCGCTACTTCCGGCGGCGCGGCGAGGACGTGCCGGCCATCTCCGACGCGGTCAAGCAAGCATTTATGCGGTACGCGTGGCCGGGCAACGTACGCGAGCTCGAGAACGCCTGCGAGCGGATCGCGCAGACCTGTACGTGCGGCACGGTCCGCGTCGGCTGCATGTCGGCCAGCATTCTGTTCCGTGCGGGCGCGCAGCCGCCCGACGTCTCGACGCCGGCGGCGTCGGTCCCGCAGGAGGCGGCGTCCATTTCACTCGACGACCGTCTGCGCGAGCTCGAAGCGAACCTGATCCGCTGGGCGCTGAAGGTGAGTAGCGGCAACAAGTCGCGCGCCGCGGAGCTGCTGCAGATCAAGCGGTCGACATTGGGCGATCGGATCAACCGCTGCGGCCTCGGCACGCTGCACGTGACGGCCGGAGATTCGGGCGAAGTGGCGGCGGCGGCTCCTCTCCAGTGAGGTCGACCGCCTGTCGCCCTGCAGCGATTCGAACGAGGCCGACGTGTTGGACCGGCCAGACAGGAGGGAGCGATGACTCCACGGGTTCTTCGGTGCGCCCTGGCCGTGGGCCTCGCCGGTGCCCTGGGTGCCGCGGCGTCCGTTCGCGCGCAAGAGTCCAGGATTCCACGCGGACAGGTGGTCGAGCGCACGCTTGCGGGGACGCTGGTGCGAGTAAACGCCACGCGAATTCTCCTTCGAATGATGGATGGCGCCGAGCGCGAACTCGTCGTCACCAAGTCGACGAGGTTTGATGGTGCCAGATGTCCAACAGCACTCCTCGATCTCCCGCAACACACGGGAGACGACGTCATTGTCGTGATTGCCGAGGATGGCGCCGAGAGCACTGCCACCGTCATCAAGTGCTTCGATCGGGACACGCTCAAGGTGAGCGAAGGGATCCTGGCACGCATCGACCCGCTGACTCGGCGAATCGCGATCAGGACCGTCTACGGCGACCAGATCGCCTTCCGCTTTACCGCGGCGACGACCTTCGATACCGGAGCGAAGCTCGTGCAGGGCGCGGCGTTCACGGCGTATCAAGGCGAGCCGGTTGTCGTCTATTACACCCTCGTGGGAGAGCATCGAATCGTTGCTCATGTGCGATTGAACCTCGAACCCCCCAACTGCCGCCTGGAACGTGACTCGGGTGGCACGGTCGCGTGGCCGACATGACACTGAGAGCCACGGCGTGTTTCTTCGCGACCGCATTCCTTCTCTTCTTCTGCCCGCATGCTGGAGCTCAGACCGCCGGGCAGAAGAACCCACCCCTGGTCATCCAGTCGATGTACGGTCGCGATCTGTTCGACTTTTATTGCGCGCCGTGCCACGGCCGGAACGGAAAAGGCGACGGCCCCGTCGCTCCCGCGCTCAAGAACCCGCCGGCCGATCTCACGACGATCGCGAGCCGTAACGGCGGCACCTTTCCGTCCCGTCGCGTGGAATCGTTCATTGCGAGCGACACCGAGGCGCCACAGCCCGCGCATGGGACACGCGTGATGCCGGTGTGGGGGCCTATCTTCCAGTCGCTCGATCCCAACGACGCGCGGACGAAGATTCGGATCTCCAACCTTGCCGCATACATCGCGTCGATTCAGTTGAAATGATCGTGGTGCAGGTCTTGCCGCCCACCCTCTCCGCCGTCCTTTCTTCGCTGAATCTCGTAATTGAGTGATTTGGTAATCGAGTAATCGATGGCCGGATTGCACGAAAACGCTCGGGCTACGCACGAGTCAAGCGGTCGGTGGACTAG
>JAHFUJ010000264.1:0-4688 GCA_023265105.1 Acidobacteriota bacterium
AACTCGACGTCGCGTCCCGGCGCGCCCTCCGGAGGCAGCTGGCGATCGGTGCGCAGCGAAACCAGATAGGGGTCTGGCGAAGAGCTGAACGAGAGCGCGCGGTAATCGAGCATCACACGGACGACAATCGCGCCGAGCGTACGGCCGCCTTCGCAGATGCCGCGGCTCGCGCGCGACACGTGCCGCTCGCTCGATCCAAACGGGGAGGCTTCATCGAAGAGATTCCAGTCGCAGCCCGACGCCTGATGGCTCGGCGTCGTGTACTCGGGCTCGGAAAGATTCAAGGCAAAGCGGCTCACGAGCCGTCCATCGGCGCGGTAGAGCTCGACGGCGGACGTCAGACGGTACGTGGCCAGCTCCGTCTTCGACCACACGACGAACGCGCGATCCGTCGTCGGCCTCGCGACGTCGGCAGGTCCGACGACGAAGTCGGCGAGTGAGGGCAGCGAATCGATCTCCTCGAGCGCCGCGCGCAGCCGACGATGCAGGTCTTCGTGCTGACTGACCGCCTGCGGACCGTACTGGGTCGCGATCAGGCGCTCTTTGGCGTCGGTCGCAAAGGCGAGCAACGACGGATACAGGGCGATCGCCGGGACGAGGAGTGCGAGGAAGAAGGCGCCGAGCCGCGCGGCCTGCGACGCCCGCCGGGCTCGTCCGTGCAGCCTCGCCAGCGCGGCCGCCAACGCCCCTGCCGCGACGAACGCGACGAAGAGCGGCGCGATGGGCACGGCCGGCACGGAGTGCCGTACCGCGGTCGTGCCGAGGGAGAGACCGATCAGCCACGCGCCCGTAGCCGCGAGCGCCACCGTCCACCGGCGCGACGTTCGGCCCAACATGCCGGCCAGCCGGATCACGAGTGCAGCGCCCCAAATCACGACCGCGTGGAGCAGCACGAGCCCGAACCCGACCGTCAGGCGCGTCGCGCCAATCGGATGCAGCGAGAAGTGCAGGACGTCGAGGGGTGTGGTCGACACGAGGCCTTGCAGGAAGCGCTCGTACCACGCGAGCAGCCACGCGTCGAGGAGGCCGGCCGCGAGATACGCGATGCCGATGCGTGCGCCGCCGGCTCCAGCTCCCCAGGTGAGCAGCCTTGGACGCGGTCGCGCAGTCCGCCGTCGCTCGACGAGGTCGAGCGCGAGCCAGGCGAGCGCGGCGACGGCGAGCGACGTCAGCAGAAGATCGGCGGGCGAGGTCAGCGGCCGCGGTCCGAGGACGGGCCTGGCGGCGAACCAGAACACCACGCGCGCGACGATGAACGTCAAGGCGAGAGCGGCCGTCGCGGCAGAAAAGCTGCGGGGATCGCGCGCCCGCCGCCGCCACTCGAGAAGTGGAGCCACCGAGAGCAGCAACGTGATGGCGAGCACCGACACAACCGCCGCCCACGTCGCGCCGCGCCACCGGCCGCGGGCGGCGGCCAGATCGCCCGGCGCGACCTCGGCGTCGACCAACACGCCACCGCCGCGCGAGGGGATCGGGAAGGTGTACGACGATTCGACGTTCGTCGGTCGATCAGCGACCGGCGACGGGTGGCCGGTGAGGGGAAAACGGGCGCGCAGCGACACGGGGACGAGCGACGTCGGCACCATGAACGTGTCGGCCAGACCGGGGGCAGCCTCGAGGCGCCCGAGCGATTGCTCGACGACGATCGTCGCGGCGCGCCCCGCGCCCCGGCGGTCACTGTCGGCGACCGGCTCGACGCGAACGAGCTGCGGTCCGATCGCGCCAGGCGCCATCACGAGGGCCGCCGGACCGTTGATGCGCTCGTTGTCCAGCTCGGAGACCCGGCCGGCCCACGCGAGCGGCGCGTCGGCGGCGTCGTAGACAGTGATGCCGGTCCGGCCGGCCTCTTCCTCGGGCAGCGCGGCATCCACGACGTCGAACAACCGTCTGATTGCGGCGACGTCGCGGGACGTGCCCGAGGCGTCGCGAATCACGTCGCGGTGGGACGCGACTTGCGACGCAATCGTCCCCAGCGTGTCGGCGCTTGCGTCGAGGCGCTGTCGCAGCTCGGCTTCGACGCGCGACAAGGCCGACTCGTCGGTCGCCCCGAATCGGGCGCGCTCGAGCGCCCATCCCGAGGCGCCGGCGAGGAGGGCGAGGCCGAGCCCGGCGCGAACGAGGCGCCAGATGGTGCGCGACAGAGCCTGTGGAACATCCGGCATGATCAGGGCTTGATCGAAATCGGTGCGATCGGCGTCAATGGGATGACGTTCGGAAGCGGCGCGATTTGCGCGATCGCGGGCTCGAACGACCGAGTGAGGGCGGTCACGGTCGCCCCGTTGGCGATATTCCGCGTGAGCACGACCAGCACCGGAAACACGTGCGACGGATCGTCGAACACGTACGGCGGCGCGGCAATCTCGCCGTTGGTCGGCAGATCGCCGGCCGCTTTGCCGTCCTTCGTGTTGTAGGCGCGTAACGTCGGCGCGAGGCCCGTCACCACGAGGGTGTCGCCCGCCCTGACGGGCCCCGCAGTGGGCCGCAGCGGCAGCGGACTCTTCCATCGCTGGACGCCGCTGTGGCGATTGAGCGCGCGCAGCACGTTGTCGAGCGAGACGAAATACACCGTGCGGTCGTCGACGACCGGTCGACCTCTCGCGTCGGCCCCGGTCCGCCAGCGCCATTCTTCTCGACCGTCGCTGGTGTTGAGGCAATAAAAGAAGTCGTCCTGCGAGCCCAGATACAGGCGGTCGTCGAGCGCGAGGATCTCGTTCGGCGCATCGCCGAGGCGGTGATCCCAGATGGGCGCCCCATTCTCGACGCGCAGGGCGACGACGCGCGCATCGCGTGTCGGTACGTAGACGCGGTCGGCCGCGAGCGTCGGCGGAGCGTGGGCGGGCGCGCCGGTGTCATGACGCCAGATCAACTCCCCGTCGCTCGCGCGGAACGCGAGGACGCCCCCGGTGCTGGTCGCGGCCACGAGCCAGCCGTTGTCCCACACGAGCGGCACCGCTACCTGTTCCGCAAACGGCCGCTGCCATGCGATCGAGCCGTCGAGTGCGCGGAGCGCCACGAGCCTGCCGGGCTCGACGATGAAGAGCAGCCCGTCGCCGGCCGCCGGTTCCATGCTTGTATGGGCCGAGACAACCCAACGTCGAGTGCCGCGCGTCAGGTCGTAGGCGGCGAGGCGATTGCCTTCAATCGGGAAGTACCCGCGGGTGCCCTCGTAGGCCGGCGGCGCGGTCAGTGCGTTGTTGAGCGCGAGCGTCCAAACGACCGTGACCGGAAACAGCGACATCCCCGTCGGGGCAGGCCCCTCGACCTGCGTCGGGCCAGGCGGATTTTGTGCAGCGAGGCTCAGAGAAACCGCGACCATCAGGGCCAGCGCACTACAACATCTTGTGGTTCCTGCCGCTCCCACACCGTTATAATAGCGCTTAATCTTTCCGCCTTCTGAGTGGCTCAGGGTAAGTCCCCATTTCCGTGACTCACCAAACCATCCTCGTTCTCGATTGCGGATCCCAGTACACCCAGTTGATCGCGCGGCGCCTCCGCGAACTGTCGGTTTACTCGGAGATCTGGCCGCCACACACGCCGGCCGCCGAGATTCGCGCGCGAGGTCCGGTCGGGATCATCCTGTCGGGCGGGCCGAAGAGCGTGTCCGATCGAGGCGCACCCAGGTGCGATCCGGCGCTCTTCGACGCGGGGACGCCGGTGCTCGGCATCTGCTACGGCATGCAGTTGATGGCGCATTCGCTGGGGGGCCAGGTGGCGCCGGCGCCGCAGCGCGAGTTCGGGCACGCGGCCGTGAGCGTGACCGGGCAGGGCGCCCCGGCGGCCTTGTTTGCGGACGTTCCTCCGAAAATCCGCGTGTGGGCCAGTCATGGCGATCTGGTCGCCGCAGTGCCCGATGGCTTTTCCGTCGTCGCGACGAGCGCGAACGCGCCGATTGCCGCGATGTCGGATCCGCGCCGCGGGCTTTACGGGCTTCTCTTCCATCCGGAAGTCGTCCACACCGAGGGGGGCCTCGAGATCCTCCGGAACTTCGCCTACGGTGTCTGCGGCTGCACGGGCGACTGGACGATGACGTCGTTCGTGGAAGAGGCGACGGCGAAAATCCGGGCGCAAGCAGGCGAGGGCCGCGTCGTGTGCGCGTTGAGCGGCGGCGTCGATTCGACGGTCGCCGCGCTGCTGATTCACCGCGCCATTGGCGAGAAACTCACCTGCATCTTCGTCGACAACGGCGTGCTGCGGCTTGACGAAGCCGCGCAGATCCGGAAACGCTTCGAGCGGCTGAAGTTGCCGCTCGTCTTCGTCGATCGGTCGAAGCTGTTTCTCGACCGGCTCACCGGCGTCGTCGATCCCGAACAGAAGCGGAAGATCATCGGTGCGACCTTCATCGAGGTCTTCGAGGAACAGGCCGCAACGCTCGGCCACGTGGACTTCCTTGCGCAAGGGACGCTCTATCCGGACGTCATCGAGTCGGTGTCGATCGTCGGGCAATCGGCGCTGATCAAGAGCCACCACAACGTCGGCGGTCTCCCCGAGCGCATGCGAATGAGGCTGATTGAGCCGCTGCGCGAGCTGTTCAAAGACGAAGTGCGCGCTGTGGGCCGGACGCTCGGGTTGGACGAAGAGTTCGTGGTCCGCCAGCCGTTCCCGGGACCCGGGTTGGCGGTCAGGATCCTCGGGGAGGTGACCGCGGCTCGTCTGGATTTGCTGCGCCGCGCCGACGCCATCGTGGCCGA
>JAHFUJ010000264.1:4788-6527 GCA_023265105.1 Acidobacteriota bacterium
TCGACCATAGAATGGGAGTAAAAGAATTGTCGATTGTCGATTGTCAATCGTCGATTTATTGGCTCATTAAATTGTCAAATAGATCGACAATTGAAAATTACGAGATCGAAAATGTCTGAGTTTGTCCATCTTCATCTTCACACCGAGTACTCGCTGCTCGATGGCGCGTGCCGCATCGACGAGCTGCTCGATCAGGCCGCGGCCTTGAAGATGCCGGCCGTCGCGGTGACCGAACACGGGAACATGTTTTCGTCGGTGATCTTTCACGACCGCGCGCGGCAGCGCGGCCTCAAACCGATCCTCGGGTGCGAGGTCTACATGGCGCCGGGCAGCCGCCACACCAAGAGCGGGAACCCGGGCGAGACGTCGAACCATTTGATCCTTCTGGCCGAGACCAACGAGGGCTATCACAATCTGATCAAACTCGTGTCGGCCGGCTACACCGAAGGCTTTTATTACAAGCCGCGCATCGACCGAGCGCTGCTCGCGCAGCACGCCAAGGGACTGATCGGGCTCAGCAGTTGCTTGAAGGGGGAGGTGGCCGAGGGACTGTCCCGTCACCAGGAGCGCAAAGCCATCGAGGCCGCCGGCGCCTACCGCGACATCCTCGGCCCGGGCAATTTCTTCCTCGAGATGCAGTGGCACGGGATCGACGACCAGCGGGTCGTCAACAACGGCCTGCCGGCGATTGCGCGCGACCTCAACCTGCCGCTTGTCTGCACCAACGACGTGCACTACGTGCGCGCGACCGACGCGCACCCTCACGACATCCTGCTGTGCATCGGCACCGGCAAGGCGTTCACCGATCCGAAACGGCTGCGGTACGAAAGCCAGCAATTCTTTTTGAAGACGCCTGACGAGATGGCGGAGGCGTTCAAAGAGTTCCCCGATGCGCTGCTGAACACGATGCGCATCGCGGAGCGGTGCGACGTGCAGCTCGCGGAGGGCGAGAACTTCCTGCCCAACTTCGACGTGCCGCCGCCCTTCACGCTCGAGGACTACTTCGAGCACGTCGTGCGCGACGGCTTCGCCGACCGTCTGCCGCGCCTGCAGCAACTGGCGTCGAGGGGCGCGCTCCGCCACACGATCGACGAGTACGAGAAGCGGCTGTCGTACGAGATCGACATGATCGCCAAGATGCGGTACCCGGGGTACTTCCTGATCGTCTGGGACTTCATCCGGTACGCGCGCGAGCGCGGCATTCCGGTCGGCCCGGGCCGCGGGTCGGCCGCCGGCAGCCTGGTCGCGTATTGCCTGCGCATCACCGACGTCGATCCGCTCGCCTTCGATCTCATCTTCGAGCGCTTCCTGAACCCCGAGCGCGTGTCGCTGCCCGACATCGACATCGATTTCTGCGAGCGGCGCCGCGGGGAGGTCATCGAGTACGTCACGCGCAAGTACGGGCGCGAAAACGTGGCGCAGATCATCACCTTCGGGACGATGAAGGCGAGGGCGGTCGTGCGGGACGTCGGGCGCGTGCTCGAGATGCCGTTCGCCGATGTGGACAAGGTCGCCAAGCAGATTCCGCCGACGCTCGACATGACGCTCGACAAAGCGCTCGAGGAGAGCCAGACGCTCAAGGACCTGGAGCAGAACGATCCGAAAGTGAAGGAGCTGCTGAGCGTGGCGCGGCGGCTCGAGGGGATGACGCGCCATGCGTCGGTCCACGCGGCGGGTGTCGTCATCGCGCCGAAGCCGATTACCGAGTATGCGCCGCTCTACAAAGGGACGCACGACGA
>JAHFUJ010000033.1:0-7317 GCA_023265105.1 Acidobacteriota bacterium
GAAAGCCGACGTGGACGGAACGGAGGCACGCATCAACGCCCTGCGCGAGCAGATTAACGTCGCCGATCGTCAGGTGGAGCTGCAGCAGACGGACCTCGACAATACGGTCATCCGCGCGCCGTTCACGGGCGTCGCGATCTCGAAGGACGCGCAACCGGGCGAAATGGTCTCGCCGGTCTCCGCGGGCGGCGGCTTCACGCGCACCGGTATTTCCACGATCGTCGACATGCACTCGCTCGAGATCGAGGTCGACGTCAACGAGAGCTACATCAACCGAGTACGGCCGGGTCAGCAGGTGTCGGCGGTGCTCGACGCCTATCCGGATTGGCAGATTCCCGCTCACGTGATTACGATGGTCCCGACGGCCGATCGCCAGAAGGCCACCGTTCTCGTGCGGATCGCGTTCGAGAAACTGGATCCGCGCATCCTGCCCGACATGGGCGTGAAGGTGACATTCCTCAGCGAAGCAGGCGCGGCGGCCGCTCCGGCCGGGGCGGCGCAGCCGACCACCCTCGTGCCGAAGGCCGCCGTTCAAACTGACAATGGAAACAGCTTCATCCTGGTGGTCGCCGGCGATGCGGTCGAGCGCCGGGCTGTAAAGATCGGCGGAGCGGACGGCGACCGTGTCGAGGTGATCGCCGGCCTTCACATGGGCGAACGTGTGGTGGTCTCGCCGCCTCAAAACCTCCCGGACGGCGCCAAGGTGGCCGTGAAGTGACGCGACCGGAGGCCGACACGTGGCCGACGTGACCGCGCTCGTCCGCATCACGGACGTCCACAAGCATTTCACCCGCGGAAGCGAGCGGATCGACGTGCTGAAAGGGGTGAACCTCGACATCCCTCCCGGCGATTTCCTCACCCTGATGGGACCCTCCGGCTCCGGCAAGACGACCTTGCTCAACCTGATGGGCGGACTGGATCGGCCGACGGGCGGATCGGTGGATGTCGGCGGCGCACGGATTTCCACGCTCGGCGGCGCCAGTCTGTCCAAGTGGCGCTCGCAGAATGTCGGCTTCGTCTTTCAGCTCTACAATCTCCTGCCGGTGCTGACCGCCGAGCGCAACGTTGAGTTGCCGCTGCTCTTGACGAATCTCTCGAAACGCGAGCGGCGGAAGCGCGTCGAGATCGCGCTCAGGGTCGTCGGGCTGGCCGACCGCGCGAAACACTATCCGCGCCAGCTCTCGGGCGGCCAGGAGCAGCGCGCCGGCATCGCGCGAGCCATCGTCACCGACCCGACGCTGCTCCTCTGCGACGAGCCCACGGGCGATCTCGACCGCAAGGCCGGCGACGAGATTCTCGAGCTGCTGCAGACACTCAATCGCGAGCACGGAAAGACGATCGTCATGGTGACGCACGATCCGCACGCGGCCGAGCGGGCCCGGCGGATCCTGCATCTCGAGAAGGGCACGTTGATGGAGGCGGTCGCATGAAGTTCCTGCCGCTCATCTGGCGGAACCTGCTGAGACGCAAGGTCCGCACGACGTTCACGTTGCTCTCGATTTTCGTCGCGTTCGTGCTCTATGCCTTCCTCATGACCATCCGGACGGCGTTCTCGATGGGCGTCGAGATGGCGGGCGTCGACCGGCTGATGATGATGCACAAGGTCAGCCTCATTCAGTTGTTGCCGATTTCGTACATGCGGCAGATTCAGTCGACGCCAGGCGTCACGCTCGTGTCTCACAATACCTGGTTCGGCGGCACGTACCAGGACAACGCCAATCAATTCGCCGTCATCGCCGTCGATCCTGAGCCGTACTTGAAGCTGTACCCCGAATTCCGCGTGCCGCCCGAGCAAGTGACGGCGTGGCTCGCCGACCGCCAGGGCGCGCTCGTCGGCCGGGACGTCGCGGCGCGCTATGGCTGGAAGATCGGCGACAAGGTGCCGATCCAGGCGACGATCTGGGTCCCGAAACAGGGCTCCACGTGGTACTTCAACATCGACGCCATTTACGATGGCGACAAGACCATCGACAAGACCAATTTCTTCTTCCGCTACGACTACCTCGATGAGAACCGCCGCGGGGCGTACGGCATGGTGGGGTGGTACATCATCCGGATCGACGATTCTTCGCGCGCGGCCGAAACGGCAACGGCTCTGGACGCGCAGTTCGCGAACTCGTCCGCGGAAACGAAAACTTCGACCGAGAAGGCCTTTCTTCAGGGCTTCGTGAACCAGGTCGGCGACGTGGGTGCCATCATGGTCGCCATCCTCGTCGCGGTGTTGTTCTCGATTCTCCTGGTGACGGCCAACACCATGGCTCAGGCGGTTCGCGAGCGGACCAACGAGCTGGCGGTGCTCAAGACACTCGGGTTTTCGAACGGTCTCGTGCTCGCGCTGGTCCTCGCCGAGTCGCTGTTCATGGCGATGGTCGCCGGGGGAATGGCGCTCGGGGCCGCCTGGATCTTCGTGAGCCGCGGCAGCCTGAACAGCGCGTTCCTGCCCATCTTCGTCCTGCGAGGGCGCGACCTGCTCATCGGCGTGATTCTCTGCGCGCTACTGGGAACGCTTGCAGGCGCGCTGCCGGCCGCTTCAGCGATGCGGCTGCGGATCACCGATGCGCTGAGGAGGAATTGACGTGCGGAGTTGGCTGGCTCAGACGATCGCGGTGACCTCGCTCAGCATTCGAACCATCCCTCAGCGCCTGGCCTCTTCAGTCGTGGCCGTCGTCGGAATCGCTGGTGTCGTGATCGTGTTCGTCGCGGTCTTGTCGATCGGGGAGGGATTTCGCGCGGCCATGACCGTGGCCGGTTCGCCGAGTCGCGCCCTCGTGATGCGAAGCGGCGCCGATTCGGAAATGACCAGCGGGATCGGCGGGTCTGAGGCCGACGTAATCAAGCAGGCACCCGGCCTGCGGCGCGATGGGAATCGCCCGATTGTGTCCGCCGAGCTCTTTGTCATCGTCGATCTCGATAAGCGCTCGACCGGGACGCCCGCCAACGTGCCGCTGCGTGGCATCGAGCCGGCGGCGCTGCGGGTGCGCGACGAAGTGAAGCTGGTCGAGGGCCGGATGTTCCAATTCGGCACGAACGAAGCCATCGTGGGCCGGGCCGCCGCGCGGCAGTTTTCGGGCGTCGATCTGGGCGCGGTGTTCAGTTCCGGCCAGTTGACCTTGAAGATCGTCGGCGTCTTCACGTCCGAAGGCTCGGTCGGGGAAACCGAGATCTGGTGCGATACCCGACTGCTGCAGGGAGTCTATCGCCGCGGCAACTCCTATCAGTCCGTGCTGGCCCGCCTGGATTCGCCTGCCTCGTTCGACACCTTCAAGAACTGGTTGACGACCAATCCCCAGTTGAACGTCCAGGTCCGGCGCGAGAACGATTACTACGGCGCGCAGTCGACGACGATGACAAGCTTGATTCGGGGCGTTGGCTACGCCATTGCGGCGCTGATGGGCATCGGCGCCGTGTTCGGCGCGATTCTCACGATGTACACCGCGGTCGCCTCGCGGACACGCGAGATTGCGACGCTTCGGGCGCTCGGCTTCAACACGACGTCAGTGCTCGTCTCGGTGTTGACCGAATCGCTGGCGCTCGCAGTCATTGGCGGACTCGCCGGAGGGATCGTCGCCTTTCTCGGGTTCAACGGCTTCCAGACGTCGACGATGAATTTTCAGACGTTCAGCCAGGTCGCGTTCGCGTTTGCGGTCACTCCCTCGCTCTTGATTCAGGGGCTGTCGTACGCGCTCGCGATGGGGCTCGTTGGCGGGCTGTTTCCCGCGATCCGTGCCGCGCGGTTGCCGATTTCGTCGGCGTTGAGAGAGCTGTAGATCCAAACAAACCACCACGGAGAGCACGGAAAGACGACGGAGGACGCTGGCAAAACGTCCGTGACCTCCGTTCCGGCTCCGTGACCACCGTGGTAGCGCCTCTTACGGGGTCGGGACGGCTTTCTCCTGCGCAACCTTCAGAAACGCGTCGGCCGCGTGCGATCGGTGCGCGCGGCGGCACACGAGCGTCACCTGTCGGCGCCGCGACACGCCCGTCACCGGGAGGGCGACGAGCCGTCCGTTCGCGATTTCGGTGATCGCGCAGCGCCGCGGCAGCAGCGCCACGCCCAGGTTCAACTCGACCGCCCGTTTGATGCCGTCGAGGCTCGGCAGCGCGATGACCATCGTCAACGGGATGTGACGCTGGTCGAAGAGGCGCAGCACGCGCTCGCGAGCTGGAGACGGATCGTTGTGCGCAATCACCGGCTCGGCCGCCACTTCTTCCATCGTCACCTGCCGGCGTGTGGCCAGCGCGTGCGACGGCGGCACGAGCAGCACGAGCTCGTCGCTGCCGACGGCCACCTCGAGCAGCCCCTCCTCGGCCGGGCGAAAGGTGAGGGCGCCGAAGTCGAGGCTGCCCTGCTGCACTTCGACCGCAATCTGGCGCGCCGGCACGCGCCGCACGTCGATGGCGATCTCGGGGACGCGTTGGCGAAAGCGGCCGATGACGGGCAGCAGCGTGTGGACGGCCGCTTCGTTGGCGCCGATGAGGACGCGGCCGCGGCGCAAATCGCGCAGCTCGCGCATCGCCGACTCGGTCTCCTCTGCGAGGCGCACGAGGCGCTGACCGTAGTTCTGCAGCACCTGGCCGGCGTCGGTCAGCGTGCCGCTTTTCGACGACCGATCGAAGAGCTGTTCGCCGAGGTCGGCCTCGAGCCGCCGCACCGCCTGGCTCACGGCCGGCTGCGTGCGGTGCACCTTGGCCGCGGCGCGCGAGAAGCTCCGCTCGTGGGCGACGGCCAGAAAGGTTTTGATCGTGGCAATGTCCATGGGATCGCGCGCGGCGCTGGCTAGCAACGACTGTCCGCTTAGTGCAGCAGCATAACACATGCTTATGTTTTTGTAATAATTATCACTTTGACTTCTAGGCCCGCCGCGGCTACAACAGGAAGCATGAGCGACGATTCCGCGCGCGTCATCATCTTCGACACCACGCTCCGTGACGGCGAGCAGGCGCCCGGCTTTTCTCTGGACGTCCAGGCCAAGCTGACGCTGGCGCGAGCGCTCGACGCCCTCGGCGTCGACATCATCGAAGCCGGCTTCCCCATCGCGTCGCCCGCCGACGCCGAAGCGGTGCGGCAGATCGCACGCGAGGTGCGGCGTCCGGTTGTCGCCGCGCTGGCGCGCTGCCGCCCGCAGGACATCGAGGTGGCCGCCCAGGCGCTCGAGCCCGGAGAGCGGCGACGGCTGCACATCTTTCTCGCGACGTCGGATCTGCACCTTTCGCGCAAGCTGCGCATCACGCGCGACGCCTGTTTCGAGGCGGTCGTCAACGCCGTCAAGCTCGCGCGGCAGTTTACAGACGATGTGGAGTTTTCGGGGGAGGATGCGACACGGAGCGACCCCGACTTTCTGTGCCGCATCGTCGAGGCGGCGATTCGCCACGGCAGCCGCACGATCAATCTCCCCGACACGGTTGGCTACGGCACGCCGGCGGAGACACGCGAGTTCTTCGAAAACATCCGCGCGCGCGTGCCCAACGCCGACCAGGCGGTGTTCAGCGCGCATTGTCACGACGACCTCGGGCTGGCCGTCGCCAACAGCCTGGCGGCCATCGAGGGCGGCGCGCGTCAGGTGGAGTGCACGATGAACGGCATCGGCGAGCGGGCGGGCAACGCCTCGCTCGAAGAGCTCGTGATGGCGCTGCGCGTGCGGCCGGACCGTCTGCCGTACGACACGGCCATCAACACGGAACAGTTGTACGACACGAGCCAGTTGCTCGCGCGCCTCACCGGCGAGCCGGTGCAGGCCAACAAGGCGATCGTGGGACGAAATGCGTTCGCGCACGAAGCCGGCATCCACCAGGACGGCGTCCTGAAGGACGCGCGCACCTACGAGATCATGCGGCCCCAGGATGTCGGCCAGACCCCCGAGCAGCTCGTGCTCGGACGCCATTCGGGCCGGCACGCCGTGATGCGTCGCTGCGAAACGCTGGCGCTCAATGTCACGACCGCGGAGCTCGAGCAGGTCTATCGCGCCGTCATCGCGTTCACCGAACATCGCAAGGCGGTCGGCGACGGAGATCTGCGACGGATCGTCGAACGCCTGCGCACGTCGGCCGGCGCGCTGACAGGGCAGGGCTAAAGTCCTGCGCCATAGCACAAGCTGTCGTGGCGCGGGTCTTCAGACCTGCACACACGGTCCTGCGCTACGAGTACCCTGAAGTCCTGCGCCGCGATAAGATGACCACATGATTCCGCTGCGGGACGTCATCCCGTCCCGGACCACGCCCTATATCACCGTCACGCTTATCGTGCTCAATGCGATCGCGTGGCTTTTCGAGCTGGGGCTGCCGCGCGACGTCTTGCCCGTTTTCCTGCAGGCTTACGGCGTCGTCCCGGCCAACTTTCGGGCAGGTCTCGTTCCTTCGATCCTGCTGCGGGGTGGCGCGTCGACGCTCGTCACCTCGATGTTTCTGCACGGCAGCTGGATGCACGTGATCGGGAACATGTGGTACCTCTGGATTTTCGGCGACAACGTCGAGGATCGTGTCGGACACGGCGGCTTCATCGTGTTTTATCTGTTGTGCGGCATCGCCGCCGCCTTCGGTCAGATCGTGATGGATCCCGCCTCGACGCTGCCGACCATCGGCGCGAGCGGCGCCATTGCCGGCGTGATGGGCGCTTACTTCGTGCTCTATCCCCGATCGCGCGTGCTGACGCTCATCCCCCTCCCCATCTTCTGGCAAATCGTCGAGCTGCCCGCGATTTTCCTGCTGGGCTTCTGGTTCCTGATGCAGTTGTTCAGCGCGGGCGCCATCGCCGTGACGTCGAGCACGGGCGGCGGCGGCGTGGCGTTTGCCGCGCACGTCGCCGGATTTCTGGTCGGCGTCGGCGGTGTGTTCGTGTTCAGGAAGCCCCAGAGGCGCGACGAGTGGTGGGCGTGAGCGCCTTTACGGCGCGATGATGCGCAGCTTCGGAAAATAGGTCCGATAGCGCCGCGCGTCTCGTGTCAAGAGCGTCATGCCGGTGACTGCCGCGTGGGCACCGATGAAAAAGTCGGGCAGCGGCGATCTCTTCATCCCAACTCGTCGCCGATGTCGCTCGAATGCCTTGGCGGCAAGAAACGCGGCGTCCCACGGCAGCGGCGCGCGGATGAAGTAATCGCTCGGCAGTGCGCGTTCGATGTCGTCCACGCGATCGTATCGCACGGATACCTCGGCGAAGATGATCGGATTGATGGCGAGTGTGCCGTTCTCTGCCGCATCGGCGATCATGGCAGCCGACCATTCGAACCACTCGCTGTCCTCGCTGAGGTAATCGAACAGGACGTTGGTGTCGACAAGTGTCGTGGCCATCTATTCGCCGCGAGTCAGCTCCATGAGTTGGTC
>JAHFUJ010000033.1:7417-10456 GCA_023265105.1 Acidobacteriota bacterium
CCGCGTCCCCGGCGACGAAGGTCGGCGCCCCGGGGTCGAGATACGAGACACTCGCGATGGTCCCGTCAGGGCCGGGGTTGTCGGCCTCGCGACCGAGGCCGTCGCCGTCGTCGTCGAGCAGCGGGCGCTCGGTCGGCAGCTGCCCGCGCGCCTCGTACCATTGGCGCACGCCGGCGCTGGCGTAGCCGAACGCCTCCAGCACCGACACGCGGCCGTTCTTGTCGAGATCGGCCACCGGATCCTCGAACGCCTTCACGAAGAACTCGGGAAACACGGTCTCGAACTGCTGCGCCGCCGAGTCGGTGGCCGTCAGCACCACGCGGCCACGGCCCGCGATCTTCTGCATGAACGGAAAACTCGCCGCGGTCGTGTCGACAAAGATCAGCCGGCCTGGAATCGGATTCAGCAGCTCCGACCACTCACTCGCGCTCAGGTCGGGACCGACGAGATTGAACTTGGCGTCCTCGCCGCCGTCGAGCGACGTGCCGTGGCCGATGAGGAGCACGAGCAGCAGATCGTCTTTCGTCAGCCGCCGTTGCAGATCCCGCAACGCGCGCTGCACGTTCTCGCGCGTCGCCTTGCCGACCCCGCGACTCTCGCCCTCGGCCAGCACGAACAGGTGATCGGCGGGATACCCGAACGTGTCGCGAAGCGTGGCCAGCAGCGAGACCCGCCAGTTGTCGTACTTCGGCCCGTACGGGTCGCCACCGGACGCCCCCGACACGACGAGCGCGTAACGCTCGACGGCCAGCGCCGGCGATGCCGCGGCAAGCGCGAACAGAAGAGCGCCCACGGCCAGACCGGTACGCACGCGAATTCGCCGGCGGCTCATCGCAGCCCCCAACGCCGGCGGAGAATCCATTCCGTGGCAAGCAGCGCGACGATGAGCGCGAAGGCCCACGGTTCGTGCCAGAGATCGCGGCGCTCGGGCGCAGCGTCTTGCGGCGCGGTCGCCTGCAACCACGACGCGACGCGCGACCCCTCGGCCGCGCGGACGTAGCGCCCGCCGGACGCGCGCGCCACCCGCCGCAGGAATCCTTCGTTCAAGCGCGGGTCGGCGAACTCGCGATCGGCGCCGCCCACGTACACCCACCGATCGGCGGTCCCGAGCAGCGTCGCGCCACGCCGGGCCTGCGCGTGGATGCGATACAGACCCACTTGCTCAGGGCGAATGGCGGCCGTGAAGCGGCCGCTCGTCTCGTGGACGCGCCGCAGCGCGAGCGGACGGGCTTCGCCACCCGGCACGCTCAACGTCGCCTCGACCGTGGCGTCGGGCACCGGCAGGAACGCCGAGTCGCGCGCGTCGACGTCAATCGAAATCGAATCCCCCGGCTCCGGCGCGTCGGGCACGGTGATCGCAACCGGATCGGGCGAGGACGCCGCGAGCCACCGCGCCGCCTGGCGCCAGAACAACTCGTGCGTGCGGTCGGTCGAGGTCAGCAGCATCTTCCAGCGCCACGACGCCTCGCCCGCGAAGATCATCGATCGACCCTGGCCGTACCGCTGAACGGCGACCACGGGATAGAGGCCGCCGCCGCTTGGCGCCGCCGTCACCGCAAGCACGGTCGCGCCGGGGCGCGGACCGCCAAGCGGAGCGCTCGCGGCGAGCGCCGGCAGCGACGACCACCGCGTGCGCGTCTCCTCGGCCGAGGCGCCGACGCGCATGATGGGATGGTTCTCGCCTTCGGGGGTCACCATCAGCTTGTTGTGGGGCGCGGCGTCCCGGTCTCCGACAGACGCGCGCACCAGACCACCGCGCCGATCGTTCAGCTCCACGGGCAGCGCCACTTCGAGCGGCGAACCGATGAGCCCCCGCTGCGCAAACGATCGCCCTCCCAACACGAGCAAGCCGCCCCCGCGCTCGGCGACGAAGTCGGCGGCCATGGCAAGCTGCGCGCGCGTGAAGAAGTCGCCTTCGACGTTGGCGATGACGAGCGCGTCGTACCCGTACAAATCTTCGCGCTTCGCCGGAAATCCATTGGCCAGCGCGGACGCGCGGCCCGAACCCGCCTGCACGGAGAACGTGTCGAGCCCTTCCGCATTTCTGCCCTTGCGCACGACCGAATCGACCTCGAGTCCGGGATCGCGCGCCCAGGCGCGCTTCATAAAGGTGTGCTCGAAGCCGGGCGCCCCTTCGATGACAAGGAGACGCCGCTTGCGACCGGCAGGACTCACGAGCACGCTGCGGGCGTTGTTCTCGACGACCGACTCGTGGTCGTTCGGCGGGATCTCCGCGGTGTAGACCGTCGGGGTGAGCGGGTCCGGCGAGACAGTGAACAGCTCATCAATCGGGGATCCGTCGGCCGGCGGCACGATCCGTCGGCTTTCGAGCACGCGGCCGTTCGCCAGCACGCGAAGCTGAAACGGTGTCCGGCCGAAGCCGGAGCTCGTCGTCGAGACGTGCAGATCGACCGACGCCTGATCGAGCCGCTGATCCCCGGCGGTGACACCAAGCACTTCGCGATCGGGCAACCCATCGACCGAGCCGATCCCGACGGCAAAAATCGGCGGTCCATTCACGGCGCGCGACCCATTCGCCCCGCCCCCTGGCCCGTTCTGCTGTCCGGTGTCGCCCCCGTCCGACACGACGACGATGCCGGCGACGCGTTGGCCGCGATAGCGCTCGCGGACCGCATCGAGCGTTCCGGCGAGATCGGTCTGCCGTGCGTCGGCGCTGAGGTGATCGATCGTGGCGGGCGCCAGTCCTTCGCCGACGCTGTAGATCTCTGGAGTGAACTGCTTGGACAGCGCCGGCAGCCACTGCGTCTTGAGCAACGCGGTCGCGCGGGCAAGGCGGGCCTGGCCGTCCGCGTCGGCCAGTCGCATGCTCCGCGACACATCAACGAGCACCGGCACTACCGCTTCGCGTGCGCCGCCCGGCGGCAAGAGCACGATGGGCCGGAACATGAACGCCAGGAGCGTGGCGAGGACGAGCGCCCGCAGGCCGACCAGGATGGCGCGTTTGGCAGCCGTCAGCGACGCCAGCGGCCGCCGGTATTCGAGAAAGGCCATCGCCCCGACGGCCGCGGCCAGAAGAAC
>JAHFUJ010000033.1:10556-16258 GCA_023265105.1 Acidobacteriota bacterium
CGACGATCATGGTTTCTTTTTTGTCGCGAGCGCCTTGAAGTAGCTGTCGACCTGCTGTTGATACTCGGGCGGCGCTTTGTCGTCAACACCCGCCGCGAGGCGGTCCTGCGACTGCTTCGCCTGGAGCTGCTTGGCAAGCGACGATTCGATGTTTTCGAGCGCCTGCGTCGCCTGACGCCGGAGCTGCTCCCATTTCGCGAAGTCCTGCTTGAACGCTTCGGTGCCCGGCGCAGAGAGCGTCATCCCCCGAGCTTCGAACGTGAACCCGGCGCCGCCGCCGCCCGCGAAGCTCGGATCCTCGCGCCGTAACTGATCGACGAGATCGCGCGTCTGCTCGAGCTGACGCGCGTACTCGTCGCGCAGCCGCGCGAGATCCGATCCCTTGCCGCTCTTGTCCCCCTGCTGACCTTCGCCGGTCTTGCCGCTCTCGCCCGGCGTTTTCTGCGTGCTCGGGTTCGACGATCCCTCGTTCTTGCCGTCCTGTTTGCCGAGGCGGGCGAGCTCGTCGCTCAGGCTGTTGATGCGATCGCGAAGCTCCTGCGCTTTCGTCAGTTCCTCGGACAGCTTGCGCGACTCGCCGTCGCGCGCGCCGGTGGCCGATCCGAGCGTGTCGGCCACCTTGTCGAGCGCGCGGGCCACGTCCTGCTGTGCGCTCGCTTGTGTTTTTGGATCTTTGGCGGGCGTCGGGCCCGGGGCCGGCGCGCCGGCGTTGTCCTGTCTGCCAGCCGACGCGTCGCCGGCGGCCGCGCGCATCTCCTCGGCCGATTTCTGCATCCGCTCGGCGACACGTTGGCGCTCGAGATCGGTCGCCGCCGTGCGGGCCGCCTGCGCGCCCGTCCCTCTGTCCATCTCTTTGCTCTTCGGGTCGGCCGCCGCGCCCGACGCCTGCTTCAAGCCGTCCTGCAGCCGCCTCACGCGGTCGGCGAGCCGATCCTCTTCACCCGCGAGACGCCTCGTCGCATCTTTTCCGGCTTCGCCCTGGCCGATCTTTCCCAGCTCTGACGCCACCTGCCGCTGAGCGTCGGCGAGTTGACGCGCCTCGAGCTGCATCTCGCCGAGCGCCCGGCGCCGGTCGTCGGGACCCGAGGTCTGCAATTGACGCTCGAGCTCGCGCAGCTTCTCGAGCGCCTTGCTGCCACGCGCGCTCGCCTGGCCCGGATCCTGCCGGCGCAGATCGCTGGCCGCATTGCGCATCTCCTCCGAGATGTCGCGCATCCGTTTGCCGCTCTCGCCGCCGCTGGCCCCACTCGCGGACTGGCTTTGCTGGCCCGACTGGCTCTGCTGCCCCTGCTGGGACGACTGCTGACCCTGCTGAGGCGGCTGTTGCCCTTGCTGGGGCGACTGCTGCCCCTGTTGGGGCGGCTGCTGCTGGGCTTGCTGGCCCTGCGGCTGGCCCTGTGGGGGCGGCTGCTGGCTCGACATCTGCTGAGCCAGCTCCTCGGCGCGCTGCCGCAGCTCGGACTGCTCGCGCGTGAGCTTCTCGAGCTCGCGCTTCAGCTCCTCTTGCGACAGCTTCTCCCGCTGGCCCGCGAGCTGCTGCTGCTGTTTGACGAGCTCGTCCTGCCGCTTGGCCAGCTCTTTGATCTGGTCGAGCATGTTCGCGTCGGACTCTTCGCTCTTCTCGTCGCTCTTCGGCGCCTCGTAATTGGTCTGCTGCGCGCGCTTCAGCTCTTTGTCGAACAGCGTCGAGATGTCATAGTTGCGGTTGTTGTTGACGGGCCCATTCCCGCCCTGCTGTTGGGGCGGAACCTCCTGCTTCTTCACGTCGGCCTGCGCTTTGAGGAGCAGATTGAGCGCCTGCATCTCCGGCGGGAGCGCGTCAGAGGTGTTCAGCGCGTCGAGCGAGGTCACGGCCTTCCCCATCGCGTCGGCAGCCTTCGCCATCGCGTCTTCTTCCGGCAGCACCTGGCCGGCCTTGGGCGCATCGGGCGCGCCGCCGCGTCCCTGCGGACGGCGCGGATCGCGCATGCTCGACTGGCGGAACGTGCTCGAGGTCTGTTCCACGCGCGACTTGAGCGTCGCCTCCGTGCGGGCCACCGAATGAAGGTCCTGCTCGGATTGCGCGCCCTTGGCGGTCTGAGCGCGGCGATCCAGCTTCCACGTGGCGACCACCACCTGCTTCTGTGCGTCGACGAGGTCCTCGACCGCCCCGCCGGCGCCGGCCCCGGCCCCCCGCTGCTCCTGCGCGAGCGAGAATTCCCTATCGAACGGCCTCACCTCGAGAAAAAAGATGTCGCTGCGGGCCTCGTTCGGGCGCTTGCCGCGCGTGATGTCCCGCGCACGAACGTAATAGGACACGAAGTCGCCGGGCTCGACGTCGAGGTCTTCGAGATACAACGTCCGGCGGGCGCTCACCGTCGTCGCGCGGCGCGGGACGTCGAGCGGCACGATCGTCTCCTTGGCGCCGCGGACCGAATACACGAGCTCGAGCCGGTCGATCCCATAGTCATCGTCGGCCTGCACCTCGATGTCGACCTCCTCGAGCCGCGTGACCGCGCGGTCGCTCGCCGGCTTGACGATGTGCACGTCGGGCGGGCGATCTTCGAGCGTGCGGATGAAGTATTCGGTCTCGCCGGGATCGGTGAACCCGTCGCGATCCGACAGCGCCACCCGGTAGGAGTTGTCGTCGACGACCTTCAGCGTCGCCGCAAGCAGCGTCGGTTCTTGGGCGGCGAGGGCGATTTTGTGGCCGTCGCCGAGCGCCAGCTGTCCCGCCGCGGCGGGGCGGTCCGTGTGGATGCGCAGCCGGATGTCGGTCCCGGCGGGCGCGTAAATGTCGCCGCTGTCTTCCTCGGTGCGCGGCGTGAGCCGCAGCGCGGCGGGGTACGTGTAGTCGACGTCGATGCGCGTCACGCGCGGCGCGTGCGCGACGGTGACGGTGTAAGTGGTCGAGACGAGGGTGCCGGCCACCACGCGGTACGTGAAGCTGGAGGCGATCGATTCGAGCGCCAGCCGGAACCGCCCGTCCGGCGCGGTGGTCATCTCGGACGCCCGCCGTTGGTCGCCTTCGCCGATCTGAAGCTGCGCCACGATCGGCGCGCGGTTGCCGATCAGGCGTGCTTCGATCGCGAGCGGGGCCCCGGCTTTGATGCGCGCGTTGCCCGGCGTCACTTCGAGTCTGACGCGCGAGGGGAACAAAACGAGCGACGCGGCGTCGAACGCCTGCCGCGCCGGTGCGCGCGCGACGAGCGCCAGCGCGACGAAGACCAACCCGGCGGCGACGGCTTGGAAGCCGGCACGCCGCAACGACCGGCTCGGCACGATGTCGTCGATCTCGACCGCGCGCACCCGCCGAGCCGCGTCGGCGAGCATCGGCTCGGCGAGCGCGGGCGACGAGGTGTACCGCTCCGACTGGACGAGGTCGACCGCGCTCACCAAGCGATCGTCGAGCGACGGTGTGCGCTCTTCGATGAAGCGCGCCAGGCGGGCGTCGGACGGCGTGTGGCGAAGGGGCGCGAGGCCCCAGACGATGGCCAAGACGAGGAGCCCGAGCGCCACGACGCCGGCCGCCGCCAGCGCGATCGGCGAGCGGAGAGCCCAGGGCGTCGTTTGAGTCGTAATGAGGGCGACGCCCAGCACGGCGGAAGCCGCGAGCGCCGCGCGCACCGCGGCCTGGAAGATCGACAGCCTCTTCCACCGCGCACGGACGCCGCGCAGCACCTCGCGAATCTGATCGTAATGGTGAAGCATAAGATGACTCAGGCTGAGCTTATTTATGTCGTTCTGCTTGCCACAACTCCAACATTCTTCACGGCGCCGGGGCCCCACCCCCGGCGCTGTTGCTCGGCGCGTTCGCCCCTCGCAACGGCTCAAGGCTGTCGCTCGCTGACCGCCTCCTACGTCGTTCTGCTTGCCACAACTCCCTCAACGGCGAGTAACGCAATCATCATCGCCAGCACATATTCCCACACATGCTGGCGGTCCTCCTGCTGCCCGGCCTCGGCACGCGCGTCCGATGCGCCGACATCCTTCAGCCGCGTGACCGCCGACTGGAATTCTTCGACCGACAGGCGCGCCGGGTCCGATTCGCGCGGGTCGATGTTGACGGCCACGCGTCGCGGCCGGCCGGTCGCGCTCGTCGGCGACTCGGGCAGCGTCGCGATGCCGGGCGCCGGCGGCACGCCGGGCGGCACCTCGCCGACCAGATAGCCGCCGTCCGGCGGCCTCGCGCTCGCCAGATACCGCACCGCTTCGTGAAGAAACGGGACAAAGGTCGCATGGAGGGGGAAATCGTTCCCACGATTGTTCAGGTCCGACGCGATGACCAGAGCGCGGCCGTCGCCGGCCGCGCAATCGAGCAAGGCCGTCTCGCCGGTAGTGAATCGGGCGAGCGTCTGACATCCCGACCCGCCGATCCGGGCGACGCGTTGAAACTTGACCAGGCCGAGCGTCGCGGCGTTGGCGCGGAACGTCTGAAAAATCGGGTGCCGCACGTCGGCCGGCGCCAGCGCGCGCGGCTCGGCCTTGCCGTCGCCCGGCGTCACGATTCGCAGCGCCGAGTCGGCGCCGAGCACATCGGCGACGACCTCGCCATCGACGTCGGGACCGACGGCAATCAACACCCCACCGCCGTGGCGCACGTAGTCCGCCAGCGCCTCGCGTCCGCGGCGCTCGAGGCCGCGGGTCGACAAGAGCAGCACCGCGGCATGCGGCGCCAGCTGCTCCCGGGACCAGGTCGATAGCTGCGCACCGCCCGTCCCCACGATCTCGAAGGTGCGCCGGTCGAGGGCCGTCGCGGCCAGCGCCTGTTGCACGTAGAACGCCTCACGATCGAGATCGCCGCTCGAAGTGACGACGAGGAGCGCCGGACGGTTCGTGGTTTCGAGGACGGCGTATCGCACGTTGTCGGCTTGAATGCCGTCGCG
Source organism: Acidobacteriota bacterium (assembly GCA_023265105.1). GTDB lineage: Bacteria > Acidobacteriota > Vicinamibacteria > Vicinamibacterales > CAVVIG01 > JAHFUJ01. The sequence goes on from JAHFUJ010000033.1 coordinate 15,422, forward strand.
ATCCTCGATGCTCGCGGCCGCCGCCGTTCCGTCGGCGACGCCGGCCAGCGTGACGTCGGTCGATTGATTGGGACCGACCGACGCGGTCGCCTCGCCCGCGGCTCGATCGTCGATCGTGAACCGCACGCGGGTCTCGCGCGCGCTCGCGCCCGCGTTGCGAACGGTCGCGATCACGCGGTCGCCCTCGGAGCGGAGCGACGTGACGGCGAGATTGGGAGGCGGCGCGCCGACGTCGGCGACCTCGATCTCGGCCGAGACGGGCACCGAGGCCCGATCGCCCGCGTCCCAGCCGCTTTCCTGCAGGTCGGTGACGACCACGATCGTACCGTGCCGGCCCCCCAGCGCCTGCGCCGCCGCGCTCAGTCCGGCGCGGTACCTCGTGGCGCCGGATCCCGGCCGCGCGGCGTCGATCGCCGACCGCGCGAGGGCGCGGTCGGCCGACGGCTTGGCGAGGAGGTCCGCGGCGTCCGCGAACGAGAGGACGCCGACCAGATCGCCGGCCGGCACGCGGGCCACCGCCTCGTTCGCCAGCCGCTTGGCGCGGTCGAATTGTCCGGGCGCCGACATGCTGGCGGAGGTGTCGATGGCGATGAGGGTCGCGCCGGTCGCCGCCGCGGCCGCGCCCGACGGGAAGAACGGCCGGGCGAAGGCCAGCGCGAGCAGGACGAGCGCCGTCACGCGGAGCGCCAGCAACAGCAGCTCTCGAAGCCGGTGTTTTTCGGAGTGCTCGATCGGCGCGTGTTTCAGCAGCTTGACCGCGGAGAACCGCACGCGCGGCTCGGGCTCGCGCCTGAGCAGGTGCAGCACGATCGGAATCGCCGCGGCGGCGGCGCCGGC
>JAHFUJ010000033.1:16358-18149 GCA_023265105.1 Acidobacteriota bacterium
GTCGCCCCGAGCTCGCGCTTGTATCGCTCGACGAGCGCGCCGATTTCCTTCAAGTAATGCTCGCGTACGACGGCCGGCACCGCCATGATCTCGTCGTTGGTCTCGAGATCCTCGAACCGCGTCGCGCGGTCGAACGGAAACTCGAGCTCGTCGGGGTCGAGGACGTGGAACACGATGACGTCGGTGCCGCGGTACTGGAAATGCTTCAGACCGCGGATGACCGATTCGGGATCGTCGAGCAGGTCCGAGATGAGGACGACCATCCCGCGCTTGGTCAGCGAGTCGGCCAGTTGGTGCAGCGGCTTCGAGACGTCCGTTTCATGGCCGAGCGTCAGCCGATCGAGCGTGACCAGGAGGGCGCGCAGATGCCCCGGACGCGCGCTCGCCGGCAGCATGGCGACCACGTGGTCGTCGAACGCGGTCAAGCCGACCGCGTCGCGCTGCCGGTTCATCAGGTAGCCGAGCGACGCCGCCAGGCAGGCGCCGTACTCGAACTTCGTGATGCCGCGCGAGCCGTACCCCATCGAGCCGCTCACGTCGAACATGAGATGGCAGTCGAGGTTGGTTTCCTCCTCGAACTTCTTGACGTAGTACCGATCGCTGCGCGCGTACACCTTCCAGTCGATCGTGGCGAGATCGTCGCCCGGGATGTACTGGCGGTACTCGGCGAATTCGACGCTGAAGCCCTTGAACGGGCTGCGGTGCAGCCCGGAGAGAAAGCCCTCGACGATCGTGCGCGCCTTCAGCTCGAGCGTGCCCAGGCGCGCGACCACGGCAGGGTCGAGGAACTGGAGCTCGCGCGCATGGGGCTTCATCGTCTACATGCCGCTCGCCGGCACCGGCACGACGTCGATGAGGCGCTCGACAATCGCGTCGGAGTTGATGCGCTCCGACTCGGCGTAGAAGTTCGTCATGATGCGATGGCGCAAGATCGGCTTGGCCAGCGCCTGAATGTCCTTGATCGACACGTGATAGCGCCCATGCATCAGCGCGCGCGCCTTGCCGCCGCGCACCAGCGCCTGCGACGCGCGCAGCCCGGCGCCCCACTTCACCCACTTCTCGATGAAGTCGGGCGCGCCCGGCCGGCCCGGCCGCGAGGCGTCGACCAGGCGGACCGCGTAGCGCGCGATCTCCTCGGCGATGACGACCTGCCGTACGAGCGCCTGGAATCGCAGGATGTCGGGCCCGGTCAGCACGCGCTCCGGCGACGGCTCGTCGGTGCCGGTCGTCTGCGTCACCACCTTCACTTCATCGTCTTCGCTCAGGTAGGTGATGACGACGTTGAACATGAAGCGGTCGAGCTGGGCTTCCGGGAGCGGATAGGTGCCTTCGAGCTCGATCGGGTTCTGGGTGGCGAGCACGAAGAACGGCCGGTCGAGCGGATAGGTCCGCCCGGCCGCCGTCACGTGGTATTCCTGCATCGCCTCGAGCAGGGCGGCCTGCGTTTTCGGCGGCGTGCGGTTGATCTCGTCGGCGAGGATGATCTGCGCGAAGATCGGCCCTTTGACGAAGCGCAGCCGGCGCGTGCCTTCCTCTTCGTCGAGAATTTCGGTGCCCGTGATGTCGGACGGCATCAGATCGGGCGTGAACTGGATCCGCTTGAAATCCAAGTGCAGGATGTCGGCGATCGTTTTGATGAGGAGCGTCTTGGCGAGCCCCGGGACGCCGGTGATCAGGCAGTGACCGGCGGTGAAGAGGGCGATGAGCACCTCCTCGACCGCTTCGTCCTGCCCGACGACGACCTTGCGCAGCTCGGCGAGGATGCGCTCGCGGCCTTCCGCGACTCGTTCC
>JAHFUJ010000033.1:18249-23737 GCA_023265105.1 Acidobacteriota bacterium
CCATGTCGGTGTTCCAGTTGATGAACACCATCGGCCGGCCGGTGTCGTCGAGAATCGTGCGCAGGTGCGCCACGAAGCCGCCCTTCTCCCAGGTTCGGCCGGCGAGAAACGACCCGAGCCCCGCGACTTGCGGAAAGCTGTCAATCTTGTAGAACGCGCTGAACACCGCATGGTCCCTCGGGACTTCGACGATCTCGCGGTCCGGAAAGACGCGCTTCAGCTCCTGGGCGACATTTTCCCAATCGAAGGGTCCATGAAAGTCGTCGAACGTCGCCGTGCCGCCGCGCAACAAAAACTCGCGCAGCGTCGCCACGTCGGTGTCGATCATCTTCAGGTTGCCCGGCTCGACGAAGTAGATCCACGGGTACTGGAACAGCTGGGGATCGTCGAGTGACAGGACGATCGGATCTTCGACCTGAATCGCCGTCGCGGTCTTGACGCGGCGCGACAGATTTTGCTCGGCTGCCGGCGCGTCGATGTACCACGGCTCGCCGTAGAAGTCCTGCTGCCCGCGCGTCCCCTCGGCCTGGAAGTGGTACTTGATCCGGACAAAGCGCCACAGCAGCCCCGCCGACCGGTCGTCGGACACGCTGGGGAGCTGGGCGTCGACGCGCGGCTGCAGCACGGGGACGAGCGTGAACAGCAGCAGCGCCACCGCGGCCACGACGACGAGCTTCATGTGGTCCGGCTGCCGCCTTCGCGCGTTGCGCTCCGGCGAGCCTCGCCGAAGCGAAGCGGCGGCGGGAAGCCGGACGCCACGTACTGGCATGACGCCACGTACTGGCGTGGTGTCCGCCTTCAGGCGGACCTTCTCGTTCATGGCCGGCCCTCTGTCAGCCTCAGCAACAAGTCCTGCGCGCGCTCGTAAGTGGGCGCAATCTCGAGCGCCGCAATCGTCTGCTTCTTCGCTTCGTCGCGCTTCCCGCTCTTGAAGTAGCTCTCCGCCAGATCGGTATGCGCCGCCGCCGGATCCACCGGGCCGAGCGCGAGGACGGCGCGAAATTCACGCGCGGCCGCTTCCGCATCGTTGCGCTGCATGGCGAAGCGGCCGAGCGTGGCGTGCGCCTCGCCGTCAAACGGATCGATGGCGGCAATCCGCTGATACACCGGTCCGAGCTTTGCCTGATCGTTGACGCGGGCTTCTTTGAGCAGCGACGCCAGCTGCCGCGCCGCATTGATATTATTGAAGTCGACGCCGACGAGCGCGGTCAGCTCGGCGATCGCGCGGGCGTTGTCCTTCTTCTCGAGCGCGATCTGCGCCATCTGGGCGTGCGGGCTGTCCCGGCCGGTCGCCACCGGCACCAGGCTCGCCGCCCGCTCAAACGCCTGCATCGCTTCGTCGAGCGCCGCCTCCTTGCGAAGCGCGCGGCCGAGCGCCAACTGGATCGGATAGCTGCCGGGGTGATCCAGCGCATTGGTGACAAGCGTCGCCAGCGGCATCGCCGTGAGGGTCTTCTCGTCGGGGCCGTCGAGCGCCCGGCGCAAGGGCCCGAACGCGCGCTCGACCGACTGGTCGAAGCCAACCTGCAGCGCATCGAACGAGGTACTGAGCGCCGTTTTCAGCGCGGCGTCGGTGTCGAGGCCGAGCGCGTAGGTCCGCAACAGCTTCCGCAGCCCCTCCTCGCCGAAGGTCGCCACCAGATGTTCCACGAGCAGCGACGCCTGGAAGTACGCGAGCGAGATCGTCCGGGGATCCGTGAAGGCGGCGTTCAGATCGTGCAGTTTCAGCGTCTCGCCGCGATTGAGCCGCGCGGCGAACTCGACGTCCATCTCGCGTCCCCACTCGGGGCGCGCGCGCTTTTCCTCGTACACCGAGATGCCTTCGGTCAGCCAGCGCGGCACGCGCTGATTCGACATCTGAATCGTGACGACGTGCGTCAGCTCGTGCCAGAGCGTCGCCTCCCACTGGAAGCTGCCCGGCGGCCTCGCCTTGGGCGAATCCATCGTAACGACGCGGCCGAAACAGGCGCCGAGCGCGCCGATCATTCCCGGCAGGCCGACGTTCCTGACCGCGAAATCGTCGTGGCGCGGAAACACCTCGACGAGAATCGGTCCGCGCGGCGTGAACTCGTAGCGCGCCGCCAGGGTGGTCAGCACCTGATGCGCGAGCGCCACGGCGTACTCCTTCAGCACCGGCGCTTCGTCTTTGCTCAGGCGGAACACCAGGTCGCCGTCGCGGACGGTCTCGAACTTGTCGAGCGTGTCCATCAGCCCGAGCAGATTGAAGGTGACGACGTCGTAGGGGTCGATGGCGAAGGAGGCGTCGAGCGCCGCGCGTGCGCCCGGCTCGTCGCCCGTGCGCAGCAGATGGATCCCGAGATCGGCGAGCGCGTGCGGATCGTTCGGCGTGAGCGCCAGGCCGCGGCGCGTCAAGGCCGCCGCCTCGTCGAAGCGGTAGTTGTGGGCGGCGAGCTCGCCTGCCACGCGGTACACTTCGCCGTAGATCGGCGAGACGGCGAGCGCCTTGCCGACCTCGGCCTGGAACTCCGTCTCCTTGTCCCCCACGTAGGCCATCGCGGCCAGCAACGCGTGCGCGTCGAGACTCGACGGGTTGACCGCAAGCGCGTTCTCGAGCAGTTGCCGCGCTTCGTCGCGACGATCGGCGTCGACCGCCTGGCTCGCGAGGAACACCTGTGCGTCGACGTAGGACGGATTGACGTCGAGCGCGCGCTTGGCCATCGCAATCGCCTGGGGTGGATCCTCGTCGGCGAGCGTGCGCGCGTAACCGAGGAGCGCCGGCGTCCACCTCGGATCGCTCTGCAGCGCGGCTTGAAACGACTTGAGCGCCTCGGGCTTGTTGTACTTTTCGAGGAACAGCTCGCCCCACTCGGTGTTGATGCCCGGGTTGTTCGGCGCGGTGGCCGCCGCGTCGCGATACGCCGCATTGGCTTCCTGGAAGCGGCCGAGCGCCCGCAACGCGCGCGCCGCGCGTGCCAGCTCGTCGGCCTGCTCCGCCCGGTCGGCGGGCGCCGCGACCCGTTCGAGCGTGGCGGTCGCCTCCGCGCGGCCGAGCATCTGCTGGAGCAAGCCGAGCTCGAGCGCCGCGTCGCCCGACGGCGCACGCAGCGCGACGGGGCGCAGATCCGCTTCCGCCTGTGCGTAGCGGCCGCGCGCGATCGCGGCGCGCGCTTTTAGCGTGACGACGTTCGGATCGCGCGCGTCGAGCTTGTCGGCGAGCGTGTCGACCTCGTCGTAGCGACCTTCGAGCAGCGCGCGCGTGGCCACTTGAAGCGGCGAGGGCGGCGCGGTGCGGCGAGGCGCCTGCGCGACGACCAGCGCCGCTAGCAGGGGGACGGCGACGCCCACGAGCAGCGCCGACGCGCAGAAGCCGCGCGAGGGGGGAAACTCCGACCATCGACGCATCGGCCGGTCAGGGGAAGTCATTGCAGTTTCTATTATATAGCGCCGAGAATCCTTAGAATTTTCTTCTCCGCGGTCTCCGCGGTCTCGGCGGTTAGCCCCTTCTTCACAGGCTCTTAAGGCGGACACGACGACACATACAGGTACGTGGCGTCCGGCTTCAGCCGGACCGCGAAGTCCGCCTCACGCCGGAGACGACGACTGATTAGTACAGCGGTCGCCAGGTGTAGAACAACGCGGCATTGAATGCCTGAATCGACGCGAACGTGGCGATCCAGCCGGCGCGATGCCGCGGCGGGACGGCGCCGGCGAGCCAGATGAATGCGGGGAAAAGCACCGACGACAACCGGCCGGCCGAAATCAACCCGCCGGCAGTGAGCGGCGGCAGGATGTTGATCAGGATAAAGACGGCGTACGCCAGACCGAGCCGGCGCGCAACCGGCCAGACCGTCGCGAGCACGAAGATAACGCCAAGCGCGTTCAGCACGTCGTGCGGAAGCGACGCCACATACCCCTGGAGCCCGGCGTGCGAGATGATGTCGTACCGATCGCCGACGAGCGCCGCCAGCCCCTGATACTTGCGTCCCCAGGCGGCGTGGCCCGCGGCCCAGGCGAACGGATCGCCCGTGAGCCGCCAGAGGAACGCGGAGTACAGCAGCATGCCGGCACCAGGCATCGCCGCGGCGGCGAGCGCCTGGAACAACGCGTCGCGTCGTGGAGGCGGATCCGCGCGGTCGGTCGGTCGCACGAGGATCGGCGGCAGCCATGGCGACACCGCCAGCACGCCGAGCGCCGCCGAGAGGAGAAACCCGTTCGGACGGGTCAGGCCGACGAGCAGCCCCCAGAGGGCGGCGCGGCCGAACTGCCGTTTCGTAAAGTGGTAGAACGCGCCCGTCGCGCCGAGCAGAAAGAGCGACTCGGTGTAGATGGCGCCGAAAAACAGCGCGAACGGATAGGCAGCCGTCAGCCACAGCGCGTATCGCGCCTCATCGTCTCCCAGCGTGTCTCGCGCGAGTGCATATAAGTAAATGAGCGCGCCGAGAAACGCCGCCAGCGCGACGAACACGCCGGCCAGCGTGTAACTGCCGATGCGCCCGCCGAACAGCCGCCCGGCGACGCGCACGACCAGCGGATAGGCCGGAAAAAAGACGATGTTCTGTTGAAGCTCCGGCTCATTCGGCGTGAAGCTGTACCCATCGGTCGCGATCTGCAAGTACCACCCGGTATCCCAGCGGACGGGCAGGTTCACAAGCTCGTTGTCGGAGAGCCGATACGGCGCGCGACCGCCCGCGTAGCCGAACACGAACACGGCGAGATAACCGACAAAGAAGATCGCCGGACGCGTGCCGACAAGGACGGTCGCCGCCGAACGGACGCCGGGCACACGCCACCATGCGGCGAGCCGCCGCGGGAGATCGCGATAGACGGGAGTCCGCGGCTCGGCGAGATGTCGAACGACGCCCAGGACGAACGCCCAGATGAGGAGCGGGTACGGCGAGGTGACGGCGATCCGCCACGGGCCGACGCGCTGGCGAAAACCGCTCGACATCGCGACGATGACGGCGAGGGCCACGAGCAGCAGACAGAGGATGTCGACCGCCCGCGCCCAACGTGGCACCGTGGACCGCTCCGAGACTGACGGGGGCATCAGCGCTCTTTCCTCCACTGCGATTCGCCGCAGAACGATCAGCCCGAAGCCGAGCGTGACGATCGGCCCGGCGAGGCGCGCACCAGTCATCAGCGCGACAGCGACGAGCTCGCCGACGACGGCCACGTAGTTGGGGTGCCGGACGTATCGATACGGCCCCGTCGCGACGAGCGAGGCGCCGGGCACGACGAGGACGCGAAAGGTCCAGAACGGACCGAGCGCGAGAATCGCCCACCACTTGAGCACCTTGGCGGCCGCGAACAGTGCGACGCCGGCCAGCAGTATGCCGCGAGGCGGCGTCCCCCGGGCCACTCCTTCGGCGATCATCGCGAGAAAGGCGGCCGGGTACGCGACCCGCAACACGTTGTACGGGTCGCCCGGGGGCTCGATGCCGCCGCGGGTCCGCTGCGCGCGCTCGTTGGCCGACGCCCGCCGCGCCTCGATCAGCATCAGGCCAAAGACCAGGACCGTGACGGCAGC
>JAHFUJ010000033.1:23837-27554 GCA_023265105.1 Acidobacteriota bacterium
GGCACCGGCGCGACCCCGATGTAGCGGCCGCGGCGGATGTGCATCTCGCCGAGTGTCGTCACGCCGGCCACGTTCTCGCAGTACGCCCCAATCGCCCATCGTCTTGGCCGTTCCGGATGCCGCGCGACGCCCAGGCCGAACGCGATGGTCGATCGCCGGCCGTCGGCCGCAATCGTCACGCGCGCGCGAAGCTCGTGCTCCGATCCGTTTCGACCGATCGTGACGCCCGCGACCCTTCCCCCATCCATGAGCGCGCGTCGGACCGAGACGCCGGGATCGAATTCGGCGCCAGCGGCGATCGCCTGCTGCAGCAGCGCCCAATCCAGGTCGCGGCGCGTGATCGCGCGGCCGAACAGACCGCGCGGATAGCGGCCGTCGATCGTCACACCGCGCTCGCCCGTCAGGCGCATGCCGTCGACGCGGAGGCCGCCCTGGTCGATCGACGCGGCCATCTCGAGCCGGCGCAGGATAGCGAGCGTGCCGGGGTTGACCGTATCGCCGCACAGCTTGTCGCGCGGGAATGTCGCGCGATCGACGAGGCGCACGCGCACGCCGGCGCGCGCCAGGATGGTCGCGGCCACCGAGCCGGCCGGCCCGGCGCCGACGATGAGGACGTCGGTCATATCGAGGTTCTCGGGGTTCTCGAGGTTCTCGGGGTGCTCGGGGTGCTCGGGGTGCTCAAGGTTCTCGGGGTTCGAGTTCTGCGTGGAAGAACCTCGCGAACTTCGAGAACCCTGAGAACCATGAGAACCTTGCGAACCTCAAGAACCAGTCACCAGTCACCAGCCACGAGCCACCTTCAGGCGACGCGCCCGAGGACGATCGCGCTGTTCTTCGATCCGAATCCAAGACAATTGCACAGCGCGGCCTCGATCTCGACCGCACGGCCCCGGTTGGGAATGAAATCGAGATCGCACGCCGGATCGGGATCGCGCTGATTGATCGTCGGCGGCAGGAACCCGCGCGACATCGCCAGCGCGGCGGCGACGATACCCGCCGCGCCGCTGGCGCCTTGCGGGTGCCCAATCATCGACTTCACCGACGATCCGGGCAGACGTTCGGCATGATCGCCAAAGATCCTGCGCACGCACCGCGACTCGACCGCGTCGTTCAGCACGGTCGACGTCCCGTGGTAGCTCACGTACCCGATCTCTTCCCGCTGCCGGCCCGAGCGTTGGATCGCGAGCACGATCGCGCGGACGATCTCCTCGCCGTCGGGCGCCATCTGCACGCGGTGATAGGCGTCGCACGTCGATCCGTAGCCGTCGACGGATGCGTAGATGGTCGCGCCGCGCGCACGCGCGCGATCTTCGCGCTCGAGGACGACCATCCACGCGCCCTCGCCGAGCACGAAGCCGTCGCGTCCGCGATCGAAGGGACGCGACGCCTCGGACGGCGTCTCGTTGTAGGCCATCGAGACCACTTTCATGCGCGAGAAACCGAACATCATGCCGGGCGTCACGCACGCGTCCGTGCCGCCCGACAGCAACACGTCGGCTTCACCCGACCGGACAAGCGCGGCAGCGTACCCGATCGCGTCCGTCGAGCTGGTGCAGCCGCACGACAACACGTGACTCATGCCGCGCAGCCGCAGCGAAATCGAAATCTCGCTCGACACCATGCCGACAATCGACACCGGGATCGCGTACGGCGTCACCTTTCGCCCGCGCTCGAGGAAAAAATCGTGGTACTGCCGCTCGCCGACGTCGATCCCGCCGCCGCCGCTGCCGATGACGACACCGGCGTCCGGCTCCGCGACGCGCAGCCCGGCGTCGGCCCACGCCTCGCGCGCGGCAATCACGCCGACCAGCGCCGCCCGCGAATAGCGCTTCGGATCCGCGCGGTATCCCTCGTCCCACATCTCGTCGCCGTCGAGCGGCGGCACATCGTCGAGGGTGACGTCGGCAACCGGCGCCGCGACGCGACAGCCGAACGCGGACGCGTCGAAGTCGGTGATCGCACGCGTCGCGCTGCATCCGCGGCGGATGTGGTCCCAGAAGCGCTCGCGGCCGACGCCGAACGGCGACACGACGCCGATGCCGGTGATGACGACGGTGGGTCCGCCCGAGTGGCGCATGAGTAAGACCTTATACTAATCCTGGATGTCACTTGACTTGGCGCAGCTATCAGCCATCAGCTGTCAGCTTTCAGCCAAAGCGTGCTGCTGCGAGCTGAAAGCTGAAAGCTGAGAGCTGAAAGCTACGTCAGCACGGAGTAAGTCCGGCTACTCAATGAAACTACAAGAACGTGCGTTTGTGTGGCTCGGCGGCGCGTTGTTCGTCGCGTCGCTGGCGGCGTGCGCGTGGCGTTTTCTTGTCAGCTGGTCGGATCCCTCCGTCAGGTCGCCGGCGCGATGGCCGGCGCTCCTCGCCAACGCGCTGCTGTTTCTCCTATTCGCCGCGCATCACAGTCTGTTCGCGCGCGAGGGGGTGAAAAACTGGCTCGCGAGGCTCGTGCCTGAACGGTTGCTGCGATCCGTGTACGTCTGGGTCGCGAGCCTGCTCCTCTTGATCGTGTGCCTGCTGTGGCAGCCGCTGGGCGGCGACGTGTCCTTGGTGACCGGCTGGCAGGCGGTCGCGCACGCCGTTGTTCAACTCGCCGGTCTCTGGCTCATCGCACGGGCCGTCGGCATGATGGACCCGCTCGAGCTTGCCGGCATCCACCGGCCGTCTGCGGCGGAGACGCTGAAAATCACAGGCCCGTACCAATGGGTGCGGCACCCCTTGTATCTCGGATGGCTGCTCGCCGTGCTCGGCGCCGCCCACATGACCGGCGACCGGCTCGCATTTGCGACGATGAGCTCGATCTATCTGGTTGTGGCCATCCCATGGGAGGAGCGATCGCTGGCGCGCACGTTCGGCACGCAGTACGAGGACTACAAACGGCAGGTACGCTGGAGAGTCGTGCCGTTCGTGTACTAACGATCAACGCAGTGATCAGTACGTAGTGTCCGGCTTTAGCCGGACCGTGGTCAGTACGCAGTGTCCGCCTTCAGGCGGACCGTGATCGGCACGTGGTGTCAGTACGTAGTGTCCGGCTTTAGCCGGACCGTGGTCGGTACGTAGTGTCCGCCTTCAGGCGGACCGTGATCGGCACGTGGTGTCAGTACGTAGTGTCCGGCTTTAGCCGGACCGTCGTATGTGGTGTTGCCTTAGCCGGACTGAATGAACACCATCGAATGCTGCGAGGGGATGTCGAACCTCTTCCCGCACGTCTTGCACGTCACCGCATCGTCGACGCGGATCATGTAATCGCGGAGCTTGGCGAACAGCGCGCGGTCGCGCTCGTCGGCGCCCGGCGGAATGCGCTCCTTGCGCGTGCGCACGACCCACTTCATCTGGTAGTCGTTGACGCGCTTGCACCGCGGGCACGTCAGCTTGTCGGTGCGCGTTTCGTTCTTGTTGTTGAAGAAGTCGCGTTCGTCGAGCGCCATGGGGGGGATCATACTTGAATCTGGTAATTGGGTGATCTGGTGATTGGGTAATTGGGTGATTGGGTAATCCGCTGATTGGATGATTGGTCTGGCGCTCGCGGCCGACCAGCCGTTCCGCCTCCCGACGGCCTTGGACACAATATGGTCCGTCTTTTAGACTGGTCATTACTGGTCATATGAAGATGACCGCCACGGAATTCAAGGCTCGGTGCCTGGCCCTCATCGACCAGGTCCGCGAGCGGGACGAACCGATCGTCATCACCAAGCGGGGTCGGGTCATCGCC
>JAHFUJ010000265.1 GCA_023265105.1 Acidobacteriota bacterium
TGTCGGTGCCGTTCAAGTGGTATCCGAAGGAAGCGCTCCTTGCGCATGCCGCCGCGTGGCGCCTGGTCGATCTGTCGGAAAGCAACGGTGAACGGATCGACCTCGTCATCGCGACGAAGTTTCCGACCTACTTCGTGCGCCATCCGAACAAAGTCACCTGGCTGTTCCACCAGTACCGCGCGATCTACGATCTGTGCGGCACCGCCTACAGCGAGTTCGATCACTCGGAGGCGGACGTTCGCCTGCGCGACACGCTGATTCGGCTCGATGGCGACGCGCTCCGCGAGTCGGCGCGCCTCTTCAGCAACGCCCGGAACACCGCGGCGCGCCTCGCGCGCTACAACGGCCTCACGGCCGAACCGTTGTATCATCCGCCGCCACTGGCCGACCGATTGAAGCCGGGGCCGTTCGGCGACTACGTGCTGTCGGTCGGCCGCCTCGAAACCGTCAAACGGGTCGACTTGATCGTTGGGGCCCTCGCCCACGCCGACACGCGCGTGCGGTTGATCGTTGTCGGCGAAGGCCCGCTGCGGCAGCCGCTCGAAGAACAGGCGGCCGCGATTGGCGTCGCCGATCGCGTGACGTGGACGGGCGGCGTCGACGACCAACAGCTTGTCGATCTCTACGCCGGCGCGCTCGCCGTCGTCTTCCCGCCCTACGACGAAGATTATGGTTATGTCACGCTCGAGGCGTTTCTCGCGCGAAAGCCGGTCGTCACCACCTCCGATGCCGGCGGTCCGCTGGAGTTCGTCGAAGACGGCGTGACTGGATGGGTGACCGAGCCCCAGTCGGAGGCGATCGGCGCCGCCATCTCCCATCTCGCGGCCGATCGCCCTCTCGCGAGGTCGTTGGGCGACGCCGGGTACGCGCGCGCGCGGTCGATCACCTGGGACGGGGTTGTCGAGCGCCTCGTCGGCGCCAACGGCTCGTGATGGACGTTCTCCGAATGGACACGGTGTCGATTGTCATCCCCGCGTACAACGAAGCCGCGTCGATCGGTCCGCTGGTCTCCGAGTTCCGCGCAGGCGCCGACTGGCGCGAAATCATCGTCGTCGACGATGGCTCGAGCGACGAGACGGGAGCGAAGGCCGCGGCGGCCGGCGCACGCGTGATTCGCCATCCGTACAACAAGGGCAACGGCGCGGCGGTCAAGTCCGGCATTCGCGAGGCGACCGGCCGGTTTGTGCTGATCGCCGACGCCGACGGACAGCACCGCCCGAGCGACGCCCGGCGGCTCGTCGCGCATCTCGACGCCTACGATCTGGTGGTCGGCGCGCGGTCCGGCGCCACGCAAGCCACGCTGGCGCGCCGCGCCGGCAACGCGGTGCTGAACTGGGTGGCCAGCTATCTCACCGAACAGAAGATTCCCGATTTGACGTCGGGATTTCGAGCCGCGCGACGGGAGTGCCTGGTCGAATTTCTGCACCTCCTGCCCAACGGCTTTTCGACGCCGACCACCACGACGCTGGCGTTCATGAAGGCGGGGTACAGCGTGCGCTTCGAGCCGATCGACGCCGCCGAGCGCCGGGGATCGTCGAAGATCAAGCTCGGATCCGACGGACTCCAGTTCTTTCTGATTCTGTTGAAGGTGATTACCATTTTCAGCCCGCTGCGCGTCTTCCTGCCCTTGAGCGCGGCGGCGTTCGTGACAGGCACCGGCTATGCACTCTGGACGATCGCCACGCAGTCGCACGTCACCAATTCATCCGTGTTGTTGATTCTGTTGAGCGTCGTCTTTTTTCTCGTCGGTCTGGTGTCCGAACAGATCTCGTCGCTGCGCTTCGAGGGGCGGCGAGGGTGACCCCACGAACCGCGCTCGTCGTCGTGCCGACATACAACGAGTGCGCGAACCTTCCAATCCTCGTGAGCGGTTTGATGCGGCATCCTCCCGTCAGACTGATGGTCGTCGACGATCAGTCGCCTGATGGAACCGGCGAGGTCGCCGAGGCGCTCGCGCGCGAGCATGCCGGCCGCATCGAGGTGGTGCATCGAACGGAGCATCGGGGCCTCGGACGCTCGTTGGTTGTTGGTGTCAAGAAAGCGATTCGCGAGCCGGTCGACGTCGTCTGTCAGATGGATGCCGACCTCTCGCACGATCCCGCGCGTTTGCCCGATCTGATCGCCGCCGCCGATCGCGCCGACGTCGTGATTGGATCGCGGTACGTTCCGGGCGGCCAGGTCGTCAACTGGCCGCTGCGCCGGCGGCTGCTCAGTCGCTTCGCGAACGTGTACATCCGCGCCGTGACGCGGCTGAGCGCGCGCGATTGCACCAGCGGGTATCGCTGCTGGCGCCGCGAGGCGCTCGCCGCGCTGCCGCTCGATCGCTTCGTGTCGGACGGCTATTCTTTTCTTGTCGAAATGCTCTACGTCGCGTCGCGCCGTGGTTGCCGGATCGCTGAAGTGCCGATCACGTTTGTCGAGCGCCGGCATGGCGAATCGAAGCTCTCGGGCGCGGTCCTCATCGAGTCGGCGATCACGCCGTGGCGGCTGGTGGCGACGCGCGGGGGAGCCGACGGCCCCGCGCGCTGACTTTTCAAAAACCCGTGGCAGCCGGCCGAAGGCGGACACGACGTGGGTGTGCTATCGTTGAGGGGCTTTTCACATGTCAGCCTCTCCCGCCCCGAAGTCCTCAGGCCTGAGCATCTTCTTTCCGGCCTTGAACGACAGCGGCACCATCGCGAGCATGGTGATCCGCGCCGTGCAGGCGGCGTCGGACCTGACGCCGGACTACGAAGTGATCGTCGTCAACGACGGCAGCGCGGACGCGACGGCCGCGATCGCCGACGAGCTCGCGCGGACGTACCCGCACGTGCGCGTCGTGCATCACGGGCACACGCGTGGGTACGGCGCCGCGCTTCGGACCGGATTCCGCTCCGCGACCAAGGACCTCGTCTTCTACACCGACGGTGACGCGCAATACGATCCCGCGGAGCTGTCGGTGCTCTGGGCGGGCTTGACGCCCGAGGTGGATCTGGTGAACGGCTACAAGATCAGCCGATCCGATCCGCTGCATCGCATCATCATCGGCCGGCTCTATCATCACATCGTCAGCGCGCTGTTCGGACTGAAGATGCGCGATGTCGATTGCGATTTTCGTCTCATGCGCCGCGCGATCTTCGAGCGAGTCGAGCTCGAGAAGACGAGCGGCGTCATCTGTCTCGAGATGATGAAGAAGATCCAGGACGCCGGCTTCCGCTTCGTCGAAGTGCCGGTGCACCACTACCATCGCGCATTCGGGAAGTCGCAGTTCTTCAACTTCCGCCGCATTTTCAAGACCGGCGTCGACGTGATGCGCCTGTGGTTCGCGCTCGTGATTCGCCGGCAGCATCGCCGCGCGCCCGCCACCTCCGTGGTGACGCCGCGGCCGTGACCGTGGACTACCGCGAGTTCTACCGCGGCCAAAAGGTGATGATCACCGGCGGCCTCGGTTTCATTGGCAGCAATCTTGGGCGGCGCCTCGTCGAGCTGGACGCCGACGTGCTGCTCGTCGACTCGCTCATTCCGGAGTACGGCGGCAACCTCTTCAACATCGACGGCGTCCGCGATCGCGTGTCGGTCAACGTCGCCGACGTCCGCCAGCAGAGCACGATGAATTATCTCGTGCGCGGCCGCGCGGTCATCTTCAACCTCGCGGGACAGGTGAGCCACATCGACAGCATGCGCGATCCGTACACGGATCTGGAGATCAACTGCCGCAGCCAGCTCACCGTGCTCGAGGCGTGCCGCAATTACAATCCGGCCGTGAAAGTGGTGTTCGCCGGGACGCGCCAGGTGTACGGGCGCCCCGACTCACTGCCGGTCGATGAAACCCATCTGGTGCGTCCGACCGACATCAACGGCATCAATAAAGCGGCCGGCGAGTACTACCACCTCGTGTACAACAACGTCTTCGGCGTCCGCGCCTGCTCCTTGCGTCTCACCAACGTGTACGGGCCGCGCCAACTGATCAAGCACAGTCGTCAAGGCTTCATCGGCTGGTTCATCCGTCTCGCGATCGAGAACAAGCCGATTCAGATCTTCGGCGACGGGTCCCAGCGCCGCGATTTCGTGTACGTCGAGGATGCCGCCGATGCGTTCCTACGGGCGGGCGCAAGCGATGCCTGCAACGGCGGCGTGTTCAATGTCGGGGGCGATGAGCCGCTCAGCCATCGCGAGCTGACGAAGCTTCTCGTCGAGGTCGCCGGCTCGGGCCGCGTGGAGTACGTCGACTGGCCGCCGGAGCAGAAGGCGATCGACATCGGCAGCTTCTACGCCGACTCGACGAAGTTCAAGCGTGCGACCGGCTGGTCGCCCAATGTCGCGGTGGCCGAGGGTCTTCGACGCACGGTGGCGTTTTACCGCCAGCACTTTGACCGGTACGTCGACGCGGCCACGCGTCCAGCGGAGCAGGTGTGACGAGAGACCCCATCCCGTTCGTGTCGCTCACCCCCGCCGACGATGCGGCGGGGGTCCGGGCCGCCATCGACCGCGTCGTCGCGCGCGGACGGTTCGTGCTCGGCCCGGAGGTCGACCTCTTCGAAACGGAGTTTGCCGCCGCGATGGGTGCCTCGTCGGCGGTCGGCGTGGGCTGCGGCACCGACGCGATTGCCCTCATCCTGCGCGCGCTTGGCATCGGCCCGGGCGACGAAGTGATTACGACGCCCTTGTCGGCGGCCTACACCGCGCTCGCCGTGATGATGACCGGCGCCCGCCCGGTGTTCGCCGACATCGATCCGGCGCGGCTCACGATCGATCCCGACGAGATGGCGCGTGCGATCGGCCCGCGCACGCGCGCGATTCTCCCGGTGCACCTCTACGGCCAGGCGGCGGACATGGCGTCGATCGAGCGCCTCGCGTCCCGCCACAATCTGGCCATCGTCGAGGACTGCTGTCAGGCGCACCTTGCCACCGCGGGTGGCCGTCCGGTCGGCACGATCGGCGTCGCGGGGGCGTTCAGCTTCTATCCGACGAAGAACCTCGGTGCGCTGGGCGACGGAGGCGCCGTCGTGACCAACGATCGCGCGCTCGCCGAGCGGATCAGGCGGCTGCGGAACGGCGGCCAAACCGACCGCTGTCACCATCAGGAATTCGGCGTCAATTCCCGCCTCGACGAGATGCAGGCGGCCATTCTTCGCGTGCGACTGCCATTGCTGAGCGCTTGGACGCTGCGCCGGCGCGCGCTCGCGGCGCAGTACCGCGCGGCGCTCGCCGGGGGGCCTCTCGACGTGCCGCCCGAGCTCGACGCCGGGCACGTGTATCACCTGTTCGTCGTTCGCGTGCGGACGACAGTACGTGGTGTCCGGCTTCAGCCGGACCCGCGCGAGCAACTACGAGCGTCTCTCACCGCCGACGGCGTCGAGACGCTCATTCACTACCCGATACCGATTCCGCGGCAACCGGCCCTTGCCGCGACCCACCCGGCGGAATGCCCGGTGGCGTCGCGTGCTTGCGACGAAGTACTCTCGCTGCCGCTTCGTCCGGGTTTGACCGACGACGAGGTGGGCCGTGTCGCGGCCGCCATTTCGATCGCCTGTCGCCAACGGGAAGCACCGCGCGTATGACGATGCGCAGGAAGAAAGGACACCACCAGTGCGTGCGTTGATCACCGGCGGCGCGGGATTCATCGGATCGCATCTTTCCGAAGCCCTGCTCGACGCCGGCCACGAAGTGCTGGTCCTCGACAATCTGTCGACCGGATCGATCGACAACATCGCGCACCTCAAAGGGCGTCCCGGCTTCGAGTATTTCATCGACACCGTCAACAACGAGCCGCTGCTCGCCGAGCTCATCGATCGCAGCGACGTGGTGTTTCATTTCGCGGCGGCCGTCGGCGTCAAGCTCATCGTCGAGCAGCCCGTGTACACCATCGAGACCAACGTCCACGGCACCGAAGTGGTGCTGAAGCACGCGAACAAGAAGAAGAAGCTGGTCGTCCTCGCGTCGACCTCGGAGGTGTACGGCAAGAGCGAAGACATCCCGTTCCGCGAGGACTCCGACCTGGTGTTGGGACCGACGCCGAAGCACCGCTGGGCGTACGCCTGCAGCAAAGCGATCGACGAGTTCCTGGCGCTCGCGTACTGGAAGGAGCGGAAGCTGCCGGTGATCATCGTGCGGTTCTTCAACACGGTCGGGCCGCGCCAGACCGGGCAGTATGGGATGGTCATCCCGAACTTCGTGCGCCAGGCGCTGGCGGGTGAACCGATCACCGTGTTCGGCGATGGACGTCAGTCGCGGTCCTTCACGCACGTCTCCGATGTCGTCGGGGCGTTGCTGCAGCTCGTCAACGAGCCAAAGGCGATCGGCCAGGTGATCAATGTCGGCAACAGCGAAGAAGTGGCGATTTTCAAGCTCGCCGAGCGCGTGCGCGAGCTGAGCGGCTCGAAGTCGCCGATCAAGCTGGTCCCCTACGATGAGGCGTACGAATCGGGGTTCGAAGACATGCCGCGACGCGTCCCCGACCTCACGAAAATCACGGCAATGATTGGGTATAAGCCCAAGAACACCCTCGACGACATCCT
>JAHFUJ010000266.1:0-2795 GCA_023265105.1 Acidobacteriota bacterium
GCTGATCGAACGCGGTCAGCATTCCCGCGTCCGACGCATGCGGCGCCATCAGGCCAACAACAAAGTCCGAAAGATCCCTCTGTCCAAACACTTTCAAGGCCCGCGCGTAGGTTTCCGCGGTCACGTTGTGCTTGCCGAACAGTTCGCGACCCAGTTCGATGAGCATCGCCTCTTTTTCGCCGAGACCAGTCACCGGTTTCCGATTGCGAACGACATCGATGATTGTCGAATCCAACCCGTCCTTGCGTGCGGCGAGCTCGTTCATGGTCCAGTCGTACTGCTCGTCATGCTCACGAGCCGTGATGAGGATCGCCAATCCCATCAGCGGCCGCCCGACGCTTGCTTCGAGCGATTTGAGACCCGCTGCGGGGCGCCCCATCGACCCCGGTCCCGTAGGCGGGGGAGCCAGATTGCGCCGGTAAAGCCCGACGGGTGCCTGGTTCGCCCCTCGGCCTTGCGCCGGGGCTGGGGTTTGAGGCGTGGCGACGGGAATACGGCTTCTCGAGTCGGGGTGAATGTCGTTCGCAGGCGTGAACGGCACCGGCAGGAAATTCTTCATCTGAGGCGGCAGATACTGATTAGCTGCGGTCAGGTTCGTCGCGGTCCCCGCATAGCCGGCCATCAAGTCGACCACATCGACGAGATTGGTCTCGCCGAACAGTTGCCGGGCGCGCGCAAAAGTTTCGGCGCTGAGCTTGTGCTTGCCGAAGGTTTCGCGCCCAATCTGAATGATGGCCGCCTGTTTGGCGTCGACTCCACTGAGCGGCTTGCGATTTCGGACGATGTCGATGACCGCCGGATCCAGCCCGACCGCGACGGCTTCCATTTCGTGAAGCGACCACTCGTACTGCTGGTCGTGCTCGCGCGCCGTCGTGATGATGGCCAATTCGGTGAGCTGACGCCCGAGTGGGGAATCCCACCGGACATCGACGCCCGACTTGTGAAGCCGCAACGCGGCCGCTCCCTGCGGTCCGCCGGGCCCGGCGGCGTCGTACACCCTCTTGCCCCGCTCGTCCAGCGCGTCGCGTTTGATCGCGGGAAGGCGACTGCCAGTATCCGGATTCACATCCTTGGGAAGGACTTCGTCGCGCGCGGCCCTGCCCTCAGTGCTGGAAGCTGCTTGCTCCGGTACACCGCGAAGTCCGGCCCCGGCCACGCCGGCTCCGGTCACCAGCAACAGACCCACGAGAATTTGAGTCGACTTCATCCTCGCCTCCCGTGCAACTTCTGACTCCTGACTCCTGACTTCTGACTTCTGACTTCTGACTTCATTCTTACTTCGGTTCCTCTGGGGCGCCAGTGCCGGACGAGCCGACAAAGAGCGTTCGCCCATCAGGGAGCGTGAGATCTCGGCCGTTGGCCCTGTGCGATCCATCCTTCGCCTGATATCCATCGATCGAGATCTCGGTTCCAGCCGGGAGGGAATTCTTCGAAAGCCCTCGCCTGAACAACACGTTCGGAGTACCGGCCTCGATCGCCCAATTTTGCACCGTGCCGTCCGGCATTTTCACGTCGACGTGGAACCACGTGTGGGGATTGATGAATTCAATCTTTGTGACCGTGGCCCTGAACTTGACCGGCTTGTTCGCGTCGAATTCGGCCGAAAACGCGTGATGCGCCCGCACCGGCACCACGGCCAGAAGCAGAAGCAGACTCACACCGGTAACCACGGTCATGGCGGCGGCTCGCTTGGCTCGCATCGGATTCACCTCCTGCTTTCTTTCACCGTTCGTAGACCTTGTCACCCGGCGGGACCTTGCGAGTGATGTCCACGATCATCGTATCGCCCTCCCAGTGCTTGACCAACGGCTGCTTGCGAAGATGCCCGTAGATGGTCTCTTCGACCATCTCCGCGCACCGGAATTCCATGAGCTGAGCATTCTGTTCCAGATGACGATAAAGGGGCATCGCGATCTTCCAGGGGCGCGTGAACACCTGCGGATCCTCGATGGTGGCTTCGTAGCGGATGGCGTCGCGGCTGATGGGCGTGTACCGCTCGACCACGTGTAACGCATCGCTATGAAAATTCCCGGCCCGGTCGAACCACGTCTTGTCGATCTGACTCGTCACGTCGACCACCAGCGTGTCCCCGTCCCAGTGGCCCACCGAGTGCCCCATCCATGAATCGTTGGGATACGGTTCCACTTGATCCAGGTGGATGGTGCGACTGGCGTTTGCGAACTCGAAGACCATCAGGATCTTGTTTGTGCCCTGAATGATCTGAAATGGATAGGGCAGGTACATGGCGCGTGGCACACCCGGCATGAAGCACTTGATTTCCGGGTCGCGGTCCAGCCAGTGCTCGAAGTTCTCCTTCTTTTTCGCCGCCGCCGCCGGCAGGTACGGGATCTCTTCGCCCTCGACCACGCCTCGCCCCGCGGGAACCCAGCCGACCGTGCCGAGCGCGACCACCGGTGCCGCGAGCACTGGAACGTCGGCGTACACGCCTGGCTGGGCCACGGCCGGACGCGCCACATGGGTCTGCAGATCCCAATTCGCCGTGTTGTTGGCCTGCCAAATCCCGCTCAAATCGGGGTTCCCGCCCGCTCTCCGTGGTGCCTGAGCGGCCGGAGCCTGACCTGCGGTCGGTCCCCCGGCGAGCGAGAGGACGGCGACCACGGCGGCGGTTGCCACGGCAATCATCAACCCTCTGGACCGGTTAGGCATGTGACAAATCCACAAACGGCGGCGAACTGGATTGTTCGCAGGGTTGAGTACCTTATACGCTCACGCGGCTAGGCCGTCAACGATGTACGTACTGTCTGTGCGTAGTGTCCGGCTTTAGCCGGACCGTG
>JAHFUJ010000266.1:2805-6471 GCA_023265105.1 Acidobacteriota bacterium
CGTAGTGTCCGGCTTTAGCCGGACCGTGGGAGGTCCGCCTGAAAGGCGGACACTACGTACTACACGTCAGATCCGTACTACGAACGACCGTTGATTCTGTACGTGGCGTCCGGCTTCAGCCGGACCGTTGATTCCGTACGTGGTGTCCGGCTTTAGCCGGACCGTGATCGGTCCGCCTGAAAAGGCGGACGCCACCTACGACGGTCCGCCTCAAGGCGGACACGACGTACTACACGTCCGATCCGTACGACGTACGATCCGTACGTAGTGTCCGGCTTTAGGGACCGTGATCGGTCCGCCCAAAAAGCGGACGCCACGTAGAACGGTCCGCCTGAAGGCGGACACTACGTACTAACAAGAGCTATCGCTTCGCCGGGGCGAGGCGCTTCAGCTCTTCAAACCAGTTCAAGACGACGGTGATGCTCGCGGGCGCGGCGGTTCCGTCGGTTCCACCGCTCGTCTTGATCATCAGAAAGCGCTGGCCATCAAGCGACACATCGTATGTGCGTCCTTGGTTCACCCCGCCTCCGAGATAATATCGGCCTCGGCCCTCGAACAGCTTCGTCGGAGCAGCGACCGCAAACGTCGAACCATGCTCGATCCGTACGCTCATCAGCGTGCCCGTCGGCGCGAGATAGAAGAGTTCCTGGCCGTTGCGTGCCCAGAGAGGCTGCGAGCCGCCACCGGTCGAGATTTGCCGGAGTCCGCCGCCAACGTTCGGGAAGGGCCGGACGAAAATCTCGTTCTGACCCGATTCGTCAGACTGGTAGGCGAGCCAGCGACCGTCTGGCGAGATCTGCCCGTTTAACTCGTTGAAGGCGGTCTGAACCAACGGCTGGGCGCGGTGATCCTTGTCCAACGTGAGCACCATCAGGTCCTGCCCGGTCTTCGGTGCATCCGCGCGGAAGACTAGCCGCGTGCCGTCTGGCGAGATGGCGTTGGGGTTCTGAAGGTTCGGGCTCTCACTCAGCCGCTCGACCGTTCCAGTGCCATCCGACGCCTGCCAGAAGAGGTTGTTTACCCCTGCGCGACCGGAGGCAAAGATCAGGCGCCGCCCATCGGGTGTCCATGTGGGATTGAGGTCCTGCCCCGGGTCGAACGTGAAACGGGTCAGGGTCTCGCGAGAGAAGTCCCAGATCCAGATATCGCTCTCTTGGTCCCGCACGTCCAGCGCAAGGCGTTGCCCGTCGGGAGACAGCCGAGGATACGTATAGGCGCGGGTGGGCGCGTTAAGCGGCTCCTCGCGACCCTGCCGGTCGACCCACGCGAGCGTCCGCGCATTGACTTGGCCACCGCCCGTGACGTACACGAACGTGCCATCGTGGGCGACATCGACGTCCGCCCCTCCATCCTGAGTGGTCACCACCTGCGGCACCACAGGAACAGGGTTTCCCACGGGTTCCAGACGATCGAGGTCGAACGCCACCGCTCGGAGCGTGCCAGCCGCGGCATAGACGAGATGGCCACTGGGCACATAATGGGCGTCGCTGCCGCCACGAACCAGGATCTTCTGCTTGCCGGTTTTCAGATCGAGTACAGCTACCTGCGTGTTTTCAATGGCCCCGTTCGGGACGATGGTGAACAGGACGGCCTGGCTTCCCGGAATGAACTCCGGCCAGAAATGCCCGCGCTCCCCCTGCGCCCGGTTCGGCGTCGTCAGGACCGTCGGCTCACCCCCGGCCGCTGAGACCCGCAAGAGGCCGGACGAGGCATCATTGGTTGCAAAGATGATGGTGTTATCCGGGCCCCACGTCGCGCCCCGTGGTGGGCCGCCGCTGACGCGGCAGAGCGTGACGGGGGGACCACCACTGATCGACACCTTCTTCAATCCGGTAAGTCCGTCGAAGTAACCGATCCATTGCCCGTCGGGGGAGAAGAACGGACCGCGCGGCGCGCCGACACCGGAGAGCGGTGTCGCTTCGAGCTGATCGAGCGCCCGCACAAAGAGCTGCGATCCGTTACCGCCGATGTAGACGAGGCGTGTGCCGTCTGGCGAGATCGCCAGGTCGCGAGTGATGCCGCCCATGACCAGCGCCGCCGGGCCCGAGGGCGTGACGGTCAGGCGAGTCACGCGGGGCGCAGTTGGGCGCAGCGCAAACCAGACCGTGGCGGCGGCCAGCGTGCCGCCCGCAACCAACCCAAGCGCCAGCATCGCAGCGGCGCGCCCGTGCGAGATGGGGAGCGGGCGTGCGGCCGCCGTCGGGATCGCTTGAGCGCTGGCGACTTCGGTGCTGGCGGCGATGGCTTCCTTCAGCTCGAACCGCGCATCGCTGATGTCGTGCAGCCGCTCGCGTGGATTCTTGTCGAGGCACCGGCGGAGCAGTCGTCTGATTGTCGCCGGCGTGCTCGGCGGCAGCGCGGTCCAGTCCGGCTCGGCGCGCAGAATCGCCGCCAACGTATCGGATACCTCGTCGCCCTCGAACGCCCGCTTGCCCGTGAGCATTTCGTAGAGCACGCACCCAAAGGCCCAGATGTCCGCGCGCTTGTCCACCGCCTGGCCACGCGCCTGTTCGGGACTCATGTACGCGGCGGTGCCCAGGATGGTGCCCGCACGCGTCGCTGCCGCCGACATGGTGGGGGAGTTGGTCAGATCGCCGGTTGCGGGGCCAAAGCCCGGCGCCACGGGATCGAGCGCCTTGGCGAGCCCGAAGTCCAGCACCTTGACGATGCCCTCGGGTGTGATCTTAATGTTGGCCGGCTTCAGGTCGCGATGGACGACACCTTTTTCGTGCGCTGCTTCGAGAGCGTCAGTAATCTGGCGTGCAATGGGTAGGGCTTCTTCAATACGTAGGCCGGGTCCTTTGGACCCGGCGGGCTGTGCGATCAACTCCGCCAGCGTCGGTCCTTCGACCAGCTCGAGGACGAGTGCGCGAATCCCATCAGCTTCTTCCAGCCCGTAGATCGCGGCGATGTTGGGATGGTTGAGCGAGGCCAGCACCTGGGCTTCGCGCTTGAACCGCGCGAGCCGCTCGGGATCGTGGGCGAACACCGAGGGCAGGACTTTCAGCGCGACGTCACGCCCGAGCCGAGGGTCGCGGGCGGAATACACTTCTCCCATGCCGCCCGCGCCGAGCAGCGCGAGCACTTCATAGGCGCCAAAGCGAACGCCCGGGGCAAGAGACATCGGTTTGTGGAAGCGATGAGATTATACGCTGCAGGCTGGCACTGTACGTAGTGTCCGGCTTTAGCCGGACCGTGGGAGGTCCGCCTGAAGGCGGACACTACGTACGGACACCACGTACGCGCTTACGTCAATTCATGGAACAGGAGCCGGGGCCGCGCGGGTCGCCGCACGAGCCGCACGGACCGACGGCGTCGCGCGCACTTTGTCCGTCGTGGCGCAGGACTTTAGCCCTGCCTGGGCCATCGCCCGTCGTGGCGCCGACGGCGAACACCGACAGCAGCTTCTGCAGATCGCCGCTGTCGCACGACGGACACGCCGGCGACCGCCCACCGCGCGTCAAGTACTCGAACTGATGCCCGCACCCGCGGCACTCGTATTCAAAAAGCGGCATGGGGTATTCTAGCGCCTTCGGCCTTCTGCCCATCTACGATCTACGATTTGAGATCGACGATCTCAGATGCGATGGTAGATCGGCAATCGCAGATCGGCAATCGCAGATCGACAATCGTAGATCGACGATCGTAGATCTCAGATCTCATGAC
>JAHFUJ010000267.1 GCA_023265105.1 Acidobacteriota bacterium
CAAGCCGGGCAACGGGCCGGGCGAGTTGGGCATTGTGGGGGAGGGGTTGCACGGGAACGGGATCCACGGAGTTGTCATCGATTCGAACAGAAACCGGATGTACGTCGATGACCGCGTCAATTCCCGCGTCGTCGTGTTCGATCTGAGCGGGAAGTTTCTGGATCAATGGCCGAACATCGTCGCGCCGTACTGCATCCGTCTGACGGCAGACGGCCAGTACCTCTGGGTGGCTGACGGGTACACGCAGAAAATCATGAAGTACGAGGCACTCACCGGCAAGCTGGTCCCGAACTCGACGTGGGGGACAATGGGCATCGCGCCGGGAGCGATTTGGGGATTTCATTACTTC
Organism: Acidobacteriota bacterium; assembly: GCA_023265105.1. Lineage (GTDB taxonomy): Bacteria > Acidobacteriota > Vicinamibacteria > Vicinamibacterales > CAVVIG01 > JAHFUJ01. Next base: position 350 of record JAHFUJ010000267.1, read on the forward strand.
TCGACCGACAGCGAGGGCAGCCTGTACGTGGGCGAGGACATGGCATACCGCATACAGAAGTTCGTGCCCAGGAAGGACGGGAACCCCGTGCAGCTGATCGGTCCTCTTATGTAGCGCTCGAGCGCTCCATCCGACCGCTTTCTTTCGTGTCGGACCACGCGAGCACCAGCAGGCTCGTCACGCCGAAGCTGTCACTCCGTGCCAGCCGTGTCGCACTGCGGAGTCGTCGGTCGTTCTCAGTCATCAACACGCTGGTCACTTCCTGCCGTAATTCTCCTTGGCAGCGGCTTCCATCAGCGACGCCGTCGCGACGTTGGTGCACATCACTTCCATTATCTGGTCGAAGGGCGCGAGCTCGAAGGTTTGCTTCTGGATCTTCCACGGCCCGGTCAGCACCTTCGGGTCTTCGATGGTCGCTTCGACTTCGAGTCTACCGGCATCGACGCGCTGATAGCGCTCGACGATGTGTAAGGCGTCGGAATGGAATGAGACGTTGCCCTCGGCGTGCATCCAGCTCTTGTCGTTGAAGTTCGCCGTGTCGACGACCAGCGTGTCCCCTTCCCAGTGGCCCACCGAATCGCCACGGTACGACGGGGCCACGTCGTCGCGGTGTTTCCGTCCGTCCGTAGGAATCAGCTTGAAGCTATGGTAGGTCTCGGTCAGCATCGTCACGAATTTCGGAGTTTGAACGATTTGTCCGACGAAGCCAAGGCCCGCCAAACTGACATTACTCGTGCCGAAGGCCACGGGTGTGCATCGTAGCGACGGGTCGTCCTTGTCGCTGAGCGCTTTTGCCTTGGCAATCGCCCATGGCTGATAAAAATTTGAAAATGTCTCGCGTCGCTGCGGTGGCGCAGAGGCCGCGGACCGGGCATTCCCAACCCGGAGGGTCGTGACTGGTATGTCACGACCAAGCCACCAGGCCCCGGACAGGTCCGGATGTCCGTCCGGCATGCGCGGCACAGGTCCAGCGGGCGTCGTCCTTGCCTGAGGTGTCGCTCCAGCGCCTGCGTACTGGGCAGCCGCGGACCTGGAATCGATGAGAGCGAAGGACACGATCGCCAGCACGGCTGCACATACAGCGACCCAAGGGATACAAGAGTGCTTCATGGTGGAAACCCTCCTCGCGAAAAATGGCAACGTCGTGGTCCGCACCTATCGATTCTCGGGTGACCCTGCGGGTTCGTTGCCCTGGGGCCCAACAATGAACGATCGGCCGTCCGCCAGGGTGATGTCTCGTGCCGCGCCCATGTTCTTGGAAGCGTCCCTGGCATGCGAACCCTTGACCGTCACTTCATCCCCGATCTTCAGAGAGCTGGGTCTAAAGCCACTCCGGATCAGTGAGGTCGGAGTACTGGCTTCAAAACCCCAGTTCACCACCTTGCCACTTTTTTCCGTCACGTCGATGAAAAACCACGAGTGTGGGTTTTCCAATCTGATTTCGGTGAGCACGCCGTGCACCGTCACCGGCTTATCTGCGTCGAACGCCGCGGCAAAGGCGTGATGCGCCCATGCCGGCGCCGCGGCCGCGAGTACTCCCACGCTCACCGCAAGGACACCGATCACCTTGCGTGTCATATTCACCTCTCTCTCGAAACCGAAATTCATTTCTAGACCAACAGATCGCAATAGCCCGATCTTACGCGCCCTGAACCAGGAAGTAAATAATTCGGACCCCTCTAGAAATCGAACTGCAGGCTGAACTTGACGAACCGAGCCAGCAAGATGACCTGCGGCTGCCGGAAGATCGCATAGGCGTTGCTTTCGGTCAGCACTGCGTTCGAATTCAGCGCGTTGTAGACGTCGAGACTCACCACCGAGCGGGTCCGGCCAAACTTGAGGATTTTCCCGACACGCAAGTCGATCTGATTCATCCGTTCGCCGTACATGACGGCCGGTCGAACCAGGTTCACCGTCACGTTGGCCGCTCCCCCCGAGAGTGACCGTCCGAGCGACGGGGCCGCGACGCTGTTGGGAGCGTTGTAGTTTCCTACGACCTGAGGCCCGGGGACGCTCTGGAACGATCCGCTGACCTGCACGTCAATCTTGGGGATCGTGTAAGAGCTGAGTCCCTTGACCTGCGTCAGGAATGGCGCGTCGACGTGGCAGTACGTCTGCGGAGTCGCGCTCGTGGCGGTCGCGATCAATTCGGGCAGCTTCGCGACGATTTCGCAATTGTCCGTGCTCGTGTGCCCCGTGCTGAAGCCGCCTTGAACCAGCAAGCCCTGCCGGAGCCGAGCGTTGACGCTGACGTCGACCCCGTTCCAGTGCTCGATCTGCTGGCCGTAGTTGGAGGCGAAGGTGACCAAATTGTCCGGCGGCACGCCGAACCTCGCCGGGTTCAGATTGTAGAGTCCGGTAATCGCATTGCCGCCACCACCCGGTAGCCGCGAATCGACCGGCGCCGTGATGCCGAACCTATCGAAATCCGACGCCGCGAGGGCGCGGCTGTCGGTCGTGGTGAAGTTGCCGTACCACCGGCGGAAATAGCCGACGTCCACCGACACACGCGGCACAATCTCGTGCTGCACGCTGGTCGAGAACTCCCAGTTGTAGGCGCGCACGCCCCAGCCGCGAAGCACCGTGGGGTCGAAGGCGGTGCTGGGGACGTTCGTCCCAAAGTTCCTGTTCGCCATGGCCGCGCATTCGAGGTTCGCCGATGGGTTCGTGAGGTCGCAATCGGGGACGAAATTGCCGTTCGCATCAGTCCAGGTCCGCGTGGTGCTGTTGACGAGGTTGATGACGGGATCCGCAATCGTCCCGCCCGTGGCGGAGCCGCCCCTGTCGCCGGCCAGGTATTTGTTCAGCGTGGCCTTGAACGCCGTCTTGCCGGTCCCAAAGACGTCGTAAGACACTCCCATCCTCGGCGTGATGTCCTTCCAGCCCAGACCTGGGCTATCGGGAATCGCGATGTTCCGGTTGGGCACGAACTGCACGGGCCCCAGCGTCTGGCCCGGGAAGTGGGTCTTCAGCCAGTCGTATCGCAGCCCCCCAGTGAGCGTCAGGTGCTTGACGGTCCACCTATCCTGGACAAACATCCCGAGCTCGTTGTCCAGCTGCCAGAAGTCATGGTACGGCGTCGCAAGAACAGTCACTTGATTCGGCACCCCGTTATTGAAACGATACTGAAGTTGATGGTTGGATCCGCCTTGGTAGAGCAGGATGTCGTTATCGCCGCGTCCGTTGGAAAAGCCGACCTTCAGGGCGTGGGCGCCAGTGATGTACGAGAGGGCGGCCCGGTAGCGCAAATCGTGCACCCAATGGTTAGCGTACGTGCCGAACAGCTTGTAGATAATTCCGGTGGACTGCTCTGTCCAGACGATCATGTCCGGGTTGGTGCCATCAAGCGGGAACCAACCCCACTGGTTGGCCTGGTGAAACACGCCCGCTTCGAGCAGGATCCGATTCGTGACAGGGGACGACCAGTCGGCCGTCTCAAAATGATGCGGGATGCCCCACCGGTTGTTGATGCCAGGCGACCGGGTCGCGCTGATGAACGATGGACACTTGCACTGGTTCTCCTTCGTAAAGGCGAACCCAAGCTTGTTTTTCGCATTCATCTGCCATGTCACGCGGCCTTCGCCAACTTTCCAGAGGCCATCGTTGGAGACCCGGTGGCTCTCGTCGAGGGGAACCCGGCCGGCATTGGTGACAAAATAGTTCGGGACATTCCAGTTCGGGTCGAAGAACATTCCGCCCACGTAGTTGTCCGCGACTTGAACGCGGGCCGACGTAAAGAACCACAACTTGTCCTTCATGATCGGTCCGCCGAACCCCGGATTGACTTCTGCGACCTTCCTGATCGCGTTCGGGGTCGTAAAGCCTCGAGCCTTGAGACCGTCGGTGAAATTGCTGCCAGCCAGGGAGTCGTTTGAAAAGCTGGCGAAGGTGGTTCCGCGGAAGGTGTTGCCGCCTTCCTTGGGGATGAGATTGATGCGTACGCCGCCTTCGGCGGCCTCGGCCGAGACGCCGGAGATATCGACGGCGACTTCCTGAGTGGCGCCCAGATTCGGGCTGTACGTCATGTCGGTATCGGGACGGAACGAACCGGCGAGCGCAAGGCCGTTCTGCGTGATGCGCTGATCGCTGCCTCGGCCGCCGTGCGCCGACAGTGACACGTTCTGGTCGCCGCCCGCCCCGCCGACGTCCTGCGCCCCCATGCCATTGAACCCAATGGAGCCTGCGTTGCTGACTCCGGGAATCAGCACCGCGAGTTGCTGCGGCAACCGGCCTGTGGGAACGGTATCAATCACATCGTGATCGATAACCCTCTGACGCGTCGTACTTTGGACATCCACAATCGGCGTTTCACCGGTGACGGTGACGGTTTCTTGCACCGCCCCCACCCGCAACTCGGCGTTCACAGAGGCCGTAAACGACCCGGCTAGCTCGATCCCTTCTCGCTTGACCCCACTGAACCCGGCGAGCGTGAAGGTCACCGCGTAGGTGCCCGGCCTCAGGTCCACAATCTTGTATTGGCCGGTTCCGTCGGTCACGACCGAGCGGGTCCTCTCAATCAGCGCCGGGCTTGCCGCTTCTACCGTCACACCTGGCAACACGGCGCCTGACGTGTCTTTCACGACTCCGGCAATCGACGCCTGGGCATACGCCGCCGTCGGCGCAAGCACGAACCACACCAGCACGGTCAAGGCCTTCGCGAATCGACGCATAATTCGCCTCCGTTCACGCATGACGGCTCCCTCCACCTGACCCAACCTCATGGCCGGGATCTCCATTGAGGTACCTAGCCTGCGCATACTTATACACCCGTGCGCGCCGGCTGCTGCCGAATTTTTCGTCGCGCACGTCGCGCATATATAAAGGTTGCAGAGCCAGGGGGGCCCCTGGGGATCAAACGGCCGAACGCGTCATAATCGTCCGCGTCCGTATGGACACTACTGGCGTTCATCGTCCGCGGGAGGCACCGCGCCACACCGTCCCGGCCGCACGAGAGCTCGCGCTGGCCGTCGCCGTGTTTTCCGTCGCGAGCGTGCTGCTGACGCTTCCTGTCGCCGTCCATCCCACTCGAACCCTGCCCTCGGACCTGGTCGACACGTTACTGAACAGCTGGATCATCGGATGGGACGCCGATCGGTTGCGCCACGGATTGCGCGGAGTGTGGGACGCGCCCATCTTTTATCCGTACCGCGACACGCTGGCCTTTTCCGAAAACCTCCTCGGACTCGCGGTGTTTGTGGCGCCGGTCTACTGGGTAAGCGGCAACGCGGTCCTTACGTACAACATTGGGTTTCTCCTGTCCTTCGTAGTGGCCGGCATCGGCATGTATCTGCTCGTGCGCGCACTGACAGAAAGTCGCGGCGCCGCAGCGGTGGCCGGTTTCGCCTACGCGTTCTGTCCGTTCAAGATGGCGCAGATCGCTCACGTGCAGATGGTGGCGACCGGGTGGATTCCCGTCGCCTTGTGGGGGCTGCACGAATATTTCTTCACTCGTCGGCGACGATGGCTCGCGGTGTTTGCGGGGGCGTGTTGTCTGCAAGCGCTGTCGAACACTTATGTGGCGTATTTCATGGCCGTGCCGGTCGTTGCCGTCACGGCCGACGGGCTCGTCCGACTTCGCCACAATCGCCGTCGCGCCGTTCTGGAGCTGTCCGCGGCCTGCCTCGCGGCGCTCGTCGTGCTGGCGCCGGTCGGCGCGGCCTACTCCCGCGTCCGCGGCGACTATCAGCAAGTCCGCACAGCCGCGGAGATAGCCCAAGGCGGCGCCGACGTGCGGTCGTATCTCGTGGGGAAAAAATCGATCGGCGCGTGGCGATGGCTCCCGACCGCCGTCGTCACCGATCCCGAGAAAGAGCTCTTTCCTGGTGTCTTCATCGTGTTGCTGGCGGCCCTCGGGGTGGCCGCCCACGCGCGGAGGAGGGACGGGTCCGGACGTTGGGCGTGGCTGTACGCCGGTTTGGCGTGCGCCGGCTTCCTGTTCTCGCTCGGACCGCACGTGCGGATCTGGGGAACGCTCCTCACGGAACACGGCCCCTACGATTGGCTGCTGCGCGCGGTGCCGGGAATGACCGGCATGCGCGTGCCGGCACGATTTGCGGTGATCTTCTTTGCGGCCTTGTCGGTGCTGACCGGTTTCGGCGCGAGCGTGGTGTTATCGCG
>JAHFUJ010000268.1:0-3447 GCA_023265105.1 Acidobacteriota bacterium
TAGTCCGTACGTCGTCCGTACGTCGTGTCCGGCTTTAGCCGGACCCAGTATATCGTCAAAGGAGACTTCGCCATGCGCACAGCGGCGACCGCGGTCCTCGTCGGCGTCATGCTCACCGGCAATCCGAGCTGCTATCGACGCGGCGGCCAACGCCCTACAAATGGCCGTGCTCTTCGCCGCGCAGATTGAGGCGGACCACCGCGAGTTGCGGCGCGCGATCGATCGAGCCGCCAAGACGCTGGCCACGCTCAAACCAAAGGAGGAACGATGAAAGCAGCGCGCGTCCAAATCGTGGCTGCGCCTCGGACACGGGATTTCAGGTCCCGAGGGATGCGACCGTTCTGGTCCGCACGGGTCACCTCCTTGCCCGCCTGTTACGCCTGTCGTGTCTCGTACGAGAACGTCAGATGGTTGTCGGCGGCGCCAATCGTGACCGTGCCGCCGTGCTCGAGCTGTCCAAACAAGATCTCGTCGGTGAGCGGGTCGCGCACTTCCTTCTGCACCACGCGTCCGAGCGGCCGGGCACCGAACACGGGGTCGTAGCCCTTCGCCGCCAGCCAGGCCCGCGCGTCCGGGGTGAGTGTGATCGCGATGTGCCGTTCGGCGAGCTGACCTTCGAGCTGCAGCACGAACTTTTCGACGATGCGTTCGATCACCGCGGGCGTCAATGCGCCGAAGGTGACAATGGCGTCGAGCCGGTTGCGGAATTCCGGGCTGAATACCCTCTCGATGGCGATCTTCGCCTTGCTCGTGGAAGCCCGTCGCACGGCGTCGTCCACATGCTCGCCGGCGGCGCCGTCGGCAAACCCGATCGCCTTCGTGCTCATCTCGCGCGATCCGGCGTTGGACGTGAGAATCAACACGACGTTCCTGAAGTCGGCCTTCCGCCCCGTGTTGTCCGTGAGCGTGGCGTGATCCATGACCTGTAGCAGGATGTTATAGAGGTCCGGGTGCGCTTTCTCGATTTCGTCGAGCAGGACGACGCTGTACGGGTGCGCGCGGACGGCGTCGACGAGCTGCCCGCCCTGTTCGAAGCCAACGTACCCGGGCGGCGCGCCGATGAGCCGGGCGACGGCGTGCTTCTCCATGTACTCGCTCATGTCGAAGCGGGTGAACTCGTTGCCCAGCAGCATCGCGACCTGCCTGGCGAGCTCGGTCTTGCCGACGCCCGTCGGTCCGGTGAAGAGAAAGCAGCCGGCCGGCCGGTCGGGCTGGCCGAGACCCGCGTGTGAGCGCTTAATCGCCTGCGCGACCAGATGCACCGCCTCGCGCTGGCCGAACACGACCCGATCGAGCGACTCTTCGAGTGTCCGCAGGCGCTCGCGATCGGAGGATGACGCCTGGCGAGCCGGAATGCGCGCCATGCGAGCCGCGACCCGTTCGATGTCGGGGGCATCGACGACAACTGCCGCCGGTTCCGGGTTGCTGGTTCCTGGTTCCGGGTTCAGGGTTCCTGGTTCCGCGTTCGCAGCTCCAAGGCGCATCACCGAGCCGGCCTCGTCGATGAGATCGATGGCGCTGTCTGGCAGGCGGTAGTCGCGAAGGTGGCGGGCGGCGAGCTTGGCCGCGGCCTCGAGGGCGGCGTCGGTGTAGGTGACGTGGTGATGTGCCTCGTACCGAGTGCGCAGGCCGGCGAGAATCCGGACCGTTTCCCCGATCGACGGCTCGTCGATCGCGATCTTCTGCAGCCGGCGAGCGAGCGCGCGGTCTTTCTCGACGTGCTTGAACTCCTCGAACGTGGTCGATCCGATGACGCGAAGGTCGCCTGCCGTGAGAATCGGCTTGATGAGCGTCGCCAGATCCATCGTGCCGCCGGAGACCGCGCCGGCGCCGACGGTCGAGTGGATTTCGTCGATGAAGAGGATGGCCTTCGGCTTGGCGGCCAGCGCCTTGATGACCGCCTTGAAGCGCTCTTCGAAATCGCCTCGGAAGCGTGTGCCGGCCAGGAGCGCGCCCGTGTCGAGCGCAAAGACTTCGGCGTCCTTCAGCGCGCCTTGCACATCGTCGGCCAGCAGCCGTGAGGCAAGGCCTTCAGCCATGGCGGTTTTGCCTACGCCGGCGTCGCCGACGAACACCGGATTGTTCTTGCGGCGCCGGCACAGGACTTCGATCGTGCGCTGCAGTTCATCGGCGCGGCCGACGAGCGGATCGAGCAGGCCCTGCCGGGCGCGGTCGCTCAGGTTGAGACAGTAGGCGGAGAGCGGGTCGCGGGAGGTGGCCGGCCCTTCGTCTCCGGCCCCGGCGAGTGCGCCGGGCTGGGCGCCGTCAGCGCCGCCAGCGGGGCCGGCGACCGGTGTCTTCGTGATGCCGTGCGAAATGTATTCGAGCACGTCGAGCCGTGCGATGCCCTGCTCGGCTAGCAGCCGAGCGGCATGCGTTTTCGGCTGCTGGAGGATGGCCGCGCAGAGATCGCCGGCCTGCACTTCGTCCCGCTGCGCGCTCTGCACGTGCAGGACGGCCGTCTGCAGCGCCCGGGCGAAGGCCGCCGTCTGTTCGGGCTGGCGATCCGTCCCGCGCGGGAGTTTTTCAAGGGAGTCGTTGAGGTAGGCGTCCAGGTCGCGCCTCAGTCGTTTCAGATCCGCGCCGCAGGCGCCCAGGATGCGCTCGCCATCCGGATCGTGGGCGAGCGCGTACAGCAGATGCTCGAGCGTGACGTACGCGTGCCGGCGGGAGACGGCCTCGCGATAGGCGATGGCCAGGACGATTTCAATCGATGCCGAGAACATGCATTACCCTTCTTCGAGTGCCGCTCTCAACGGATACCCCGCATCGCGCGCCATCGACGCCACCGTGTCGACTTTCGTGTCCGCGATCTCCCAGGGATACACGCCGGCGATCCCGCGGCCGTTCAGATGCACCTGCATCATGACCCGGTACGCCTCGGCCGGCGATCGCTGGAATACCGTCTCGAGCACGTGCATGACGAAGTCCATGGTCGTGTAGTCGTCGTTGAGCAGGACGACCTTGTAGAGCGTCGGATCCTGCTTCTTCGGGGTGACACGTTCCTTGACGGCTCCGTCCGGTCGGTCCTGCTGATCGGCCACCAAGACAGCGTAACGCATCCGGCGGTGAGCAAGCGGGGGTTCGCGTCACACCGGCGCGCGTGATGTGACAGCCTGGCTCATCGCCTGAGGCTACGGCCGATCATGGGAAGCTGGACCGGGTGCCCGGCCAAACTGGAGCGACTCTGGAGCTGATGGCGCTCGAAGGCGCTTCGCACTATCGTTATGCCGCCATCGGCCGTGGGGGCACTAACAACAGAGGACCACACCATGACACGCGCGATTCAGCAGTCGGTCACGTTGAAGGCTTCACCGAAGGAGCTGTACGAGACATTCCTCGATTCGAAGAAGCATTCGGCCGTCACGGGCGCGCCCACGAAGATCAGTCGGACGGTTGGCGGGCGCTTTACAGCGTTCGGCGGACAGCTCCGAGGACGAACCCTCC
>JAHFUJ010000268.1:3547-6459 GCA_023265105.1 Acidobacteriota bacterium
TCTGGCGGCCAGTAACAACGAAAAGCTCGTCTCGCACATCAGCCACACGGTTTGAGCCGTCGTGTCCAAGAACCAGATCGAGCGTCGCATTCACACTCCCGCTTCTCCGCTGCGTATCCGATCGATCTTCGCGTCGCGCTCGGAGATGAGCCGTTCGCGGCTGCGTCGGTACTCCTCCTGCAGCGCCGCGCGTGCTTCCGGATCGAAGGTGCGCGAAAGCGCCGATCTATGCATCACGTCTTCCTGGGCTAGCTTCGCGTTGTAGACGCTGCGGACCTCTGCGATCGCCGCTTTTTGCTGATCAGTAGGCGGCCGGCGCTCGACGCCGTCCTGGACGTCCTTTTGGCGGAGACGCTCCATCGCGATCTCAAAGGCGCTCTTAGGGGTCTGGTCGGACATCGCGGTCTCCTCGGGAGGCTGACATGCAGCGACGGCTTGCCGCACGCGACGGTCAGCTCGTGTAGAGCGTCACGGAACCGCGAGTGCTTTTGGCGCTGAAGACGCGAAAACAGTAGCGGGGCCCACGGTATCAGCGGAATCGTATCACCACCATCGTCACATCGTCGTTCTGCGCCGCGTCGCCGCAGAACGCGCGGATGTGCCCCACGAGCGCGTCGGTACGCCTTGGTATCCGTTCAGCGTCGATCCTAAGCACTTGGTTGCTGTCCATCGCGGATTCGCCGGGCACATCGTCGCCTGTCAACAGCTCTATCGTTCGCGCGGCCAACCGCTGGGGTACGAGCTGTCGTTTCCCACGCCGCCAGGAATGTCAGGCGCGCCGTTGAGACACCGCGGTCAAGACGGCGTGCCCCGTTGCTATGGGTTCATTGTCGAGCAGGCTGCGACCGAATTCCCAGGCCGTGCGGGTTAGTCTCGGCATAGCGGTGTCGTCAGGCATCCTTCGTAGCATTCGGACCGAGTTCTTGCGAGACAATCCCTTTTCGACTTGGTTCGGCGTATCTGCCGCGCCGCAGCCTCCGCGACACGAGCCTCGCGTATCACGGCCCGGCGAAGATGCACGAGAATCCGATCTCGATGGTTGGCCCGACGACGGAAGCTCGTAACTGACGCGGAACGCACTCGACGGTGAGCGCCTACCGTCCAGCGATTGTGGTCCGATCCACCGCGGAGCCACAGACGAGCGATCGGAGGCAATCAGCAGGCGGCCATGATTTCACGATCGTTGCCGGCGCTCGCTTCGGTCCTATTCAGGAAACGACCTGGTCCGCAGCGCTCCGGTCGTTGCTCGGAGCCGCATCGCTGCTGGATACCGAATCAAATCAACACTGGCGGCTTGTGGAGGCTCGCAGGACGATGTGCCCACACTCACTCGTCCTCAGAAGGCGGGGGTACATTCACCCAGTGATACGGCTCCTTGTACGAACTCGCGCGTGAGCCCGTAAGCAGCTGATTTAGTCGATCAAATGCGTCGAGCACTGTGGTCACGCCGAACCCTGGCGACTTGGTGAGCGAAAGCTCACCACGGGAGACAGCGTCTGAGATGAACGCGCAGCGACCGGCGCGGGCGTGTCCGCCGAGCGAGGCCTGTCTACTGAATCGGCGTCGCGGTTGTGGTGAACGTGGCTTCGGTCGGCGCTACAGCCGTGTTGTTGTAGAAGATGGTCCCCTGCGTGTTGGTGGAAAACGAGCGGGTGCCCGTCGACCCGAGCGTCAGCGGCACGGCCGACGCGTAGTAATTGGTCTGCGGCCCCGTGCACCCGGCCGGAGGCGTCGGAATCGCCGCCGCGCCGGCGCCTGCCGCCAACGTCACCGTGAAGCCGCTCTTGGTCACCGAGGCGGCCGCCGTGAGATCGGGCGAGAGGAAGTTGCCCGCCGCTTTCAGTTCCGTCAGCACGACGGCGTAGCCCTGGCACTGCTGCGAGTAGCTCTGCTGGGCGGTGTTGATCGCCCGCATCGAGCCAATCGCCGACGCTTCGTTACCCGACATGCGCGCGCGCAGGAGACCCGGCACCGCGATCGCCGCGATGATCCCGATGATGGCGACGACGATCAGCAGTTCGATGAGCGTGAAACCCTGGTTGCTACGGATCGTCATAACCGCTCCTTGATGGCCTCGTCTCAGCGAGGCGAAGGTACCAGTGACGAGCTGGCGTGCTGGCGTGCCGCTCGGGGTTCATCGAACCACCGCTTATGCCTGCGATGGTGGTCGAAGGACTGATCGCCCTCGGGTTCGTCGTCAGTGTCGTCGCGCTGTTCACTCGGAAACCGTGGGCGTGGGCGGTAACCGTTGCCGCTCACCTGTTCTGCGTTGGGGCGGCAGATGTACTGCTGGCTCTCCGCCTACCTGCCAATGACACATCGCCTGCGCCAGTCTTTACCGTGCGGCAACGTCCGACAGCAACCCTCGCATCAACCGAACGACCTCAGAATCGTTGGTCAAAAAGAGGTAATGGCTGGGAGCGTCGAGGACCACAACGCGCCCGTTCGCCCCTTCTCGCCGACACTGTGCAATTGAGTGGTCCTGCCACGACTTGAGGTCGAGGACTTGCCAGGGACTCTCCGGCCGATTACTGTTTCGCACCCTTGAAGTTATTCAGGTCCAAGAGCGGCATCGAACCACCGGTGGAGAGCGAGAATCCCCGCGACACGTTTCACCTGGCCCACTTCCGAAGTTTGTTCAGCAGCGGCGGTGTAGAGCGGGCCAGCAGGACACTGCTGACTAGAGCACCGGCTAATCCTCTGTTGCTCGCCTGAGCAACTCGGCTCGCGCTTCATCTCGCGAGTCAAACCACTGATCCGTTGAGCCCCGCAACGGAAGTCGGTCTCCATTTTTATAGTCGTAAGGCAACTCGATCACTGCCCACTTGCCGTCTACCTTGCGCTGGTAAATCGCGCGCTTAGGCATCCTGCGTCCCTTCGGGTTACGCCGGATCGTAGCACGCGGCCTGGCG
>JAHFUJ010000269.1:0-4223 GCA_023265105.1 Acidobacteriota bacterium
GCGGCAACGCGACGCTCAAGCAGCTCTTCTCGGTGGTCGCGCACTCCGGTTTCGTGATCGCGGTCCAGCAGCTCTTCGTGCTGCCGCTCGACTACGCCAGAGAGTCGATGTCGAACCCGACCAATGTAGGCGTGTTCCTGCCGTTTCTTGACGCCGATACGTTTCTCGCGCGACTGCTCGGCGCGATCGATCTCTTCGTGATCTGGTGGGCGGTCAGCCTCGCCATCGGACTGGGTGTCTTGTACAAGCGGCGCACGGCGACGATTACCGCGACCTTCCTCGCGATGTACGCGGCGATCGCAGTCGTCATCGCCGCCGTCAAGACGACGCTGTCAGGAGTCTAGATGACCCGGAAGAATGTGCTCATCGCGTCGTTCATGGTCCTTGTCGGCGCCGCCGTCGTCGCCGCCAACTTGTACTTGAAGAGGGAGAAGCCGCTGGTCGTCACCTCGGAGGTCATCAAGGGGAGGGACCTCGAGGCGGTGGTGTCGGCCTCGGGCAAGATTCAGCCGAAGCGTCTGGTCAACATCAGCGCCGACACGCCCGGACGTGTCGTGAACCTGGCGGTCAACGAGGGCGACCGAATCAAGAGGGATCAGTTCCTGCTTCAGATCGATCCGAAGTCGCTGCGGACGCGAGTCGACAGCGGCGCCGCCTCGCTCCAGGCGGCGCAGGCCTCTCTGGATCAAATGAAGCAGTCGGTCGAGACCTCGCGTGTCCAGGTACAGCAGGCGCATCAGACGCTCAAGCGCCAGCAGGATCTCTGGAGCCGACAGCTCACCACGCGCGAGGCGCTCGAAAAAGCAGAGAACGACGTGACGGCGGCCGACTCGGCGCTGCAAGAGCGCGAGAAACAGGTCATGTCGCAGAGCAGCCGCATCGAGCAGGAACGCGCCGGGCTCGAAAGCGCGCGCTACGATCTGAGCAAGGTTCGCATCGAATCGCCGATCGACGGCATCGTGACGCGGCGGAACATCCAGGAAGGGGAGACGGCCGTGGTCGGCACGATGAACAACGCCGGCACGGTCCTGCTGACGCTCGCGGACATGTCGGTGATTCAGGCCGAGGTGGAAGTGGACGAAACGAGCATTCCGAATGTGGAGCTCGGCCAGCAGGCCAAGATCACCATCGACGCGCTGCCCGACAAGTCGTTCAAAGGACATGTGACCGAGATCGGCAACAGCCCGATTCAGGCGACGACACAGGGGGCCACCGGCGCCACCGGGACGCAGGCGACCAACTTCAAAGTCGTGGTCGTGATCGATGACCACCTGCCCGACGTCCGACCCGGATTCACCTGCACGGCCGACATCACGACCGCGACGCGCAAGAGCGTGGTGTCGGTCCCGATTCCGGCGGTCGCCGTACGCGAGCTCGTGTACGACGCCCACGGGCAGGTCGTGAAGGTGCCGCGCGATCCCAAGCGGCGGCGCGCCGTCGAACCGGTGGCCGTGGCCGCGGAGCTCGAGCCGGGCCAGACGCGCAAGGAAACCGAAGGCGTGTTCGTCGTCCGCGACAGCCGAGCCGAGTTTGTGCCGATCAAGATGGGCATCGCCGGCGACAAGTACTTCGAGGTGCTGTCGGGGCTCGCGCCGGGCGATCAGGTCGTCACGGGGCCGTACAACTCGGTGCGCGGCATGGCCGACGGCGATCTGGTCAAGGTGGACAACCAGAAGAAGTAGCGCAGGTCTTGAGACCTGCACACATCATGGGCAACTATCTCGAATCGGCGGCGATTGCGCTCAGCGCGATCTGGGCGGCGAAGCTGCGGTCGTTCATGACCGTGCTCGGCAACATCGTGGCCGTGACCTCGATCATCGCCATCGTGTCGCTCATCCAGGGGCTGAACGCGTCGGTCAAACAGGCGATTCTCAACCAGGCCGGCGCCGATTCGTTCAGCATCCAGCAGTTTCCGATCACCAGAAGCGACGAAGAGTTCGACAAGGTCCGCTCCAACCCTCGCCTCTCGCTGCAGGAGGTGCGCGCGCTTCAGCGCTACAACAGCCCGCTCATCACGTCGGTGATGGCCGAGGTGGGCGGCCGCGGACGGGTCACGTACCGCGACAGGTCGATCGACAACACGCGCATCCTGGGGGTGACGTCCGAGTACGTGAACTTTTCCGCCTACGATGCCGAACGCGGCCGCTTGATGAGCCCGACCGAGGTCGACAGCGGGCGACCCGTCGCCCTGCTCGGCTGGCAGACGGCCGATCGGCTGTTCGGATCGGAGGTCGACCCGATCGACAAGGTCATCCAAATCCAAGGGGTGCACTTCCGGATCGTCGGCGTGAGCGAGAAGCGCGGGTCGGTGCTCGGCCAGCCGCAGGACGAGTTCGCCGTCGTTCCGCTCCGCCAGCTCCAGATGATCTTCGGTTCCCGCCGATCGTTGTTGGTGACCGTCAAGCCGCGCGATCTCACCCTGATCGCCCCCGCGATGGACGAGGCGACGGCGGCCCTCAGGGGCGCGCGACGGCTCCGGCCGAAGCAACCGGACAACTTCGGCCTGTTCACGTCCGACACGATCCTCAACATCTATCATTCCGCCACCAACGGCATCTTCGCGGTGCTGGTCGGGGTCGTCGCCTTGTCGCTCGTGGTCGGCGGGATTGTGATCATGAACATCATGCTGATGGTCGTGACGGAGCGGACGCGCGAGATCGGCTTACGCAAGGCGCTGGGCGCGCGACGCGCCGATATCATGTCGCAGATGCTGGTCGAATCGGTGGTCCTGTCGATCTTCGGCGGCGTCATCGGCACGATCCTGGGCGTCGCGATCGCGCTGACGATCGCGAGGTTCACGCCGATCCCGGCTGCCGTCGAGACGTGGTCGGTGGCGCTGGGCATCGGCATTACGGCGCTCGTCGGGCTCTTCTTCGGCCTGTATCCGGCGATGCGAGCCGCGCGCCTGGATCCGATCGAAGCGTTGAGGCGGGAATGAATGCTCTACCACGGAGGTCACGGAATGACTTCGCGTGAACAACAGAGGACACGTCTACGGGTTGGGTTCTGTCGTTGTGGAACACCGCGTCCTCAGTTTGCCTCGGTGTTCTCCGTGGTAGCGCTTTTTTGATGCCCGTCAGGTTTTTTGACATGGCGCTTCGTTTATCCCTCCTGTCCGAAGTCGTTTC
Source organism: Acidobacteriota bacterium (assembly GCA_023265105.1). Lineage (GTDB taxonomy): Bacteria > Acidobacteriota > Vicinamibacteria > Vicinamibacterales > CAVVIG01 > JAHFUJ01. The sequence continues at coordinate 3,129 of JAHFUJ010000269.1, forward strand.
GATGGCGCTCGAGACCGTGCGCGGCAACAAGCTGCGCTCCGGACTGACGATCCTCGGCGTCGTCATCGGCATCACGTCGATCGTCGGCATGACGGCGCTCATTCGCGGCTTCGATCAATCGCTCCGCGAGCTGGTCCGCCAGATCGGGCCGGACACGATCTTCATCCAGCGCTTCGGCGTCACCAGCTTCGCCAACGGCGCGGAAATCACGGATCTGCTCAAGCGCCCGAATCTGACCGTCTCCGATGCCCGCGCGCTCGAGGACCAGGGGACGACGGTTCAGTTGGTCGACATCGAGCTGGGCGCCGGCGGTCCGCAGGCGAACCAGCAGCGCGTGTTTTACCGCGATGTCAAGACGAAGCCGATTATCTTGTTCGGCACGACGGAAAACTTCGCGCAAGGGACGCGCATCCCCATCTTCGGCGGCCGCTTCTTCAACGGCACGGAGGTGCAGTACCGGAAGAACGTCGTCGTCCTCGGCAACACGCCGTACCAGGTGCTGTTCGCCCCGAGGGGACTCGACCCGGTCGGGAAGACCGTGCGCGTCGGGACCGAGCGGTTCGAGGTTGTGGGCGTCTTCGACAAACGGCCGGCGGCCGGCGGGTTCAATCTGGGGCAGGACGACTTCGTGGTCATTCCGTATACGGCTTATCAGCGCATCTTCGGCCTCAAAGCGGTGCGCGGCTTCCGCAACCAGATGTTCCTGCCGATTCAGATTGCGCTCTTGCCACGCGACGGCGTCAGCCAGGCGGCGGCCATGGCCGACGTCGAACGCGTGATGCGCATCCGGCACGGCTTGAGGCTCGATCAGCCCAACGATTTCGATCTGGTCACCCAGGATGCCTTCCTCAAGTTGTGGGACCAGATCAGCCGGGGCACCTTCTTTGCGCTCGTCGTCATGTCGTCGATCGCGCTCATGGTCGGCGGGATCGGCGTGATGGCGATCATGTCGATCTCGGTGACCGAACGGACGCGCGAAATCGGCGTGCGCAAGGCGCTGGGCGCGCGGCGCCCGGAGATCCTCTTTCAGTTCCTGTCGGAAGCGGCCTTTCTCACCTCGCTCGGCGGCGTGCTCGGCATCGTCCTTGGCAGCTC
>JAHFUJ010000269.1:4323-6439 GCA_023265105.1 Acidobacteriota bacterium
GCGAAATCGGCGTGCGCAAGGCGCTGGGCGCGCGGCGCCCGGAGATCCTCTTTCAGTTCCTGTCGGAAGCGGCCTTTCTCACCTCGCTCGGCGGCGTGCTCGGCATCGTCCTTGGCAGCTCAATCGGCTGGGCCGTGCACCTCATCTCGGGCTTCCCCATCTCGATGCCCTGGTGGTCGTTCGCGCTCGGCATCGGGTTCTCCGCGTCGGTGGGCATCTTTTTCGGGATGTATCCTGCCGTCAAAGCGTCGCGCCTGGACCCCATCGAGGCGCTCCGATACGAATAGGGATTGGGGATTTGGGATTGGGGATTGGGGAGTCGGGCTCGCTCTAATCCCAAATCCCAAATCCCTAATCCCAAATCCCTAATCCCATCCCCGGCCCGGCTTGCAGCGGCGCGTCCGCGCCGAATATGATGCGCGGTATCGGCGCCTCCGAGCGCCGCAGCTACGGGCCAGGAGAGCCTTGTTATGAAGGTCTACGACGCCGCCGCCATCAGAAATGTCGCCCTCGTCGGCCACACCGGGTCCGGCAAGACACAGCTCGCCTCCGCGGCCCTGTCCGACGCGGGGATGGTCAACCGCTTCGGCACGGTCGACGAGGGGACGACCGTGACCGACTACGACGAAGAGGAGATCGCGCGCAAACACACGTTATCGGCCAGCCTCGCCTACGCCGAGTGGAACAAACAAAAGATCAACCTCATCGATACGCCGGGGATCGGGAACTTCTTCAGCGAAGCACGCGCGGCGCTCCACGTCGCCGACGCCGCACTCGTCGTCGTCGACGCGGTCGCGGGCGTGATGGTGCAGACCGAGAAAGTCTGGGCCGAGGCCGAAGAGCTCGGCCTGCCGCGCCTGGTGGTGCTCAACCGGATCGACCGCGAGCGCGCCAGCCTCGAACGCTCGCTGCAGTCGCTTCACGACGTGTGCAACCGCACCATCGTCCCGATTCAGCTGCCGATCGGGGAAGAGAAATCGTTCCGCGGCGTCGTGGACCTGGTATCGAAAAAAGCGTTCATCTTTCAAAACGACGCGAGCGGCAAGTTCACGGAAAGCGCGGTTCCCGCCAACATGACCGCGGCGGTGGACACGGCGCGCGAAGCGCTCATCGAGATGGTCGCCGAGGCCGACGAAACGTTGATGGAGAAGTTCTTCGAGGCCGGCACGCTGACCGACGATGAGCTGGTCGCGGGATTGCGGACGGCGACGGCCGCCGGAAAGCTCTTTCCGCTGGTGTCGGTGTCGGCGCTCGGCAACATCGGCGTCCAGCAGACACTTGATGCGATCGTCAGCTATCTACCGTCGCCCGCCGAGCGGCCGTACAGAGGCGCCAGTCAGAACGGCGCGAACGTGACACGCGAAGCCGACGACAAACGTCCGACCGCGGCGTTCGTCTGGAAGACGATCGCGGACCCGTTTGCCGGCCGCATCACGATGTTCCGCGTCGTCTCGGGCACGCTGAAGGCGGATTCGACGGTTCAGAACAAGACGCGAGACACCCAGGAACGGCTGGGGCACCTCGTCCTACTGCAGGGCAAGACACAGACGACGGTGCCCGAGATCAAGGCCGGCGATCTTGGCGCCGTCGCGAAGCTGAAAGACACGCTCACCAACGACACGCTCGGCGACAAGGCCGACAAGGTGAGCTTCTCCGCGATCAAATTTCCAGAGCCCGTGCTGTCGTATGCGATTGAGCCGAAGAGCCGCGGCGACGAAGACAAGATCAGCACGTCGATGCACCGTCTGGAGGAAGAGGATCCGTCGGTCCGCTACAGCCGCGATCCGCAGACCAAGGAGCTGCTGCTGTCGGGACAGGGCCAGCTGCACATCGAGGTGACCGTCGCGAAGTTGAAGCGGCGGTTCGGCGTCGACGTCAACCTCAAGCCGCCGCGCATTCCCTACCGCGAAACCATCAAGGCGGCCACCGAGGCGCACGGCCGCCACAAGAAGCAGACCGGTGGCCACGGCCAGTTCGGCGACTGCAAGATCCGGGTCGAGCCGCTCTCGCGCGGCTCCGACTTCGAGTTCGTGGACGACATTTTCGGCGGTTCCATTCCGCGGCAATACGTCCCGGCCGTCGAGAAAGGCATTCAGGACGCCCGGACCCGCGGCTA
>JAHFUJ010000270.1 GCA_023265105.1 Acidobacteriota bacterium
GTGCGTTTGTCGCGCTCGGCGCCCTCGCCACGTTGCATGCGACGGCGCCGCAGGAGTCGTCTGTCCTCGACCGATTCCTCGCGCGTAGCGACCCCCCTCCGACTGAGTACCGGGCGTTGCGGCGCATGGACGCGCGTAACGCCCACTTCGGGGCGAGCGCGTGGATGGATGCGTGGACGGAGGCCGATCCCCTCAACGGCTTTCGATGGAAGGTCGCCGCGGAAGGCGGCTCGGGCTACATCCGGTCGCGTGTGTTCCGGGCGGCGCTCGCCACCGAGCAAAAGATGTGGGCGTCGGGCGACCCGGAGCGCGCCGCGCTGACCACCGACAACTACGTGTTCGAAGATCGCGGCACCGCCGCCGACGGTCTGGCGTGGCTCGCGCTGATGCCGCGCCGGAACGACGTGCTGCTCGTCACCGGATCCGTCTTCGTCAATCGCGACGATGGGGACATGATGCGCGTCGAGGGACGTTTGTCGAAAACGCCATCATTCTGGACGCGCCGTGTCGATGTCGTGCGGCGGTACGAGCGGATCGGCGGCGTGCGAGTACCGGTCGCGATCGACTCGATCGCCCAGGTGCTCGTCGCCGGCCGTTCGACGTTCCACATGGTCTACGAATACGAGACCATCAACGGTCAAGTGATCGGCCATCCGCAGCCGCGGGCAACACCCCCGCCGAAGCAATAGACATCACGCAAACGGATTCCGCACTTCGAGGCCGCTGATGCCGCGGCCGGGGTGCAGCTCCTCGGAGAGGAGAACGGCGGCGCCGGACTTGAGCGCGGCCACGACGATCGTCGCGTCCCAGAAGTTGATGCCGAACCGCTCCTCGACCTCCGACGCCTTGAGCACATCGCCCGCGTCCAGCGTTGCCACCGGCCAAACGCGGTACGCGTTGATCAATTCACGCGCGTCGCGGCGCGACACCGGCGTCGCGATCGTTCGCGTCAGGTTGACATAGAACTCCTGCAACACTTGTGTGCTGAGCCTGCCGCTTTCGTCCTGCCACAGTTGGCGCAGGACGTGTTCGGCGATGGCGCGCTTCTCGCCCGCGTCGATGTCGTGTGCGTAGACGAGGATGGTGCTGTCGACGAAGACTTTCTCACTCATGGAGATGGTCTCGGGACGCCGGACGGCCGTCCAGTTTCCAGCCGCGGTCGAGCCACCGAAGCGCGTGTCGGCGGGCCGCCTCGTACTGCTCGTCTTCGCCGGCGAGTTCCTCGATCTTTTCGGCGAGAAGGGCGCTGATCGAGGTACCACGCTCCGCTGCGAGGATCTTCGCTTTCCGCAGCGTTTCGGCGGGCAGCTTTAGAGTAATGTTCCGCGTGGCCAAGCGGTCAGATTGTAGCACGTAAACACGTGCTGCACGTACTTATGTGCAAACTCAACGACGGTCCGGCTAGAGAGTCCGTGAAGAAATCGCTCCCGACGTAGTGCGGACCTTCAGGTCTGCCCGACACGGCAGGCCTAAAGGCGCCGATTTCTTCACACGCTCTAAAGCCGCACACGACGACTGGAATTAGTAGCCATCACCCGGCGGCGTCTCACTCGGCGGCGGCGTCGGCGCGGTCGCGCCGTTGATGCTGCCAACCATGCTGGGGTGGATCGTGCAGTGGTAGTTCCCGCCCGATCCTCTCAATTGCATCGGCGCGCTCGATGCGCCTGGCGCGATGTTCCCGATGGCGCCCGAGCCGTCGTCCATGACGATGCTATGCGTCGTGCTGTCGCTGTTCCTCCAGACGATCGTCGAACCGGACGCCGCTTGAACCGGATTCGGGCTGAACGCCCGACTTCCGTCCGAGCCGACGATGCTAATCGTCACGGAGGCGGGAGCCGCCGGTGCCGGTGCTGGCGCCGGGGCCGGGCTCGGTGCTGACGGCGACGCGGTGCTGGATCCACCACCACCGCCTCCGCAACTCCACATCGCGACGGCGGCGGTCAAGATCGCTCCGGTCAGGAAATGAGCGCGCATGGTTTGTTCCTCCAGGATGAACCGGCTTCGATCGTTCTCTGAGCAAGCCGGGTGCCACGAAGAAATGACCGAATATCAGTCTTGCCGCTCGCCACGCGTGCCGGCACGCCGTGGGGCATTACTCACTGCGTAAGGGCTTACGCGGATCGTGAGACGTGCGCGATCGTCTTCTCGACCAGTCGCAGATAGGCGCGAATGGTTGTTTCGAGGTGCGGCTCGGGAGTGTCTTCTTCTTTACAATGCGACAGGCCGTTTGACGAAGAGGCGAACATCATGACGACCGGCATGTGCGGCACCATTTCCGCCGCGTCGTGCAACGGTCCAGAGGGCAGCCGCGGCGCGTCGCCGGTTTCCTCGCCGACCGCCTCCTCGCACAATCGCACCAGGTGAGGATCGAATGGACGCGGATCGATCCGCCACACGTGCTTCCACTCGACGGCGACGTGATTCTGTCTCGCGATGCGCGCCGAGGCTTCGCGCGCCTCGCCGTGCATGGCGGAGAGCACGCCGGCATCGAGCGCGCGCTGGTCGAGCGAGATCTCGCAGATGCCCGGCACGGCGGTCACGATTTTGGGCTCGACATTCACGACGCCGACGGTGCACACGACGCCCGCGCCCGGCGTGGAGTGGCGCGTCGCGATCTCGCGGCACTCGAGCGCGGTCTGGGCGGCCGCGAGGAAAGCGTCGCGGCGCATCGGAATCGGGGTCGATCCCGAATGGGCGGCCTGGCCCGTGAACCGGAGCATGTGACGCTCGACGCCGAACGTGCCGACCACGACGCCGGTCGGTTTGTTCATCGACTCCAGGACCGGTCCCTGCTCGATGTGCAGCTCGAGGTACGCGCCCGCGTCGATGACCTTCAGCTCGCGATGCGCGTCGAGCATCTTGTCCAGCAAGACGCCGTTCTCGGCCAGGGCATCGACGAGTCGCGTGCCTTGGCGATCGGTGAGATCGCGGACTTCCTCGATCTTCAAGCTGCCGGCGGCGGCCGACGATCCGAGCAAGCTCCGCCCGAACCGGGCGCCCTCTTCGTCGGCCCAGTCGACGAGCTTCAGCGTCACCGGTGCTTCGTCCGCCTGGGCTGCGTGTACCCGCAGGGCTTCGAGCGCGGCCAACACGCCGAGGCAGCCGTCGAGCCATCCACCGTTCGGCACCGAGTCGAGATGGCTGCCGACGATCACTGCCCGATCGGACGCGCCGGGAAGGGTGACCCAGTTGTTGCCGGCCGAATCGGTTTCGACGCGCAAACCAATCTCGGCGACTTTGCCCCGAAACCAGTCACGCGCCTCGCGCCACACCGGTCCCCACGCAAGGCGCTGCGCGCCGTCCGGGGTAGAGGTCCGGGCGGCCAGCTCGCGAAGATCGGCCATCACCCGATGCGCGTTCATGTCTCGACCATTGAGGTCCGGCTAAAGCCGGACGCCACGAACCACGGTCCGGTATAAAGCCGGACGCCACGACTGAAAAATGCCGATCTACGATCTCCGATTGCCAATCTACGATCGAGGATCGGAAATCGTAGATACGAATGTCACCAGCCCGCGCGTATCGAATACCACAGCGCGACCGAGATCGCGACGCCGATGCCGACGAGCGAAACGACCGAGGTGGCGAAATACGGGTAGACCATCATCGCCACCCCGGCGGCGAGCTGCGGCCAGCGCTCCTGCTTCTTGCCGTACACGAACAGCACGAACCCGATGCCGCTCGGGACGAGCGAGAGCAGGAGCCACGTCGCGTCTAGGGACATCCAGTCGCGGGATGATACCGCACGCGGAAAGGGGGACGGGAGCCCTTTTCCGGGGTCGCACATCTCGAAGAAAAGGGCTCCCGTCCCCCTTTCCGTCTACTTGCGGACGGCAATCGTGTCGGCGCTCCACAACAGTTGCGGCCGCGACACCGCCGGCGTCAGGTTCGTGACGCGCGACGAGGTCGCGACCAGGACGCGCGGCGCGACAAAGAAGACGATCGGCAGGCGCTCGCCGAAGACGCGTTGCACCTCGTCGTAGAGCCGCTTGCGCTCGCCGTCATCAGGCGAAGCCATCTGTCGCGCCATCAGCTCGTCGACTTGCCGCTCCCACTCGGTGGCCGGCGTCTTTTGCCCGACATTCCACACGTGCGCACTGCCCGAGCTGAACCAGAAATCGGGGTTGATCGCCGGATCGGCGTCGGTCTTGAGAAACCGGTAGTACACGGCGTCGTACTGCCCCGAGAGAAAACGTTGGACGACCGCGCCCTGCTCGAGCATGACGACGTCGACGAGGACGCCGACCTTCTTCAGCTCGTCGCGAATGACCGCCGTGCCGCGCTCGGCCGCCGTGTTCCCTTTGATCGTGATCAGCGTGAAACGCGCGGGATGGTCCGCCGTCACGCCGATCGACGCCAACAACTCGCGCGCCCTCGCTGGATCGTGTTCCGTCTTGGGCGCGTCAGGGGAAAACCACCGCGTGTTCGCCGGCGTCTCGATCCCGTGGATGGGCACCCCGGCGCCAAGAAACACCGTGTCGGCGAATACGTTTCGATCGATCGCCATCGAGATGGCGCGCCGCAGCTCGTCTCTCTGCAGCCATGCCGCGCGCCGATCCGTTCCCAACGCACCGGGCTTCAGGTTGAACCAGAGGCCGTCGGCGTCCATGCCGACGCCGAGGTCGACCAGATTGACGCGGCCGGCGTCGACCGCGCGCTTGAGCGGGAGGTAATCCTCGGGGCGGATCTCGCTCGTGGTCATATCGAGCTGCCCCGACTCGAGCATGAGCAGCTCCGCGTTTTGATCGGACACGATCTCGAGCGTCACACGATCGAGATACGGCAACCGAACGCCGGCGGCGTCCCTCCGCCAGTAGTGAGGGTTGCGTGTGAAGACGAGCCGCTGGCCGGGCCGATACGCGCTGATGACAAACGGCCCGAGCCCCACCACCTCCGACGCCGGCGTCGTCAGGTCCCATGCCTTCGCGAAGGTGCCCGCCTTCAGCGCCGCCCCGAGCTTATGCCGCGGGAGGATCGGCAGGTTGTCGAGCAGCCTCAGGCCGGGCGCGAACGCGGAGGGAAACGTGATGACGACGGTTGTCGAGTCCGGCGCGGCCACTTGCAGCCTCTTGCCGCCGATCGTCATCGCGTCGCCAATCGGTCCACCCGTCCGCTCGTCGTACGCGGCCTCGAAGGAGAACACCACATCGTCGGCCGTGAATGGATGACCGTCCGAGAAGACGAGGTTCGGCCTGAGCTTCAGGGTATAGCGCAGCCGGTCGTCCGAGCGCGACCAGCGTTCGGCCAGCCACGGCTCAACATCCTGAGTGAGGTGGTTGATTCGTACCAGGCTCGCCTGCGTGAGCGTCGTGATGACTTGCGTCGTGATGCCCCGGGCGACGTAGCAGTTGAACGTCCCCGGCTCCGAGCGGCCCGACACAACGATGTCGCCGCCGGATCGGACTGTGGAGGCGGCGGGCACGGGGCGGTCAGCGCGACACGCGACGCCGCCGATCGCGCTGAGCAGGGCGGCGGTGACAACCGCAGTACCGAGGTGACGAGTCCAGCGATTGTCCATTCCGAGCGGGCTCAGAGTCTCAAAAACCAGTCGGAGCGGGGTCTTTGGAGCGTGTGAAAAAATGCGACGTTCTACCGCAGAGCACACAGAGCTCGCCGAGAATCCTTGTCCTAATGGGGACGGCCTGTTTCGACGTCCACGTACGCGGGAACCGGGCCCTTGGGCGCAGCCGAGGCACGGGACGCCCCGCTCGCCGGCTTGCGGGCGGTGCAGCTCTCGAAGTCGAGGGCTGCCTGCAGCGTATCGGCGATGTGCGGGGCGAGCATCTGCACCACGCGCGCCTGATCCTCGGTGAACCCTCCAGTCGCCGTCGAGTACAGCGTCAACGCGCCGACGAGCGTCTCACCGGCGAGCAAAGGCGTGCTCACACAGCTCCGGAAGCGCACGTTCATCGTGTCGACCACGTCGCTCAGATCCAGCGCCGCGTCTGAATTTACCATCGTTTGGCGGTTGGCGGCCACCCAGCCCGTGAGCCGACTGCCCAGCGGGATTCTCAGGCCCTGCAGGCCGGTGGCCCCCGCGCCGGCGGCGTGTTTGGCGACCAGATGATCGGTGGCCGGGTCGAGCGCGTAGAAGGCACAGGCCGAGCCGGGGATGATCCGCCGGAGGTGCGTGCCGATCAGAAACGCGGCGTCGGCAAACGTGCTCCCTGTCGAGGCCGATCGCGACAGCGCGCAGACGGCCATCATCTCCTCGGTGGCGCAGAGGGCGTTCTCCTCGCTGCTCGGCACGGATCGCGGCACCCGGTGGACCGAGGATCGACTGATCTCGACGAGCGCGCCATGATGGCTCGGCACCTCCAGATCTTCCGGCATGAGATCTCGGTAGACCTCCAGGAACTTGTCGACGACTGCCGGGTCGTACATCGTACCGCGACGCTCACGGAGGA
>JAHFUJ010000034.1 GCA_023265105.1 Acidobacteriota bacterium
CGCGCGGCCGATCGCCGGCGCATTCCCGAGCCGGAAATCGTCGCGGGCACCAAATCGTCGACGCTCGGCGGCGGCGACCTCGGCGGTGTCGTGACGGTGCATGCGTCGATTCCGCTCTTCGACCGCGCTCGCCCCGAACGCGCGCTGGCTCTCGCGCGAGGCGCCCAGGCCGAAGCGCGGGCAACCGCTTTCCGACTTGTCCTGCGCGGCCAGATTGGAGCGCTTCGCGCCGCGGTCGTGGAACGCCGTGACGCTGCCGAGCGATATCGCGCGCAGGCAATGAGCAGCGCGGATCAAATCGAGCGGATCGCCCAAGTCAGCTATGACGCGGGCGAGCGGGGCATCCTGGAATTGTTGGATGCGTATCGAGCCGGGTTTTCCGCGCGCGTGCGGCAAGCGACGCTCGACGCCGCGGTGCGGCAAGCGGAAATTGAGCTGGAATTCGCCAGCGGGTGGGAGATTCAGTAATGACGATCAGAAGCGACATTCTTATTGCCGCGCTCCTGTCGGCCGTCTGCGTGACCGGCTGTTCAGGACGGGCGGACCCGCCTCCGAGCGAGTCGCCGATGTTGAATGTGACCCACTGGACCGATCGGACCGAACTGTACATGGAGTACCCGCCCCTCGCGGCCGGGCACACGGCGCTGTTCGCCGTCCACCTCACCACACTCGGCGATTTCAAACCGGTGACGGCTGGCCAGGCACGGGTCGAGTTCACGCCGGAGACCGGCGGGCAGCCGACCTCTCTCGTCGGTCCGCAGCCGTCTCGACCCGGCGCCTTCCGCGTCGAGGGTGCGCCTCCGGCTGCCGGTCGCTACCGCTGGGCACTGGTGCTCGACGCACGCGGCCTTTCTGACCGACACGACCTGGGCGACATCACAGTGTTCGCCGACGAACCGACGGCCGTCGCGGAGGCCAGCAAGCAGCCCCCCGAGGACGCGGCGGCGATCGCGTACCTGAAAGAGCAGCAGTGGACGAACGAGTTCGCCACGGCAGGGGTGCAGGAAGCGGAATTGCGGACGTCAATCCGGGTGCCTGCGGTGCTCGATCCGCTGCCCGGGGGCGAGGCCGTCGTCGCAGCGCCCGCCCCTGGACGTCTCATGGCCGAGGAGTTGCCCTCGATCGGGGACCAGGTGGGTGCGGGCGCAGTCCTGGCACGTCTCGAGCCACGTTTGACGGCCAGCACCGATCGAGCGACGTTGATCGCCGAGGCGGCGGAAGCACAGGCCGCGCTTGAGGCCGCCCGTGTCGAACAGACGCGTGCCGAACGACTGCTGGCCGATCGCGCGGTCCCGGCGCGACGGGTCGAAGAGGCGAAGCGCGCGATGACCGTTGCCGAGGCACGCGTGAAGGCCGCCGAGGCTCGTCTCGCCCAACGCGACGAAACGTTGCGGACGGGCGGCGGCGCGGCCTCCGGGAATGCGTTCGTGCTGCGTGCGCCAATTGCCGGTCGCATCACCGACGTGATGGCGACACTTGGCGCCGCGTATGACGAGGGCGCACCGCTCTTCAAGATCGCCCGGACCGATGTCCTTGAATTGAAGGCGTTTGTGCCAGCTTCGGAGACGGCCGCGGTGCGCGGACTTACTGCCGTGTCACTGGAGATTCCCGGCCGCGCGGAGCCGCTCGCGCTGCGGTTCCGTCATGTGCACGATCCGGGTGTGCTCGACCCGGTGACGAAAGCGCTGCCCGTCCAAATGGAAGTCGCAAACTCTGACGGTCAACTGCTCATCGGTCAGGTGGGCACCGCGATTCTCCATACGGGAGGACGGCAGCGCCTGCCTGCGGTACCGAAAGCCGCCGTGCTCATGGAGGCCGGCCGACCCTATGTCTTCGTACAGATTGGTGGTGAACGATTTGCGCGTCGGTTCGTCGAGATCACGACCCGTGACGCCGATCTGGTGGGCATCAAGAGCGGCGTCAAGCCAGGCGAGCGTGTCGTCACGCGGGGCGCCTATGACGTGCAGTTGGCGTCGGCCGCCAAAGGGCTTCCAGCTGAAGGTCATGTGCACTAAAAACAGCTATCAGCTTTCAGCTGTCAGCTTTCAGCTGTCAGGTCGCAGCCACGGTCCGGCTAAAGCCGGACACTACGTACTGAGAGGTCGCCAGCACTGATAGCTGAAAGCTGATGGCTGAAAGCTGACAGCTGATAGCTGATAGCTACAGGGATATACCAAACATGAAACGTCTGATTCAATGGTCGATCGATCATCACTGGATGGTCATCGCGATGTCGCTCCTGCTCCTTGCGGCCGGTGGTTGGGCCGCACGCGAGATGCCTGTCGACGTTTTCCCGGACTTGACCGCTCCGACGGTCACGATTCTTACAGAAGGCCACGGGATGGCGCCCGACGAAATCGAAGCGCTCGTGACGTTTCCAATCGAGGCCGCCATCAACGGTGCGTCCGGCGTCCGCCGGGTGCGGTCCGCGACCGCCGTGGGCATCGCCGTCGTGTGGGTGGAGTTCGACTGGGGCACGGACATTTTCTTGGCGCGCCAGATCGTCGCGGAAAAGCTCGCCCTCGTGAGCGGCAGTTTGCCGCCCCAGGTGGAGCGGCCCATTCTGGCGCCGATCTCCTCGATTATGGGCGAGATCCTGTTCTTCGCGATCTCATCAGACACCGATGACCCACTCACGTTGCGGACGATGGCGGATACGGTCGTGCGGCGCCGGCTCCTGGCCGTCTCCGGCGTCTCGCAGGTGACGCCGATTGGCGGCGCGGAGCGGCAGTTCCAGGTCGTCGCGCACCCGGACCATCTGCGCGCGAACAACGTGGCCGTCAACGAGCTGCTCGACGCCGTGCGCGGCGCGAGCCAGAACACGTCGGCCGGCATTTACGTCGAGGGCCCGCAAGAGTACGTCCTGCAGACGATCGGCCGGGTGCACACCCCGGAAGAAATCGGCGACAGCGTCGTCGCGCTGCGCGGTGCCCGGTCTGTGCTCATCCGCGACGTTGCCGATGTGCGCGAAGGTCCGGCCCTCAAACGCGGCGAGGGATCGCGCAATGGCAAGCCCGCGGTGATTGTGGGTGTGCAGAAGCAACCGGGCGCCAACACGATCGAGCTGACGGCGAGACTCGATCGCGAGCTCGATGCCCTGCAGCGGGAGCTGCCGCGTGGGATGACGATCGACCGCCGGATCTTCCGGCAGGCGGACTTCATCGACGTGGCGGTGGACAACGTGGTCAAAGCGCTGCGCGATGGCGGCCTGCTCGTCGTCGTCATCGTCGTGCTGTTCCTCGCCAACTTGCGTGCCGCGGCGATTACGCTGACGGCGATGCCGTTGTCGCTCGCCGCCGCGGTGCTGGTCTTGCGCGCGTTCGGCGCGACCATCAATACGATGACGCTTGGCGGCATGGCGATCGCGATCGGCGCGCTGGTCGACGATGCGATCGTCGACGTAGAGAACGTCGTCCGGCGGCTGCGTGAGAATGCGGCGAGGCCCGCGGAGGAGCAGCGACCGACCGCCGACGTGGTCCGAGACGCCACGCTCGAAATCCGCACGTCAATCGTCTTCGCGACGGTCATCATCGTGCTGGTCTTCCTGCCGATCTTCGGTCTGGCGGGCGTCGAGGGACGGCTCCTGACGCCGCTCGCGTTTGCGTACATCGTGTCGCTGATGGCGTCACTGGCCGTGGCGGTGATCGTGACGCCGGCCCTCAGTGTCGCTTTTCTGCCAGGCGCGCGGTCCATTCTGCGGGGACATGACGGCTGGCTGGCCCGTACGCTCAAGACGCGGTTCGCCAAGGATTTGCCACACGCGCTCGACCATCCGCGTCTCGTCATGGCGACGTCGGCTGCGTTGCTGGTCCTGGCGGGTGTCGGGATGGCACGGATGGGCACTGCCTTTCTGCCGGAATTTCATGAAGGCAGCCTGACCATCCAGGCCAACACACTTCCCGGCACATCCCTCCTGAAGTCGGACGAGATCGGCCGCAAGGTCGAACAGATCCTGTTGGCCCAGCCGGAAGTGGTCGCGACCGCACGGCGAACCGGCCGGGCGGAGTATGACGAGCACGTGCAAGGCGTCGAGGCCGCGGAAATCGACGTCGGCCTGCGCGAGACCGGCCGGCCGCGCGCGGCGTTGCTCGCCGATCTCCGGCGTGGGTTTTCCACCTTGCCGGGGACGAACGTGACAATCGGTCAACCGATCTCGCATCGCATCGACCACATGTTGTCGGGCACGCGCGCCAATATTGCCGTGAAGGTGTTTGGCGACGATCTCGGCACCCTGCGCCGTCTGGGTGAACGCGTCCGGGACGTCATGGGCCGCGTGCCCGGCGTGGTCGATCTGTCGCTCGAACAGCAAATGGACGTGCCGTTCGTGCGGTTCGTGTTGAACCGCGGCGCAATCGCCCGCTATGGTCTGCACGCCGATGACATCGCGGAAGCCGTGGAAACGAGCTTTGCCGGCGCGACGGTCGGCCGCATTTTCGACCGCGGCACGGCCTTCGATCTCGTCGTCAAGTTCGATCCGGCGTCGCAGGCCGACTTCGACCGGTTGACGGATCTTCCCATCGACACGCCACACGGCGGTCTGGTTCCGGTGCGCGTGCTCGCCGATGTCCGCCGCGAGCAGGGACCGAACATGATCTTGCGCGAGAACGTGCAGCGCCGGATTGTCATCTCGTCGAACGTCGCGGGTCGCGATCTTGGCGGAGTCGTCGACGACATTCGAACGGAGGTGGCCCGCGCCGTCCCGATGCCGGCGGGCTACCGCGTCGAATACGGTGGGCAATTCGAGAGCCAGCAGAGCGCCTCGCGACGATTGCTGCTACTCGGCGCGGGTGTCATCGCGGGCCTGTTCATGCTCCTCGTCCTGGCATTCGGTCTGCCGAGTGACGCGCTGCTCATCATGCTGAACCTGCCGCTGGCGTTGATCGGAGGCGTCGTTGGCGTGTTCCTGGCGGGCGGTGTCCTGAGCGTCGCGTCGATGATTGGCTTCATTACGCTCTTTGGCATCGCGACTCGAAACGGCATCATGCTCGTCTCGCACATCCATCACTTGATTGAGGACGAAGGCGTGACGGATTTCCGCGAAGCGGTCGAACGCGGCGCCCGCGAGCGACTGATCCCGATTCTGATGACCGCGATGGCGGCGGGGCTGGCGTTGATTCCTCTGGCGCTCGGAGGCGGCAAGGCCGGCAGCGAGATTCAGACGCCGATGGCCATCGTGATTCTCTGCGGCCTGATGTCGTCGACATTGCTCAATATGATTGTCGTGCCGACCTTGTATTTGCGGTACGGCAGACGCGCCGTCGCGTGGCGGCTCCTCCAGCTGTTTCGTAAGACGGAGGAGGCCTGACCGCTGTTCAGTCAAACGTTCCGAGACGCTCGGGAACGATCAGACGGGCACCGGTCGCGGCCTTGACGGCATCGACCGTCGCATCCGTGGCAATCTCGCGCAGCACGAGCCCCTCCGGCGCCACCTCGATGACCGCCAGCTCGGTGACGATCAGGTTGACGACCTTCAACCCGGTGAGGGGTAGGGTGCACCGCGCGAGAATCTTGTGGCCGCCGTCACGGGTCGTGTGCTCCATCGCGATGATCACTCTCTTGGCGCCGGCCACGAGATCCATCGCCCCGCCCATCCCCTTGACCATCTTGCCGGGGATCATCCAGTTGGCGAGATTGCCTGCCTCGTCGACCTGCAGCGCGCCGAGCACGGTGAGATCGATGTGCCCGCCGCGGACCATGGCGAAGGAGTCGGCACTGCTGAAATAGCAGCAGCCGGGCAGCTCGGTGACGGTTTCTTTTCCCGCGTTGATCAGATCGGGATCGACCTGGTCCTCGCGCGGAAACGGTCCCACGCCCAGCATCCCGTTCTCCGAATGGAGCGTGATGTCGATGCCCGGCGGCACGTGGTTGGCGACGAGCGTCGGCATGCCGATGCCGAGATTCACGTAGTCGCCATCTTTCAGCTCGCGGGCGACGCGCTTGACGATACGGTCACGGCTGGTCATTTAATACTCTGCGGTGGGGCCCCACCCGCACCGCCTGTGCCTTCGCGCCTTTACGGCGCTCGGCATTGTTTGTGACGACTATCCGCTTAGTGCGGCACTAGGTCGCGCATTCCTATGGCCCGGGCCTTCGCGCTCGCTCGGGCTCAAGGCTGCCGCGCCTCAGTCTGCGCGCACAGTGCGTTTCTCGATCCGTTTTTCGTAATGCTCGCCCTGCAGGATGTGCGTCACGAAAATGCCGGGCGTCACGACGTGGTCCGGATCGATCGCGCCGGGCTCGACGAGCTGCTCCACTTCGGCGATGGTCACGCGCGCGGCGGTCGCCATCATGGGATTGAAGTTGCGCGCCGTGCGCCGGTAGACGAGATTGCCCGCGCGGTCGCCCTTCCACGCTTTGACGAAGGCGAAGTCGGCGTGCAGCGGTTTCTCGAAAACGTAGGCCTTGCCGTCAATCGTCCGTGTCTCCTTGCCTTCGGCGACCAGCGTGCCGTACCCCGTCGGCGTGAAGAAGCCGCCGATGCCGGCGCCGGCCGCGCGAATCCGCTCGGACAGCGTCCCCTGCGGCACCAACTCGACCTCGATCTCGCCGCTGAGGAACTGGCGCTCGAACTCTCGGTTTTCGCCGACGTAGGTCGCGATCATTTTTTTGATCTGCCGCGCCTTCAAGAGCATACCCGCGCCGAATTCGTCCACGCCGGCATTGTTGCTGATCACCGTGAGCCCCGTGGTCCCGCGTGCGTGCAACGCCTTGATGAGGTTTTCGGGAACGCCGCACAGGCCGAAGCCTCCCATCAGAATCGTCGCCCCGTCGGGAATGGTGGCGACGGCTTCGGCCGCGGTCGCGACAACTTTGTTCATGATGTCCGGAGGGCATGATACGACAACACGTCCCCTCGTGGGCGCAGCTCTTTAATCCCGGACGTCATTTGACTTGCCGCAGCCATCAGCCATCAGCTGTCAGCTTTCAGCCAATGCGTGCTGCTGAGAGCTGACGGCTGAGAGCTGAAAGCTACGTCAACATCGGAATGTTTCGGAGTAGCCCTGCCGATCAGCGGAGCTGATGGTCGGCGATGAACTGCGTGACGCGCTGCCGGATGTCGTCACGTATCTGTCGGACGCGCGCGAGCGGCTGACCGCCGGGATCGGCCAGGGGCCAGTCCTCCCGGAGTGTGCCGGGGAGAAGGGGACACGAGTCGCCGCAGCCCATGGTGACCAGCCACGCGGCGTCTGCCGCCAGCTCCGGCGTGAGCAGGCGCGGCACCGCGGCGCTCAAGTCGACGCCGACTTCTCGCATGGCGGCGACGACCTCGGCGTGGACGCGCTCGCGGGGCATCGTCCCCGCCGAGAGCGCTCGCGCTTTCTGTGGGTCGGCGAACGTGTTAAAGAATGACGCCGCCATCTGGGATCGTCCCGCGTTGTGAACGCACGCGAAGACGATGGTCCGACGGCCCAGATTCATGGCGAGGTCAGATCGGCTTGCGGGCACGAATGAACGCACTCGCAAAGCGGCCGTCGACGTCGGGCGCGAGGCGATCGACATCGAGACCACTTTCAGTAAGGAAGGCCCGGGCATCTTCAACGTGGTAGATTCGCCACGGCTCGACCTCCACGTCGGCGAATCCCGCCGCTCGCAGCTTCGACGCGTAGTCGTGTTCCTCGAGCGCTCCCGCGATGCAGCCGACCCACAGCTCCATGCTGCGCCGCACGTCGGCCGGCACCTCGCCGCGCACGACGACGTCGGAGACCGCGAAGCGGCCGCCCGGCTTCAGCACGCGAAACGCCTCGCGCAGCACGGCGTCCTTGTCGGTCGACAGGTTGATCACGCAATTCGAGATGATGACGTCGACCGATTGGTCGGGGAGCGGAATCGCCTCGATCGTGCCCTTGAGAAACTCGACGTTGGTGGCGCCCGCCTTCCGCTGGTTGTCGCGGGCCAGGGCGAGCATCTCGTCGGTCATGTCGAGGCCGTACACCCTGCCGGCCGGGCCGACGCGTTTGGCGGAGAGCAGGACGTCGATGCCGCCACCCGAACCCAAATCGAGGACGGTTTGACCCGGGTCAAGCTGAAGGAGCGCTGTCGGATTGCCGCACCCGAGCGACACCGCCACGGCCTCGGCGGGCAGCTCTTTGACTTCGGCGTCGGAGTAGAGATCCGATGTGATCGGATCGCCGCCGCAGCAGGCGGGGCCGCAGCAGCTCGTCTTGCCCACGGACTTCGCGATGGCGCCGTACTTCTCGCGGACCGCAGTTTCGACAGTGTGGTCGGTCATTTGGTGTCCCTCCTTGTATGCGCGTGAACGTATATAGAGAATGGTAGGCGAGTGTGTTATATTTGTCAAGGCACATATAAATGACCACGCGGCTGGTTGAGATGGAGCGCCTCTTCAAGGCGCTCGCCGATACGACCAGGTTGCGGATCCTGGGCCTGCTGCTGGCCGGCGAGGTGTGCGTCTGCGACATCTACGAGAGCCTGCGCATCCCGCAACCGAAGGCCTCGCGGCATCTTGCGTACCTGCGCCGGTCCGGGCTGGTCAACACTCGGCGGGAGGGGCTGTGGGTGCACTATCGGCTGGCCGATCCCTCCGATCCCACCCTCGACACCATCCGTCAGGCGGTCGTCCACGCGCTGGGACACGTCGAGAGCGTCGGACGTGACGCCGCCCGTCTTCAGAAGAACACCGGCTGCTGCGCGCCGGCGCAGGCCGGGGCGCCGACGTGGGCCTGCTGCGGGAGCCGCGCGGTGGCCCGCGATCGCTGCTGAAGCTGGACACTAGTTCCGAAGAAACCGCTGGACCTCCGCGCCGCGGCGGCGCTAGGATTATCGGCTCGCGACGTGCGCGTCGCGGTGCAACCCACAAGGAGGGAAGCCATGTCTACGACCGCCGCCATCCTGCAGGAGATCGATCAAGAGAGTGCCACGACCCGACGCGTCCTCGAGCGCGTTCCAGGCGACCGCCTCACGTGGAAGCCGCATCCCAAATCGATGTCGCTTGGCGAGCTCGCGCTGCACATCGCCGGGGGGCCCGGGTTCGTCGCCGAATGGGCCCTTCAGGACTCCATCGAATTTCCCAACGACTCGACGCTCGCGCAACCGAAGTCGACCGCGGAGATTCTGGCCGCCCACGAGCAGAGCGTCGCGAAGGCAAAGAACGTCATCAGCCGCCTGGGCGATGACGGCCTGCATCAACATTGGCAGGCGACCAAGAATGGCGTCACGGTGTTCGGCATGCCCAAGGCCGCCCTCGTTCGCACGATTGTGCTGAACCACACGTATCACCACCGCGGACAGCTCTCGGTCTATCTCCGGCTGCTCGATGTGAAGGTGCCGTCGATCTACGGGCCGAGCGCCGACGAGAACCCGATGGAGATGGCCCAGGCCTGATTCCGCGCCCGGCTTCCTGCGCCATGCGCGTCGCGCGACGCTATCTCATCGATGGCCGCGTTCAAGGTGTCGGCTTTCGGTTTTTCGCCGAAGCGGCGGCGGCCCGCGAGGGGTTGCACGGCTTTGTCCGCAATTTGCCAGACGGCCGCGTGGAGATTGCGGCCGAAGGCGAGGCCGAGGCGATGGAGCGGTTCGAGCGCAGCGTCAGACACGGCCCACCCGGCGCCCGCGTGGCGCACGTGGAAGTCGACGCTGCGATGCCGACCGGCCGTGAGACAGGGTTTAGCATCAGATGATTCACCAGATTGGCGCCATGGACCACCTCAAGGCGAAGATTCGTCATGTTCCCGATTTCCCGAAATCGGGGATTCTCTTCTACGACATCACGACACTGCTCCAGGATCCGGCCGGGCTCCGTGCGGCGATCGACAGCCTTGCGGTCCCGTTCCAGGATCAGAGAATCGAGATCGTCGTCGGCATCGAGAGCCGCGGCTTCATCTTCGGCGCGGCGGTGGCCGATCGGCTCGGCGCCGGATTCACCCTGGTACGAAAGCCGGGAAAGTTACCGTCGACGACCGTGCGCACGACCTACGACCTCGAGTACGGCACCGACTCGCTCGAGATCCACGACGACGCGATCCGCAAGGGCCAACGCGTCTTGATTGTCGACGACCTGCTCGCGACCGGCGGCACCGCGCGCGCGACGACGGATCTGGTCAAGCGTCTTGGCGGCGACATCCACGCGCTCGCGTTCCTGATCGAGCTGGTGGCGCTGAACGGGCGCGAGCGGCTTGGAGAAGAGACCGTGCACACGGTTCTCAAGTACTGAATCAGCGGTGATGGTTCTGCTCGGCGCGGCCCTGATCGTCGCGGGCTCGGTTGTGTGGGGCGCCGTGCACATCGTTCGGGAAGTCCGTCGGTCTCGCGACGCTGGCATGCGGGCGCGTTCGCTGGAGATCCTCGCGGTGTTCGCACCGGCCCTCGGGGCCGCCGAAAGCGATCCACGCACGTTGCTCGTGTGGCAGCCGCTCGCGCGTACCGCGCGCCAGCTCTTTCCCGACGAGTTCGCCGCGCTCGATCGCGCCTCCGGCGCGGTGTTCCCGTTCAGCGACGCAGTCGTCCAGGCCGCGCACGCGCGGTGGACGGCCGACTGGCTCGCCTGGGAACGCACGCACGACGCGGAATTCAAGCTCAAAGCCGCCGCCGTCGAGGGCGAGCTCATCCAGTCTGGCGGATCGCCGATCGTGCGGGCGCGCCTCGATGCCGTCGAGCGGGAAAAGCTCGATCGGTATCAGCGCCGGTATGAGGAGTATGTCCGCGTGGCCAAGGCCCTCCAAACCGCCATCCCCTAAGGATTGCCCGCCCGCCTCCCGATAGACTCTATATGCGCGTGATCGTGTGGGACTGAGGGCCATGCCGTCGACCGCGACCATCCTCGTCGTTGACGACGATCAGGGCGTCACGGAGACGTTCGCGCGGACGCTGCGCCTCGAAGGGTATGAGGTGAAAACCGCCCTCAGCGC
Source organism: Acidobacteriota bacterium (assembly GCA_023265105.1). Classification (GTDB taxonomy): domain Bacteria; phylum Acidobacteriota; class Vicinamibacteria; order Vicinamibacterales; family CAVVIG01; genus JAHFUJ01. The sequence goes on from JAHFUJ010000034.1 coordinate 10,866, forward strand.
GGAAATGGGGCTCCGTGAAGCCCTGTCCGGCCCGACCGATGCGATCATCCTCGATTTACGCATGCCGCTCATCAACGGCCTCGGCTTTCTCTATCGTCTCCGCTCGACCGACCGTCACCGGGACACGCCGGTTGCCATCGTCACGGGCGATTACGACGTCGAGGACTGCCTCGCCACCGAAGTACGCGAGCTGGGGGCCCGGCTCCTCTTCAAGCCCCTGTGGCTCGAGGATCTCGTCGATCTCACGCGGGCCTTGCTCAACGAGCCTCGCCATCTGTAGTCGCGTTAGCCACCGGCCGACAAGATGAGCATGGAGCAATGCCCGTCCTGCTCGCATGAATTGCCGAGGGATGCACGATTCTGCCCATGGTGTTTGAGTGATATCGCGGCAGGCACTGGGAACGGTGCGACCGCGAGCCGTGCCGCCGACCCAGAGGTTCCGACTGACTGGCAAAGTGCGGCTGTGTACGAGCTGGAACTACCGGTGCGTTGCCCCTATTGCAACGAGTCGATCCGAAGCGTCACGGTGCTCCGATTGAGGCGGGCCCAAGTCCCCTTCACCTCGACGCTGCCGCGTGGAGGCCGCATCATGGCGTGCCCTGAATGCGAGCGAATCGTGCCGGGGGAGCTCTCCGGCCTGATCTGACTCCGCGTCTATTCCGCCCCGCCAAGGCACACGATCACCAAAGCGACCTGTTACACTACGGGGTTGGCGAACGCGTGCGCCCGTAGCTCAGCGGATAGAGCACCCGCCTCCTAAGCGGGGGGCCGCCGGTTCAATTCCGGCCGGGCGCGCCAGCCTCCGCTCGCTCTGGATCACACGCGAGCTACGGCTGGCAAGCCAGCGCCTCCGCCCGCCGGAATCGAGAGCGGGCTTCGGCTTGGCCACCCGGGAATCGATCGGTAGCGAGCGACAGGAGCCGCATGAAAAGAACCGAACGGCATCATTTAAAAGAGAACGAGCTCGAGAAGATCGCGCGGCAGGCGCACGAAGCGTTCCAAGCGCGCCGGCGCGAGGCGGTGGCGGCCCTGGTGGCCATCGGAGTGATTGGCGTGGTCGCGATTGGCTACTGGGCATGGCGCGAGCGCGTGCAGACGCGCGCGCATGCCCTGCTCGCCGACGCGGTCGCGGTCCAGGGCGCGCGTGTCGGTCCACCGGCCGCGGCCGGCGCTGGCGGCACGCCCAGCTTCGCGACCGAGCGCGAGCGATCCACGGCGGCGCTGACGAAGTTCAAAGCGGCCGCTGACGCGTATCCATCGACCGACGCCGGGCTCTTCGCGCGTTATCAGGAGGGGTCGACGTTGGTAACGCTCGGACGCGCCCCCGAAGCGGCCACGGCGTATCAGCAGGTCATCGACCGCGGGGCCGGCGGCCTCTACGGCCAGATGGCGCGCCTCGGCCTCGCTGAAGCGCAGGCGCGCGCCGGCCAGTACGATCAAGCGATCACCGCGTTCAAGGAGCTGGCGCAGCGGAAGGACGGTCCGCTGCCGGTCGACGGCATCCTCATGCAGCTCGGCCGCACGTATCGCGATGCCGGCAAGCGCAGCGACGCGCAGCAGACCTTCAATCGGCTGGTCGAGGAGTATCCCGAGTCGCCCTTTACCGGCGAAGCGAAGCGCGAGCTGGATAGTCTGAAGAAGACCTAGTCGCCCACCTTAAAGACGCTACCACGAAGGTTACGGAAGACAAACGGAGGTCACGGTTGTACCGAAGGTTTTCCGTGCTCTCCGCTTGGCCAGCGCAGTAACGCCGTGTCCTCAGTGGTAGAGCCTTTTACGTTCGGCCGCCCACCTCACTACCGAACCGGTACGACAAAATCTTGTACAGCAACTTCGCGCAGAGAAAGTTGGGCGCGATGTTGCCGGGCATAGGACACAGCTCGACGATATCGCAGCCGACCACGCGGCGTCCCTCAATCACGCGACGCAGCAGCGCGAGCATCTCGTACCAGCTCAGTCCACCCGGCTCGGGAGTCCCCACCGCCGGCATGATTGCCGGATCGAAGGCGTCGCAGTCGACCGTGACGTAGACCGTGTCGCCGAGTGAGTCGACGACGCGCTCGATCCAGTCCTCGCGCTGCCGCATGTTGAAGTCGTAGAAGATCTCGGTCGGCAGCGTGGGCACCGCCGCCGCCTCTTCGGTTGAAAGGCTGCGGACGCCGACCTGTGTGCAGCGCGCGTACTCGAGCACGCGCCGCATGGCGCACGCGTGGTTGTGCGGCGTGCCCATGTACGAGTCGCGCAGATCGGCGTGGGCATCGAGTTGCAGCACCGACAGACCCGGGTGCTTCGCGGCGAGGGCGGCGACGATCGGCGCGGTAATGGAGTGCTCGCCGCCTAGCACCACCGGAAACTTTCCGCGCGCCACGAGCTCAGTGGCCACCCGCCGAATCTCCCGGATCACCTCATCCATCGTCGCAAACGGGAGCTCCATTTCGGGGAGCGTGAAGATCCCGACGCTGTGCACATCGGTCTCGGTTTCCTCGTCCCAGAGCTCCATGTGCGAGGAGGCGACGAGGATTTCGTGCGGGCCGTTGCGGGTGCCCGGCACGTAGGTCGTGGTGCGGTCGAGCGGGACGGGAAGAATGACGACGCGCGCCGTGTCGAAATCGGTGGTGGTGGGGGTCGTGCCGCCAAACTCTCCGGTGGCGAGCCGTTCGTACTCAAACGGCAGGTTCATTCACTTCCTCGAAATGGTCGTGGGGAACGGGCTGGCCGTCGATGGTCATGACGCGTGACGCCAGGGTGAACAGCGGCGCCTTGCGCCGCGCCAGCATCGGCGGCGCCGTCGTGGCAAGCGCGCTCACCAGGATCGGCAGGGCGATGGTGGCATCCGCCTGCACGGAGACGCGCGCGGCGTCGCTCGCGAGCTTCCCCCAACTCTGCGCCTCTTCGAGGCTCGAGCCGGAGGCGCCGCCGAAATGCGGCACATCGGTGACGATTTGGAGCGCGTAGCGGTGGCCGCCGACCTGGTCGCTGTAGAACTCGGCCTGCACGCACGCCTGGTTGATGAAGTTCTTCGGCGTGCCGCCGCCGAGGACCACCGATGCCGTCCTGGGCCGGCGGATGATCAGGTTCGCCGATTCGACGACGTCCCCGATGATGTCAATGTAACCGGCGCCGGGTTTTTTCTGACGCGCCTGCGAGAGCCCCATGCCGATCGAGGAATCGGCGATGGCGGGGCAGAAGATCGGCACGTTCGCGCGGTAGGCCGCGGTCAGGATGCCGTCGCCGGCCGTCGCGTTCCACAAGTGGCCGCCGAGCAGATGGAGGAACTCGCGGGTAGTGTAGGGCCGCGACTCGAGCGTCGTCGCGAAGTCGGCGATCCAGTTGTCGTTGCCGATGAATTCCTCCTCGCTGGCGTACGTGTCGTAGACGCGATCGATGCGTTCCTCGGCCAACGCGGCGTCGTCGGCGTGGGGCGATCCGAGGTAGTGGCGCTGCCCGCGCGTTTCGTGCAGATCGTGATAAAGATTCGCGCCGGTCGACACGAGGCAGTCGACGTACCGGTTGGCGATAAGATGCGCGACGGTCAGGCGCAGACCGCCGGCGCTGAGCGCGCCGGCCATGCCGAGAAAGATCGTGACGTCGTCTTGCAGCATCTTCTGCCAGACACGATGCGCCGTGGCGAGATTGCGTCCTTGAAACGAGATCCGCTCCATGCGGAGCAGGACTTGATCCGCGCCGAGCCCGCTCTCGACGGCAAACGGCTCGACCGGCGTCTGCAGGAAACGGGATTTCTTCTTCATGCGCGGACATTATACGGGGTCGGGAGAAAAGGGGGACGGGAGCCCTTTGTGGTCGGTCCCGAAAGGGCTCCCGTCCCCCTTTTCTCCCGACCCGCTGTCAAAACGCGCGGCCGATTCTCACATACACGGTGGTTCCATTCGCGACGGTGCGGCTGCCGTCGCGTCCCCATGCGGCGCCGACCGTCGCCGTGAACGGCACCGAGTAGGCGGCGACGAGATCGAACGACAGCTCGGCGCCGGCCGACGACTTCAGATCGTGGGCGTCGAACGCGCGCGTCCATGCGTGGCCGGCGTCGGCGAACACGGCGCCGTGGAGGGTATGAACGAAGAGGGGCCAGGTCCCAATACCCCGTTGAGGCCGCGCGATGGGCCACCGGTAGTCAGCATTCATGACGGCGACGTGGCTGCCGGCAAACGTGTCGGCGGGGAAGCCGCGCAGCAGGCTGATCGCGTCGCGTCCGAACGTGAGCGGGTCGAGGTTCGGCGTGGCGCCGCCGAGATGAAACGTCCGGCCGATGGTCCCGTCGCCGCTCGACCTGCCGCCCGCGAGGCGGACCGCCAACACATGATGGGAGGCGAGCGCCGGGGCGTAGATGCGGGCGTCGGCCGTCACCGCCGTCGCGTCGCCAGACGATCCCAGCGCACGGCGGATCAGTTCGGCCGTGACGCCGACGATGGCGCCTTCCTCTCGGCTGATCGAGTAACCATAGGTGTGCGCCGAGGCAACACTCCACGCCGCACGGGCCGCGGTGCGCGTGCGCGACACGCTGCCGTCGGGTCGCGTGAAATCGTCGACCGCGCGCACAAGCGATGCGAGGGCGGTCACGGACGTGCGTACGTGCCGGACCGGGAACAAAACGCCGGCTTCGAGCTGCCGCTCGCGTAACGTCGCGCGCGACGGCACACCGCTGTCGTCGGCCGGGCCTGCGAAGAATGACGTGTCGGTGGACGCGGAGACCCAGAACCTTGGACGCCACCGATCGTAGGCGTAGTACAGCTGCCAGTCCGGCCTGACGGCGGTCGCTGTCGCCGCGCCCGCAGGACTGCTGACCAGCCACGTCGCGGACATGAAATAGATGTGATAGCCGAGCACATCGACGCCGCTCGTCGCGGCGCCGACGCGGAGTTGCTCGCGGTCGCCTTCGATGATCGGCGACCACGACGTGGGTTTCAGCGTCGGCAGCGGGGTGTAGTTTGTCGTCGCGAGGACAGGGCTGATGTCCTGCGCTACCTCTTGCGCTGGTGCAGGACTAAAGTCCCGCGCTACGACAAGGGCAGGACTAAAGTCCCGCGCCACATCGACGGCAGGGCTAAAGTCCTGCGCTACGACGAGGGCAGGGCTAAAGTCCTGCGCGACGGCCGAAGGATATGGCATCTGAAACAGGTCGAATCCATCGGCCGTGTAGCCGACGAAGACGATCGCGCGACCGTCGGCCGACACATCAGGCCAGGTCGCCCCACCCGACAGGTGCGTCAGCTGGCGCGGGGCGGTTGAGGCGTCGACGCGGAACTCATACAGATTGAACGGCCCGCCATTCAGATCGGCCGCGGCCACGATTGCACGGCCGTCAGGTCGCCACGCCGGCGTCACGAGGCGCGCGTTGGCGCTTGACGCCACGACGCGCGCGAGCTCGGTTGCGACATCGACGACGACGATTTCGGAAGGCCCTCCACGTCGATGACGTTCGACGGCAACGGTTCGGCCGTCCGGCGACCAGCGCGGCGCATTGAATTGCGTTTCCGGTTCGGAGAGGAGAGTCGTCACGCCGGCAGGGCTAAAGTCCTGCGCCACAACGCGCGCTGTCGTGGCGTCCGGCTTGAGCCGGACCAACACCAGATCGCGCCGACCTGGCGCATTCCGCACCGCCACGATCGTCTGCTCATCTGGCGTCAGATCGGGATCGAGCAGGCGCGCCTCAAATGTCACGCGCCGCACGCGCCCGCTCCCCCGATCGAGCGCATACAAGTCGCTATAGAGGCCTTTATTTCGTCGCAGGTCCTGCTGGTCGAACACGATCGTGCTACGACCGACCGCCGTCGTCGATCCCAGATACCGCCTCACGAGGCGCGTCGGCGCCGACCCGTCGAGCACAAGGCGATTCAGCGAGGGGAAGCCGTCCGGCGATCGAACCGAATAGACCACTTCCGCGGGACATATGTCGCAGGCCGAGCGGGCGAAACGCGGACCGAGCACGACGAAGCCCTGACGGGTCAGGCGCTGCACGCCGGCGTCTGTTGGCTCCTCGGCCGCGGTTGCGAGGCTTGCTTGGTAGTCGCGCCAGAGGGCGCCAAGGGATCGGCCGTACAGACGCTCGAACACGCGTGAGGAGGTGAATGGCACCCGCCGCGCCATCGCGTCGGCCAGCGTCGCGAAGCTCCCGGATCCGAATCGATCGGCCAGATAGGCGTGAAACCCGGCGCCGTACGCGTAGGCCGCGAGGCCTCCGGGCCAATCGGTCAATCCGCCGTTGACGCGATCGAGCGGTTCGAGCCTGCGCGCACGCGCCGCCTGGTCGACGATCGCGCGGAAATCGCCGGCATGCAGCCGCCCCTCGCCGGTGACGGCACTCTCCTCGTAAGTCGCGAGTCCCTCAATCTGCCACGCCGGTAGGAACACGTTGGGAAACGCGACGGGTGTTCGTCCGAAGATGCCGCGCAGCACGCGTGCCCATCCTTCGGATCGGTCGAGATGGACGATGTGCGTGAATTCGTGGGTGAACACGAGTCGGAGCCAGTCGTCCGTGTTGCCGAGGAATTCCGATCCGGCCGGCCACGCAGCCGTCAAGACGATCGTGTTGTAAGGAAAAGGCGACGCCGAGCCGTTGGCGAGCTCGGTCTCGTCGACGAGCACGACGTGCGTGCGCGCGGGAGGCGTGGCGCCAAGCGGTTGTCGCAGCGTTTGCCAGGTGTCCTCGGCGATCGCGGCCAGGCGTTCGGCGAGCGGGTCCTCCCCCTGGTGATAGTAGATGATGAAGTGCGCGGTCGACAGCGTGCGGAACCGGAGCCGTGGATCATGAAGGGTCGCGGCGGTTGCCGTGGCGCACGCGAAAAAGAAGACGGTTGCGCACGACGTGGCGCACGCGGACACCAACAGGTTCGTCGTGGCGCAGGACAGAGCAGGTCTGACCACCTCCGCCAGGCTACGGCGGTCCGCCGAAGCGACGCGAAGGCGGAAGACCCGCGCTACGCTCGAACACAGGCTATTCCGCACGCGCTCGAGCCGTCCGCGCGACGTCCTTCAGAAAGATGTAATCGGCGATCGGCAGAAGACGAATTCCGGTGAGCGTGCGCTGCGAGACGACGACATTCGTCTTGTGCCACAAGCTGATGTAGGGGGCGTTCTCGGCGACGATCTTCTGGACGTCGCCGTACAGCGCGCGACGCCGCCCGCCGTCAGTCGAGAGGGCCGCTTCGTTGAGCAGTCGATCGACGCGTGGATCGTTGAAGAACACACGGTTGAATCCGACGGGCGGCATTTGCGTCGAATGGAAAACGCGACGAAGGATGTCCGGATCCGCCACGGCTCCGCCCACCCATTGCATCGTGTACATCTGAAACGTTCCCGCCAAGACGTCGGCGTACAAGGTGGCGAACTCGTACGTCCGCACGTCGAGCGCGATGCCGACCGCGCGGAGGTTCTGTTGAATGACGGACGACTGCAGCCGGATGAATTCACTGGTGAAGGCTTTCAACGAGAGGTGCATCCGCGGCTCCGGTCCGTCACCGTCGGGGTCGCGATAGCCGGCCTCGTCAAGCAGCGCGCGCGCCTTGTCCGGATCGTAATTGAAGGCGACCACGTCGGGCTCGAACGCCCACGAGATGCGCGGCAGCATCCCGATCGCCTCTGTCGCGAGCCCGCGGCGCAAGTAGTCGACGATGGCCCTGCGATCGATGGCGTAGCTGATGGCTTGCCGCACGCGAAGATCCTTCAGAATCGGATCGCGCAGGTTGAGACCGACGTACTGATAGTCGGTACCGGGCGACTCGACCGTCTCGAGCTGCGGTTCGTGTCTGAGCTGATACACGATGTCGGGGGCCACATCGTTGACGACGAGGTCCATCGTGCCCTTGCGCAATTCCAGCCCGCGCATCACATCGTCGGGCACGATCTTGAGCACGAGCCCGTCGTTGCGCGGCGGTCCTCCGTAGTAGTCGGCGAAGGACGCCAGCTCGATCCGATCGTCGACAGCGTAACTGACAAAGCGGTACGGGCCAGTGCCGATGAGATGATCGCGAAACGAGGGGCCCGCGCCGTCGGGAACAATCGGCATGACGAGATTGACCGGGAACGACCCGAACGGTTCCTTGAGCGTGAAGACGACCGTATAGCGATCGCGCGCGTCGATCGCGTTGAGGGTCTGATACGCGCCTTTCTTGGCGGAGACGAAGGCCGGGTCGAGCAAGCTGCGAAACGTGTAGACCACGTCGGCTGACGTCAGCTCGTGGCCGTCGTGGAAGCGCACGCCGCGCCGCAGCGTGGCGACATATGTTGTCGGCTCCGGGTTGTCGAGCCGCTCGGCGAGGCCGGGCACGATGCGAAGTTGGTCGTCCAGGTCCATCAGGTTGCTGAAGATCAACTGCCCGACCCTCTCTGACACATCGTCCGTGCCGATGCGGGGGTCGAGGTTGTTAGGGCCGTTCGTGATGCCGACGACGATGATGTTGGGATTGGCGGCCGGCGGCTGCAGACAGGCGGAGGTTGCGACGAGCGACAGCAGCGCCGCACGGCCGAGCCGCCGGACCCACAGGGTCCGGCCCACGAACTGCGCCACTTTTTTTACTTCTCGCGGGGCCCCACCCCCGCTCGCCCGCCCAGCTTCGCGCTCGCTCGGCCTCGAGCCTAGACTCTCGGCCTCGCGTGAAGGTGGAAGCGTACTCATGCTTCAACGTCCTTCTTCAATTCCGCCAGCACGGTCAATGCTTCAATGGGCGTCATGCGATCCACATCGAGCGCCGCCAGACGTCCACGTAACCGATCGTCGGCCGGCGCGGCCTGAAACAGACCCAGTTGCTTCTGCGGCTCGGAAGGCGTGCCGCTCACCGATGGCCGTCCGCCTCGCGTCAGCTCGTCGCGTTCGAGCGCCGAGAGAATCTCGCGCGCGCGATCGATCACCGATCCCGGCAAGCCCGCGAGGCGCGCCACCTGGATGCCGTAGCTGCGATCCGATCGCCCGGGCACGATCTTTCTCAGGAAGATGATGTCGTCCTTCCATTCGCGCGCCGCGACGTGGAAGTTGACCACGCCCGGCGTGGCGTCGCTCAAATCGGTGAGCTCGTGGTAGTGCGTGGCAAAGAGGGTCTTGGGCCGCATCTTCGGGTTGGTCGCAAGATGCTCGGCGACTGCCCAGGCGATGCTCAAGCCGTCGAAGGTCGCCGTGCCGCGGCCGATCTCGTCGAGCACGACGAGGCTGCGCGACGTTGCGCTGTGCAGGATGTTGGCGGTCTCCTGCATCTCGATCATGAACGTGGAATGACCGCGCGCGATGTTGTCGGAGGCGCCGACCCTGGCGAAGATGCGGTCGACCAGCGGGATCTTGGCCTCGCGCGCCGGCACGAACGACCCCGCCTGCGCCATGATGCAGATGAGCGCCGTCTGACGCAGGTAGGTCGACTTGCCGCCCATGTTCGGCCCCGTCAAGATGACGAGCTGACACGCCGTGCCGTTGAGCGTGACGTCATTGGGCACGAAGGCGTTGCCCGTCGAGGCCGTCCGGCGTTCGACGACGGGGTGCCGCCCGTCGAGCACGACCAGCTCGTCGCCGTCGTGGACATGCGGCTTGATGTAGTTGTTGGACGCGGCGCCTTCGGCGAGCGCCGCCAGTACATCGAGCGCCGCCAGCGCGCGCGCCGACGCCTGGATGCGCGGCGCCTCGAGGGCGACCGCGTCGCGCAGTGTCTCGAAGATCTCGAGCTCGCGCTCGACGATGCGCTCGTCGGCGCCGAGGATCTTGTCTTCGTACTCCTTCAGCGCGGGCGTGATGAATCGTTCGCCTCCCGCGATGGTCTGCTTGCGGTGGTAGTCGGGCGGCACGGCATGGAGGTTCGATTTCGAAACCTCGATGTAGTACCCGAACACGCGGTTGTAGCGCACTTTGAGCGATGCGATGCCGGTGCGCGCGCGCTCGCGCTCTTCCATCTCGGCGACGACCTGCTTGCCCGACCGGCTGATCCTCCGCAGCCCGTCAAGCTCGTCGTCGAGGCCGTCGCGCGTAAAGCCGCCCTCGCGGGCGAGCGCGGGCGGGTCGTCGACGAGCGTCCGGTCGATGGTGTCGCGCACGTCGGCCAGGTCGTCGAGCTCGGCGACGAGCGAGCACACGAGGGGCGCCTGCAGCTCCACGAGCACGGTGCGCACGCGGGGAATGACCGCGAGCGACTGTTTCAAGCCGACCAGATCCCGCGGCCCGGCGGTGCCGAGCGCCGCGCGCGCGACAAGACGCTCGAGGTCCTGCACGCTCTTGATCGTGTCGCGGAATTTTCCGCGATCCGTGGCGCGGAACGCGAGCTCCTCGACGGCGTCGAGCCGATCGCGGATGGGCTCGAGCGCAAGGAGCGGCCGCAGCAGCCACGAGCGGAGCAAACGGCTCCCGACCGACGTGACCGTGCGGTCGAGCTCGTCGAGCAGCGATCCGTCTCGGCCGCCTTCCGATCCTTCGAGGATCTCGAGGTGCTTCAGGGTGATCGGATCGACGAGGAGCGCATCGGCACGCTGGCGGTAGCCGATCGCCCGCACGTGTGCGAGGTCGACTTTCTGGGTCCCGCGCAGGTAGTGGACCAGCGCGCCCGCGGCGGCAACGGCCACGGGGCGCCGGTCCAGGCCGAACCCTTCGAGGCCGCCGACGCGGAGCTGGTCGAGCAAGGTCCGGCGCGCGGATTCCGCGTCGAACGTCCAGGCGTCGGTGGCCGTCATCGGCAGCCCCGCGGCCGCGATCATCGGCCAGGTCGCTTCCACATTGACGTCAGCGGGGACGACAATCTCGCGCGGCTTGAGGACGGCGATCTCGTCGGCAAGCGCCTGCATGCCGTCGGGCCCGCCGTACTCGGCCACCGTGAATTCGCCGGTCGAGAGATCGAGGAGCGCAACGCCGACATTGCTTTGACCAGGGCGTGCTTGAGGGCTGCCGGGGGCGCAGGCGACGGCCATGATGAAGGCCGGTTCGCGCGCGTCGAGATAGCTGGCGTCGGTCAGCGTGCCGGGCGACACGACCCGCACGACTTCGCGCTTGACGAGCCCCTTCGCCTTGCGCGGATCCTCCACCTGGTCGCACACGGCGACGCGAAAGCCTTTTTTCACCAACCGCGCGATGTAGGTGTCGATCGCGTGATACGGCACGCCGCACATGGGGATGCCGCCGCCGTTGGCGTCCTTCGATCGCGAGGTGAGCGTCAGCTCGAGCGCGCGGGCCGCGACGAGCGCGTCCTCGTAGAACGTCTCGTAAAAGTCGCCCATCCGAAACAGCACAATCGCGTCTCGATGGTGGTGCTTGGCGTCCAAATACTGACGCATCGCCGGCGTCGCCGAGGCCGGCGTGGGGACAATCGAGCGATCGGACGGCACGCCCATGCAGAGTATGCTGCTAGTTTAGCGCATGCGTGTGCTCGCCCTGGACACGACGACGCGCGCCGGAAGCGTGGCGCTCGTCGACGACAACGTGATTGTGGAGGAGAGGCCGGGCGATCCGTCGCGCACGCACGCCGAGCGCCTGCCGGCGGAATTGCTCGCCGTGCTCGAGACGCACGGTGTCGCGTTGTCGGCCATCGACCTCTTCGCCGTTGCCGCCGGTCCCGGGTCGTTCACCGGGCTGCGGATTGGTCTGGCTACGATCCAGGGCCTCGCGTTCGTGACCGGGCGCCAGGTGGTCAGCGTTTCCGCGCTCGAAGCGCTCGCTCAGGTCGCGAGTCGAGCGGTAACGGCGGGAATGCTTGTGGCCGCGTGGATGGATGCGCAGCGGCGCGAGGTGTTCTCGGCCATGTACCGGGTCAGATCGGCCGAGCTGTTCGATCCCAGCCGACTTGAGGAGCTGGAGCCGGCTGGCGTGGGCGACCCGGCATCGACGCTCGCACGGTGGCGCGATCGGTTGGATTTCTCGACGACGCTCGGGGCCGGTCCCTCGACGACGCTCGGGGCGGGCGATCCGATCGTCTTCGTCGGCGACGGGGCCGTGCTGTACGCGGATCTCTTGCGCGTGGGCGGCGAGGGATCGCGGCGCGTCATGGCGCCCCCGCTTCTGGCGGGCGCCGTCGGACGCATGGCGGTCGCGCGCGCCCGCCGGGGCGAAGCGGTCGATCCTGCCCGGGTGCATCCGTTCTACGTGCGCCGGCCCGACGCGGTCATTGCCAGGGAGAAACCCCGTGTTGACAAGAGCGCTACCACAGAGGCCACGGAACCGAAGGACGGAGGTCACGGAAAACCATGATGACCCCGCTCGGTCCTCCGTCTTTCTTTCGTGTGCTCCGTGGTAGAGCCGTTTCACCATGGCAACTTGGACAGTCGAGCCGCTGACTTCGCCCGCCGACGTCGAGGCGATCCTCGCCATCGAGGAGGCGTCGTTCACGCATCCGTGGACGCGCGACATGTATCTGGCGGAACTCGAGAATCGCGGCGCCTCGCATCTCTACGTTGCGAGGAAAGCGGACGGCCGCATCGTCGGGTTCTGTGCGTGCTGGCACATCCTGGACGAGCTCCACATCAACAACTTGGCGGTCACGCCAGCCGAGCGCCGCGCGGGCGTGGCGGCGGCGCTCTTAACGCACGTTCTCGCCGAGGGGACCAAGATCGGCGCGTGCCGTGCGACACTTGAAGTGCGTCAATCGAACGAGGCGGCACGGCAGTTGTACGAAAAGTTTGGCTTTTCGCTCGCCGGCGTCCGGCCCGCGTATTACACAAATCCAGTCGAAGACGCGCTCATTTTATGGCGAGAAGATTTAGCTGATAGCTGATGGCTATAGCTTTCAGTTTTCAGCTGTCAGCTGTCAGCTGTCAGCTAAGAACAGATCTTGCCACCCCCCTGGACCTTGTGGTACCTTCGCCCTGCACGCCGGGATCACCATGCCGCCGCACGGCCCGACCCATCATTTTCGAACCCAGGTGGTTCAAGGAGGTGGAGCATGACTGGGCAGTCACAGCCCCTGAAGGAACTGTTGCTGCAGACCGACGAGGAGTACCATCAACTCGCCGCCAAGCACCAGGAACTGGAAAGTCGCCTGCACGAACTGAGCGCCAAGCCTTATCTTTCCGAGCCCGAACAACTTGAAAAAGTGACCCTGAAGAAGCGGAAGCTGCAGCTCAAAGATCGAATGGAAGAGATCATCCGGCGCCGTCGCCACGAGAACTCCACGGCGTCCTCGATATCGCCGAGCGTCACTCCGGGACCCGCGGGGCCCGCCGCGCGGTCGCACGCGCGCGGCTGACGGGCCGAACGTCTCACGGGCGCGTTGATGCGCGCCTGTGAGACTCCTATTATTTTGCGCATCGATCCCGCCGGCCTTCCGTTCATCGCCGGCGCGCTCGCGGTGGCCGCACTCTCCGGCGCAGCGGTCGCGTGGACGATGGCGATCCCGTTCGCGGTCGTCGGCGCGTTCTTCGTCTTCTTCTTTCGCGACCCCGATCGGCGCGCTCCCGCCGGCGCGAGCGATGCCGCGGTCTTGGCCCCCGCGGATGGCCGCGTGCTGGTTGCCGGGCCGGCGACGGCCGAGGCGACGCCGCCGGGGTCGTGGCAGCAGATCAGCATTTTCCTGTCGCCGATGGACGTGCACGTCAACCGCCTCCCGGTGTCGGGCCGCGTGACGCGTGTCAGCGTCACGCCCGGGCGTTTCCTGCCGGCGTATCGCCACGAGGCGGCGGCGGCCAACGAGCGCAGCGAGGTGTGGATCGATCACGGCGGACAGTTGATTGTCGTCCGTCAGATCGTCGGGATCCTGGCCCGGCGCGTGGTGTGCCGCCTCGAGCCGGGAGCGGAGGTGCGGGCGGGCGAGCGGTTCGGGATCATGAAATTCGGTTCCCGAATGGACGTGTTCGTCCCGCTCGGCGCGGCGATTACCGTGAAAGTCGGCGACCGGGCCCGCGGCGGCGAAACCGTCATTGCGGTGTTACACTGACAGCCGAGAGCTGACGGCTGAAAGCTGCGGCTATCAGCTCTCGGCTTTCAGCTTTCGGAGCAACATGCTCAATCACCAACAGGGTCCCCTCCGATTCCTACGGCGCGGGACCAAATCGCCGCGACGGCGATTCCGCCGGGGGGTGTACCTGCTGCCGAGCTTGTTGACGCTGGGCAACATGTTCTGCGGCTATGCGTGCGTGGTGTACGCGATGCGCGGCGAATTCGAGACGGCCGCCCCGTTCATCGGGTTCGCGATCGTGCTCGACATGCTCGACGGGCGCATCGCGCGACTGACCGGCACGGCGAGCGCCTTCGGCGTCGAGTTCGATTCGCTCGCCGACGTGATCTCGTTCGGAATTGCGCCGGCCATCCTGTCGTTCGCCTGGGGGCTGTCGCCGCTCGGGCGACTCGGATGGGCGGCGGGCTTCATGTTCCTCACCGCCGGGGCGATGCGCCTGGCGCGCTTCAACATCCAAAGCGCCGCGGGCGGAGACAAGCGGTACTTCGTGGGGATGCCGAGCCCGGCAGCGGCCGCGGTGCCGGCGGCCACCGTCTTTGCGTATCCGGCCGGTCTTTCCGATTATCGCCAGGCGCTCCCCGCGCTGGCGATGGTGCTGGTGCCCGCGGTGCTGATGGTCAGCACGATTCGGTTCCGCAGCTTCAAGACGATCGACCTGCAGACGCGCCGGCCCTACACCGTGCTGCTGCTCATCGCGGGCGGCATCATGCTCATCACGACGCATCCGCGATTCGTGCTCGTGCTGCTCGCGTACTCCTACCTGGCGTCGGCGTTTGTCGGGATGGCGATCACGCGATTCCGCCGCCGCGGCGGCCGCAGCGTCCCCGACGAAGGTGTCCCAGAAACAGAACGACCGCGCCCGCGCGACAGCGCCGCGCGCTGAGGGTCGGCGTCGGCGCACGCGGCCGGTCCTCTACTCCGAAAAGCTCTTGTGTTGACGTAGCTTTCAGCTCTCAGCCTTCAGCTCTCAGCAGCACGCATTGGCTGAAAGCTGATAACTGATAGCTGATGGCTGACAGCTACGCCAAGTCAAGTGACATCCGGGATTAAGGCTTCGCGAGGCTGCGCAGGTAGTTGACGACGTTCCAGATTTCTTCAGCGGTCAACCTGCTCTTGAAGGCCTTCATCTCGGATTTGGGAGCGGTGGCGCCGTCTTTGATCACCGTGAAGATTTCTCCGTCACTCGATCCGTACGCCCACACGTTATCGATCAGATTCGGCGGGTGCGAGTCTTTGGGAGCCAGGGGGCCGTCGCCCTTGGCGTCCTTGTTGTGGCAGGCGGCGCAGAACTTCTGAAACGCCTGACGACCGGCCGCGATCGATTCGGGGGCTGCGGCGACGGGATTCTTCAGTTGTCTCGCTTCAGGATTCCCGGTTGTGGCTCCTTGGCGACCTTGGGCGATTGCGACCGTCGCGATGACTGTGAGAAAGGCTAAGACAAGGCCTGCGGTCGGGACATTCGAAAGGCGGCGCATTAGGTTCATCTCCATGCGCAAATTCTTGCACAGCCGTCGCCCGCGCGGCAACCGTGCCCCATCCCGTGGCCGCGCGCCGCGCACAAAAAACAGATATTCACCTCGGTTGATGTAGCTTTCAGCTCTCAGTCCTCAGCTGTCAGCACTGATCCGGGCTGAAGGCTGAGAGCTGACAGCTGAGAGCTGATCGCTACCGCTCAGACCGGCAAGGTGATCGTCACCGTCGTGCCGACGCCTCGCTCGCTTCGCACCCGAATGGTGCCGCCATTCAACTGGACGTTTCGTTTCGCGATCGTCAGTCCCAATCCCGTCCCGGTTGCCTTGGTCGAGAAGTACGGCTCGAAGATTTTTGCGACCGACGCCGGATCCATCCCAACGCCGGTGTCGGTGATTTCGACGGTCACGGTCCGGCTCACGCCGGACGCCACTTGGGCGTCGGCTCGGCTCACGCCCGACGCCACCTGTGGATCGGTCCGGCTCACGCCGGACGTCACCGGCGGATCCGCGCGGGCGGTCATCGTCAGCCTGCCCTGGCCGGGCATCGCGTGGAGCGCGTTCTCAATCAGGTTGGTCAGCGCCCGCGCGAAGAGCGTGCGGTCGATCGCGACCGCCGGCAAATCGGCCG
>JAHFUJ010000271.1 GCA_023265105.1 Acidobacteriota bacterium
TCAAGGGCAAGCTGGAGGCGCTGTGGGCCAATACGCGCCCGAGCCCACTGACCCTGAGGCCCGGGCAATGGGCCAAGATGATCGACGATTCCGAGGCCACCTTCAAAAAACGCCTGGCCGAATCGACCGCTCCGGCGCGCTGACGCCTCTATCGACCGGTGGAACGGACTGACGTTCCTCAATTGATCCTTGACAAGGTAACGCGTAACTAGTGGAGGTGAATGGTATGAGCCTTTTGCTTATTCGCAAACGGGGATGGCGTGGGCTGTGCTTTTTGGCGGCGGCGACGCTCCTGACCGCGGTGCCGCTCTTCGCGCAGGCCACGAGCACGTTCAGCGGACGGATCGTCGACGCGGGCGACGCCGTCCTGCCGGGGGTGACCGTCACTGTCACCAACGAGAACACGGGCGTCGTCCGCACGGCCGTGAGTAATGCCGAGGGCCAGTATTTCCTGCCGGGGCTCGAGCCCGGCGTGTACGGCATCAGGACGGAGCTGCCGGGATTCGCGACCTCGGCGCGCGATCACGTGACGCTGGCGATCAACGCCACGATCACCCTTGATTTCAAGCTGGCCCTGGTGGGCGTGGCCGAGACGATCAGCGTGACGGGCGAGGCCCCGCTGATCGAAGTGACGCAGTCGAAGGTCGCCACGAGAATCGAGGCGACCGAGCTCCAGAATCTGCCGATGATCACGCGCACGATCACCGGGATGCTGGAACTGCTGCCGGGGGCTGCCCCGGTTGCCGACCTCCACCGGACCAAGAACAACGTCGGGACCGTGTCCTTCATGGGTTCCATGGGCGCGAACATGGTCCCGACGGTCGACGGCGCCGACAACCGGGACAACAATTACGGCGGACCCTTGATGAGTTTTACGACGGAGAGTCTCGAACAATTCCAGCTGGCGACGAGCCAGTTCACCGCCTCGGACGGGCGCACGGGCGGCGCGGCGGTGACGCTGGTGACCAAGTCGGGGACCAATACGCTCCACGGCTCGGCGTTCGGCTACGAGCGCGATCGGAAGCTGAGCTCGAAGGATTACTTCACCAGGCAGTCCAATGCGGAGAAGGTGCCTTTCAGCCGCCAGCAGTTCGGCGGGTCAGTCGGGGGCCCGGTCATACGGAACAGGGTCTTCTTCTTCGGCGCGGCCGAACAGATGCGAGAGGACACGGCACAGCCCGTGCCGGACGCCCAGTACAACCAGCTGGAGTTCCTCGCGAACGCGGCCAGGGCCGGGTTGCTCTCGCGGGAGCTGGTGAATCTGAACCACCCGCGTTTCGGGCCGCAGGCGGGGCGCCTCCGGATGATGTCGTTCAAAGGGAACGCCCAGCTCACCAACACGCAGTCGGTGATGGTGCGCGTCGCCCTGCAGCGGGACCTGAAGGATGCCGTAACCTGGACCACCAACAACGACATGCGCGAGGTGAACGACGCCAAGATCACCGCGCAGAGCGTCGTCGTACAGCACAGCCTGGTGTTTGGCAGCCGCGGGTTGAACCAGCTCACCGCGCATGTGAACCACATGCGGTGGTTCGACGATTCGGTCAACAACCTGACGGGGAAGCACTACATCAGAGACTTCCCCAAGGTGGACATCTTTCCGCCCCGTCTGTCGTTCCCGACGGTCACTACTGGCGCCGGCGGCGCCGGCGGATCGAAGTCGAATCGGAAAGAGGAACAGATCAAGGACGACGTGTCGCTGCTCGTGGGCACGCACGCGATCAAGTTCGGCGCCAATTACAGCTTCCTGCCCGGCCTGGGCCGCGACAACGGAAACGAGCACTTCGCCACGATCGCGTTCTTCGATGATCCGTCCGTGATCCTCAGCAACAGTAACGGGCGATATCCCCAGGGTCTTGCGACACCCGGGATCGTACGGTCGTGGCAACAGGCCAACGGTGGGGCCATCAACGGCGTGGGGTCATTGGGAACAAACGTGCAGAACGCCGGTCAATTCGGGACGTGGTACCAGGACGACTGGCGGATCACGTCGCAGCTGACCCTGAATCTGGGGGTCCGCTACGACATCGATTTCAATCTGATGGATCAGAGGCTGGCCGCGCTGAATGCGACACGGATCGTGCTCGAGAAAATCGGGAGTCCGTATGGCGGGTCACCGAAGACCCCGATCAAGGACATCTCACCCCGGATCGGCGTTGCCTACGACCTGGGAGGAGACGGGCGGCGTGTCGTGCGCGGCGGCTACGGCCTGTACTTCGATCAATACAACGTCTCGGCCGCCGCGGGCGACATCACCTCGCAAAACCATCGCCCCCTCAACGCGCTGGCCACCCTGACGAACACGGCGATCGGCGTCGGCCAGCTGGCCACGTACCGCTTCGGGATCGATCCGCTGCCGCCGCAGCCCACCGAAGGGAACTCGCTGCCGCCCAATTCCGCCGGCCAGTGGCATGATCCCGCGATCACCGATCCCCGCACGCACCAGGCGCATATCGGCTATGCCCACACGCTGGCGGCCAATACTGTGCTCTCGGTCGACTACTCTCACGTCGAAGGACGGAAAGAGTTCCGGCAGTTGAATCTCAGTCCGATCATCAATGGCGCCCGCAAGCTGGCCCCCAATTTCGTCAGGGCCGGCCTTCCCGCCAACACCCTCAGTACGGTGAATATCCTGGCGGCCGTCAACCGGTCCAGATATCAGGCGCTGACCTTCCTGTTCCAGCGGCGCTACCCGCGTGCCACCCTCCAGGCACACTACACGCTGGCGAGCGCCTATTCGTATGGCGGCTCGACCGGCAATCGGTCGGGAGCGGCGCTGGCGCAGGATCAGTCCGATATCTTCAACAAGAGTGAATGGGGACCGAATGGGCCCGACGAGCGTCACCGGATGGTGGCCACGGGCGTATTCGATCTGCCGTACGGATTCCAGCTCTCACCCGTCCTGCAGATGGCGAGCGCGCGCCCGTACAACCTGACGGCCGGACGCGATCTGAATGCGGATGGGACCAACAACGATCGGTGGGTCGATCCAGCGACCGGCAAGCAGGTCTCGATCAATGCGGCCCGGGGCGACAACACGATGGTCGTCGACCTGCGCTCGACGAAGTTCATCGCGCTCGGGGGCGACAAGAAGCTCGGGATCTTTGTCGAGCTGTTCAACGCGTTCAACAGGGCCAACTTCGGCGCGAGTTATTCCGGCAACGCCAGCAGTGTGAATTTCCGGAAGCCGACGGGATTCATCCCCAGCATCGGCTACCCGCGCCAGGTCCAGATTGGCTCGCGGTTCTTGTTCTGATCCCGGAGCTCACGTGGGTTGACAATCCGCAACGGGACTCGCACCCCACCGCGCAAGCGTGCGCGGTGGGGGCCCCGCCTGGAGCTTCGATCCGAGCGTCTGCGTGGCCGGGTCGGGCCCCGTTGCGCCTTGTCAACCCACGTGGGCTCCGGGCGTAGGAAATAAACAGGGTCATCGAGAGGGTAGGACGGGTTTATCCGTCCTACCCGCCGAGACAAGGAACCGGGCGCCGCGCACCGCGGAGCCCAGCGGGGCCCGCACAGCGGACGGTCATTGCACCTGAGGCCCCAGCGGCGCCCGTTGGACAATCTCGATGCGAGTACCCCAGGGATCGGTGATGTAGGTGATGGTGCTGCCGGTGGGACTCTTGCGAACCGGTTCGTCGAGCTTGATGCCTTCCGCCTCGATCTTCTTCACGAAGGCTGCGTGGTCCTTCACGTCGAAACCGATGTGGTCGAGCACACGCCCTCGAGTCGGCGCCTGCTTCGTGTCGGCCCTGGCGAACCGGAGCTGTACTCCCGGGAGGTCCACGACCGGCGCGTCGTTGCGGGTGCCCGTTTTCCCGCCGAAGGTCTTCGCATACCAGGCCTGAGCTTTGGGAATGTCGGCTTCCGTCAGGGACAAATGGACATGTTCATTGCGGACCGGCATCGACTGCGTCTTGTCTTCCAGAATTTCGATGCGCACGCCGTCCGGCGTCACGACGTAAGCCTGGTCCAGCCGGTTTTTGCCGTCCGGAAGCACGCCGCCCGGAAGCACCGTCACGCCCGCCGCCTTCCACTGGGCGACCCGCTGCTGGACGTTGTCGACGATGAAGCCGACATGGTTCACCACCGAACCCACTGTGGCGCCGTCTCCTTTCTCGGTGCCGAGGTTTAGATTGATAAAGAGCCCCGGGAACATGATCAGCGGGTTTCCGCCGGGCATGTACAACTTGCCGCCCATGGCAAGAAAGAGTTTCTTGTTCGCTTCCACATCCTTCGAGGCGATGTGCCAGTGACCCATGGTCACCCCGATCTGGTTGAACGGGGCCGGTTGCGCAGCCGCGGTGCCTGCGGTCAGCGTCGAAGCGAACAATAACGCGACGAACACATGTGTCTTCACGGATGCCTCCCTGTTGAGCTGCATTTCCAGTTGCCTGACGATAGGTGAACGCCAGCTGTCCGCGTGGCGTAGGTCGCCCCTCCGCGGACGTTGAGACGCCGACGTCAGGGCGCTTCGGCCAGCGCCTTCATGTTCTTGAGCGCTCCTTCAAATCTCGCGCGGCGCTGTGCCACATCGGCCTGTCGTGCTGCCTGATCCGGTCTGTCGGATATGTCGTACACCAGCGTGTAAAGCAACTTGGACGTCTGAGCGGTGACTGGCCTCGCTTCCACGAAGCCATGATAGAGGTTGTAGAACTGCCCTTCACGCACGGGCTGCGTGTAGCCGTACGAAAGCTCGGTCTTCGCGACGAGTATCTCCGTGACCTGTCCACCGCGCAGCACGCGCACCGTGCCTATTCCGCCGTCGCCGGATTTGATCATGCAGTCCGTACCATCCAGCCACTTGCTGATGTCGCAATATCCGCCGACCTTGGCCCAGACCGCCGCAGCCGGTCTCGCAACGTCGATCTCCATCTTGATCGTCATGTACTGCGGGTCTGCAGCCAGGGCATGGCCAGCAAACGCGATGGCGCCAACCAGCGCGGGAATCATGGAACGTCGCATATCTCCTCCCTTGGCCGCGAGGTGATGAAGTGGCGCAGGCCGCGTCAGTTCGTTCGACCGGCAGCAGCCGGAACGTATTTCTTCAGCGCCATGCCGCCGGTCAGCGAGCCGTAGATGTTGCCTTTGGCGTCTACTGCCACGCCCTCCTGCGATCCGTTCGGGTCCGGATCGGGGATGAACGTCGTCACCTTGCCGTCACGTACGCTGCCGATGCGGATCCCTTTCGTAAAGCCGGGATTGGTTTTCTGATCGGACGTGGAATCCGCAACATACAGGATGTCGTTTCTGTCGATGAACACGCCGCTCGGCCGCCCGAACTGTTTCCACTCCTCGAGGAACGTTCCATTCTGATCGAAGATCTGGACGCGGCCGTTCCCCCGGTCGCCGACGAACAGGCGGCCGCGCGAATCCATCGCGAGCGCGTGCGGCGTCTCGAAATCTCCGGGGCCGGTCCCCTTCTTCCCCCAGGACGTGATGAACCTGCCGTCCTTCGAAAACTTCAGCACGCGAGCATTCGAGTTTCCGCCATGGCCGTCGCCGATGAAGATGTCGCCGTTTGGCGCGACCAACACCGCCGAGGGCATGTTGAATGTGTCCGGGCCGTCACCGGCGACGCCAGCCTTCCCCAGCGTCATCAGCACCTTCCCGTTCTGATCCAGCTTGAAGACCTGGTGGCCTTTCCCGTTTCGCCGCTGATCCTTGCCGTCGGGCCCTTCGCCATCGGTCACCCAGACATTGCCGTCGCGATCGATGTGAATGCCGTGCGGACGTAAGAACATCCCCGCGCCGAAGCTCTTGACCAGCCTCCCCGTCGCGTCGAATTTCAGGACGGGCGCCACACTCGAGCCGACGCAATCCTGCCCCCCGCATCGCTCGAAGACCCAGGCGCTGGCGCCGTCGCGGTCGACCGTGATCCCAGCGGTCGAACCAATCTTCCTGCCCTCCGGCAGCTGGAAGAAGTTGTCGATCGTTTGATAGGCATTCTGCTGCGCCGCGACAATCTGCGACAGGGCTATGAGGGCCGCGGCTGATACCGCTGTCGTCAACCCGATTCGAACGCTTTTCGACATGTGTGATCCTCCGGTTGCCCCCGGAGTATACGCCGGGACAGCGGCAGTGGCGGAGCTCCTTCCAACGCAACTGCTGTGGCCACCGCGGCATGGCGGCATATCCCGCTCGGCACTCGAGTCGGAGCACATACTCAACCAGAGGCTCCAATGAGCGCTGACAAGAACGTCAAGGTTGCGGATGATGTCCTGGCGCTGCTAATTAGCGGTTTTCAGATAAGCTCGGGTGCTCTGGTGCCGGTGCTCTGGTTCGTCGGGACCTGGGTTCACGGGAGGGTCGACAC
>JAHFUJ010000272.1 GCA_023265105.1 Acidobacteriota bacterium
GAACTCCGGAAGACGGGCATCCTGATGCGCTGGTACAAGAATGAGACCAGCGGCTGGATGCACGATTCCACGGTGGAGTTCCTCACGCCCGAAGCGAAGCCCGACGCGAAGTAGGAGATCAGGGTGCGGCTCTTCCTACCTATACGGGCTCCGGTGAACGCCGAGTCGCGGGAACGTTCGGACGTGATCTTGCGACGGTCATGGCAGCCGCCGCGAATCGCTCAACCCGCCTGCGTGGGAACTGATTCTCGATTCCAGCGTCGTGATCGCGGCCGAGCGTCGCGGCGAGACCGTCGAACAGCTAATCCAGCGCGTGTTGGACGTCACCGGTGACCAGATGGCGGCGGCGGACGTCCACGAGGATCCAATGGCCACCGTGCAAGACGTGCAGGAAGGGCTCGCGGGCATCAAGGCACCTGGTACGTTCGCGACCCGCCGAACCAGCCCGGCCGACGACCTGCGCCTCGAGGTGAAGGGTGTCGGCCGCATCGGCTGGCCGATCACGAGCGCGACGGCGCGACGGCTGTGTGCAATGGCGCGTCCAACGCGCTACGGCCTGAAGGAGGAGACACGCTTCGACCCGCGCGTCCGCGATTGCTGGGAGATTCCCAAGAGCCGCATCTCGATCGAGGGGCGCACGTGGGGAAACACGCTCCGACCAATGCTCGATCGGATCCGGCGCGATCTGGGACTGGCCGACGCCTCCCGCCTGAGGGCGGAGCTGCACAACCTGCTCGTCTACGGGCCCGGCCAGTTCTTCATCACCCACCAGGATTCGGAGAAAACCGATGACATGATCGGCACGCTGATCGTGATCCTTCCCTCGAACTTCACGGGCGGTGCCATCGAGATCGAGCATCACGACGAACACGTCACGTTTCGTGGTTCCGGCCGCACGCTCACGTTCATTGCCTTCTACGCCGACTGTCACCACCGGGTCCGTCCCACCAAAGCGGGCCATCGTGTCGTGCTGACCTACAACCTCATGGTTGACGGCGAGGCGTCGACCACGTCGCCGGCTTCGGCGACCCAGATCGACGAGCTGGCTCGCAGCATCGAACAGCATTTCAAGACACCGCGCCCTCCGAGATGGAGCCACGACCCACGACGAGAGCCTGCCGATCGGCTGGTCTATCTTTTGGACTACCAGTACACGCGCCGAAGTCTCGACTGGAATCGCCTCAAGGGCGTCGATGGCGCGCGTGCTGCCGCACTGCGGCAGGTCGCCGAGCGTCTGGACTGCGAGATCTTTCTCGCCCTCGCTGACGTGCACGAGACCTGGTCCTGCGAGGATGAGGGTGTCATGTACGGCGGCTATGGGCGCCGCCGTAAATGGGGGTGGCGATACGACGATGAAGAGGCGGAGCGATACGACGACGAAGAAGCGGAAACGTATGACGATGCCTCAGATGCGACGGAACTCATCGACCTACTCGACTCGGACATCGAGCTTCGCCACGGGATTGGACGCGAGGGCCGGCTCCAGACCGTTTCGGGCGCGGTTGACAGCGACGAGGTGTGCTACACGAAAGCCTCCAAGGAGCTCGAGCCCTTCGCGTCGGAGCACGAAGGATACATGGGCAACTGGGGGAACACCGTCGACCGGTGGTACCACCGCGCCGCCATCGTGCTCTGGCCGCGCGAGCGGACCTTTGTCATACGCGCCAAGGCCTCTCCGCACTGGGCCATCGGCGAGATCACGCAACAGCTCAAACACGGCGACGTCGAGAACGCCAGAGGCCTCGCTCGGCGCCTCGGCGCCTTTTGGGCGGAGGTGGCACAGCGGGAGGAGAGCCCACGGTTCTTCGAACGGACGCTTGCCGTGGCCGAAGGGCTCGACAGTCCTGAGCTGGCAGCCTCGCTCCTCACGTCGTTTACTCTGGAGCGCTTGACGCCGCGGGCAGCGCCGCGGCTCGTCGCGCTGGGCCAGCGGTATGGCCTCGAATGGTGCCGGGCGGTCCTGGGATCGTGGGCGTCCGAGAGACGTCGCGACACACCAGGGGAGCGTCACGCGGCGTGGACGGCATCGCTCTCCAAAGTGTGTGAGCCGTTGTGTGCCGGTGAATCAGCGCAAGGAGTCGAGCTGGCCCGCTGGCTGGTCACGGAGGAGTGGACCCGCATCGTGAAGCAGTGGATGGAGCTTTGCGACGAGCCCAATCCGACGATCACGCGCGATGCGGTCGGTCGCATGAGCAAGCCGATCCTCAGCCTGCTCGAAAGCAGCCTGATGGCGAACAGTCCCGACCTGCACGGCGAGATGCTTCGCGTCTTGACGTCACCGGACAGCGAGTATCCCATTCGCGGTCTCGTCCACCTGCTGCGAACGGCGCAGGAGACGCGAGCTCGCGACGCGTTGCGCGATCTGGGCCTGGCGTCGCTGCACGAGCACTGCAGGCAGACGCTCACGACCCGATTAGGTATGCCGGTCCGTGGGAAGGACAACTGGTCGATCCCCGTGCCTCGCGGATGTGCCTGCCGGCTGTGTGGGACGCTCGCTCAGTTTCTGGGTGCCTCGGATCAGGTGCGGTTCGAATGGCCGCTGGCCAAGAACCAGCGGGCTCACATCCATCAAATCCTCGGCGCTCATGACCTGCCCGTCAGCCACACCACCCGGCGCACCGGCAGTCCTTTCACGCTTGTCCTGATGAAGACCGCAGCGTTGTTCGAGCGCGAGGCGACAGAGCGCGAGATTTGGGAACGCGACCTGGTCTGGGTGACAGGCACGGCCCACGCGTTTTGAGTGGCGGGCGGGCTCGCGTGTCGCTGCCACGCGGGTCTGGATGAACTGGCCCGCGGTCGGGCAGGAACCGCGGTCCGCGGCGTGTCACAGTGCGGATGAGCTGTGACACGGACTGTGACGCAACCCCTACAAAGACATTGACGAGCCGTCTGGCAGCACCGTGGCCGTTGATGCTCCTCCTCTGTAGACGCAAGAGCGGGAACTAACCAGAAAACCCACTCGCAACCTCTCGAACAATTTTGCGCGTCGACGTCGCAGCCCAAAACAGACCCGAAGCTTGCATCGCGGGTCCGCTACGATCTATATTGATCGATAGGTGGCGAAGAAGCGTAGGAGGCTGCGGCCACGAAAAGCCACTTTGAGTGAAGGACGCAGGAGCGTCCTGGTCGTCCTGTTCGTGCCAAGCGTCGAGCGCGACGGAAGCACGGCCATCGACCAGAATCACTGGGTCGACGCCGCTCTGGAGATGTTTGGGCGCGTATTCGGAGGCGCAACAGCGTATCCGAAGGCGAAGGGCATCTGGCGTGATGACGAGAGAGGCGGCGCGCTCGTGAGAGACGAGCCGGTCGTCGTTCACTGTTACACGACACCGGCCGACATCGAGGACTCCAGGAACCTCGCCGAGCTCGGGAGCTTCTGCAGGAAGATGGGACGCGAGGGTGGCCAGGGAGAGGTCGGGCTGGTGATTGGCGACGAATACTTTGCGATTCGCGACTTTGCAGAGGAGTAGAGAGTGAAAAGGCAGCTCGACATGAACAAGATCGCTGCGCGGCTCGGCGCCGAGCGCAGAGGGAAGGCCCCCGCGACAGGGGGCTATTTCGGCGCGATGCAACTAGTGGCGGATGTCGAGGCTCGGTTCCGGGTGCCGGCGGGTGGTGGACGTCCGACGGACCCGCGCTGGACCGAGCGGCGGCTCCTCCCACTTGCACCACGGACGCTTGAACGCCTGGAGGCGATCGCAGCAAAGGTCCACCAACACGAAGGCGTCAATGTCGAACCGATGCAACTGGCGGCCCTGTTGCTCGAGAAGACGACCGAGCAAATCAGTGAGGATGAGGTCAAGGAGTTCGTCCGCCCGCGGCGACGGGCGACTCGGTAAGCCGCGCGCGTGGGGAAAGATGTGAACAGCCGACCGCTTTCTTGGATCGCCGCGCTGCGACCCGATGACGACGAGATCACACGTTCTGAATGTCGATGCTCATCTTCTCCACGTAGAGCTGCGCCACGTAGCGCGCGATCCCATCGCTGCTGGCGTCCTGCTTCTCCTCGTGGAGCGAGAAGATGCCCACCTGCGACAGCTCGATCGAACCAAGGATCCCGTTGGTGCTGGGATCGAGGAATTCGATCGCGCCCTTGAGCTCCTTCTCCTGCCCGTTGTTGCCGTCGATCACGAACGCCTGGAACCAATCCTCCCAGGCGCCGGCGTCCGCCGCCGAGAACGTCACCTTCAGGTTGGGGAACTCGAGCCTGGCCGGCCTCTCGACGCTCTGCTTGATCGTGAACGCATCGATCTTCGCCAGGCGCTTGCACGGCAAGGCGCCGATGCGGAGACGGAAGTTCGAGGCGAGCCACTTCTTCGGCTTGGTGTCCGCCGGGGCCTTCACGACGGCGCCGTCACCTTTCGCATACGTGATCTTCTCCGCCTGAAACTTGATTGTGAAGGGCGCGGCTTCCTTGCTGGTCGCGTCCATCGCCGGGATCGTGATTTCCTCGATGAGCGCGCCGCGGAAGTGGCGGTACCACTGGGCCTTGTCGGAAGTGTTCACCGTGACGACGGAGCCGTCCTTGCGCATGGCCGATAAATCGAGCGACGTCTTGATCCAGTCGATCAGCGGCTTGCCCATCGACATACCGACGCCGAGCCTGAAGGGCTCGAAGGTGAGCGTCGAGATGTTCTTCCTCGCCAGCTGCTGGGGGCCCATGTTTGTCGTCACCACGTTGCCCCTGATGTTGCCGCCGTCGAAGTCCTCGAGGAGAACGGGTCGATCGTCGAGATTCAGCAGGAAGTGGCCTGCTGCCGGGGAAGGTCCTGCGGGCATGGCGGTATCTCCTGAAACTGCGTGTGACGCACGGCAATCATAATCGGGTCCGCCTCTGAAGTTCCATGTGGTGAGCCAACCTCGAATCAACAACTTACAGTGACCCGCCGGCCGTTTTCGGACCGGTGACTATTGGAAAATGGCACCCCAATCCCATATCCTCTTGGAACATTCGCCCGAGAAAAGACGACAAACTAGAAGGTTTGGAGGGAACAGTCACATGAAAGGATTCACCCTGGCGTTCAGATCGACCGCGCTCGCCATCGCGATCGGCGCGGGTTTGGTTACCGCACAGCAACCGCAGGGACCGCAGCCATTCTCGGTCGGGAACCGCCTCGGCCTTCCGATCAACCCGGCAGCGGACGGCGCGTTCAATCCGATGTCGTCGAACGTGAAGGTCTACGGCGCCATCTACTCCGCCGAGAGCTGTTCCTACGACCCTGTCCGCAACCTCATCGTCGTCCCCAACCGGAGCGTCGGCCAGGACGTGCAGACCAACAACGGCTGGGTCTCGTTCATCAACCACGACGGGTCCGTTCACACTGCCCGCTGGATCGGGATTCAGAACGCGGGTGCCCGAGCGAACATGACGCCTCCCCTGATCCTGAACGAGCCTTCCGGCAGCGACATCGCCAACGGCATGTTCTACGTCTCGGATCGAGACGGCGGCACCTCACCGAACGACCCCTTGGTGGCTGTTATCCGCTGGTTCAACATGACGACCGGCGCGCCGGCTGGCGAAGTCCGCGTCCCTCGTTCCACCGGCTTCAATGACATTGAGGTCGCCGACGATGGGACGATCTATGCGACGAACACCGGAACCGGCGGCCAGACTCCGGACCCGACGAGCTGGCAGGTCTGGAAGATCACGCGCGACGGCACCGCTTCGATCTTCATTCAGGGCGCCCCACTTCGTCAGCCGAACGGGATCGCCTTCGACCAGCAGGGAAACATCGTTGTCATCAACATTGGCAACAACGAGGTGCTGACGTTCTCGCCGGCTGGCCAGTTGATCCGTACGGAGACCGCGGTGCAGGCCGGCAACGACGGCCTGGTGATCCTTTCAGACGGCACGAAGTATGTCAGCAGCGTCCAGAACGGCGGCGTGTCACGGATCCGTCCCGGTCGCCCCGCGGAACTCATCGCCCAGAACATCCCGAACCCGGCGTCGATGTGCTACGACGCGGGAGCGAACCAGCTCGTGATCCCGATGAACGCCAACAACGCGCTGGCCTTCATCTCGCTCAATTAGCCCAACCGGGGAGGGCTTCGTTTGCTGACGCAGCTTTTCGCTGCACGGTCTGGCCCCCCGAGGGACGTTCACCTCGCTTTTCACCGGGGCGTCAGTGCCGCTTCCTGGGGTCTTTGGGCACTTCCTTGCGTTGCAGAATTGCGCGAGCCACCCGTCGCTCTTGTTTCCGGATAAATGACGTCGGAAAGTCCAGCTGTTCCTTTATCGCGCGGCCCCTTTCGGTGAGAGGTTCCGCCATTCTCTTCCGCCGGACTCGTTCGCGCTCCGCTTCGA
>JAHFUJ010000273.1 GCA_023265105.1 Acidobacteriota bacterium
GAGCCGGGGCGGATCGAAAGCGGGCCGAGCGTGAGGTGCCTATGAAACCAGCTCTGTGGATCGTCATGACGACTCTTGCAGTGAGTCTGACTGCCTCGGTATACGCCGGGGCGGACAGTGCTCCTCGCAACGATCTGCCGCAGACGTATCGCACGACGCGTGATTGGGGCCGGCTTCCGACGGGCATGAAGTGGGCGGCCGTAACCGCCGTCGAGCCGTCACCCGACGGCCGCATCATTTACGTCGTACACCGCTGCGTCGACAACTCCTGCACGGGCCGCGCGGAGCCGCCGATCCTCAAGTTCGACCGCAGCGGCAAACTCCTCCAGAGCTGGGGCGAAGGGATGTTCAACTTCCCGCATGGCGCGACCGTCGATCGCGAGGGGAACCTCTGGGTGACCGACGCGCGCGGCGCCGGTGGCAAGGGGCATCAGGTCTTCAAGTTCAGTCCCGATGGCAAGGTGCTGATGACCCTCGGAAAGGCCGGCGTGTCGGGATCGGGTCCGGACCTCTTCGATCAGCCGACCGATGTCGTCGTTGCGCCCAACGGCGACATCTTCGTGACCGACAGCCATCGCGACGGCAGGAACAACCGGGTCGTGAAGTTCGACCGCACCGGGAAGTACATCAAGGAATGGGGGAAGAAAGGCTCGGGGCCGGGTGAGATCAGCGAGCCGCACACCATCGCCCTGGACTCGCGCGGGCGGCTGTTTGTCGGCGACCGCGAGAACAACCGCATCCAGATCTTCGACCAGGATGGGACGTTCATCGACCAGTGGCACCAGTTCGGCCGGCCGAGCGGGATTTCCATCACCGCGGACGACACGATCTATGTCACCGATTCGGAATCGGGACCGGACACCGGCGCGCACGAGCTCACGGCCATCAGGAAGGGCATCCGGATCGGCAGCGCCAGGGACGGGTCCGTGAAGACGTTCATCGAAGAGTCCGAATCGGCGGCGCCCGATCATTCAGGCGCCGAGGGGGTGGGCGTCGATGCCAGCGGCAATGTCTACGGCGCCGTCGTCCGGCGGCAGATGCTCGAACGTCACGTGAAGAAATAGATTTATTGATTCTTTACACGCGATCCCTATATGCTGCCGGTTCAGACTTGCCAGCCTGTTAAATGGGGAGGAGGAGCGTCATGCCCGTCGCACTATTGCTTCTGCTCGTGGCTGCGTTGCTGACGCAATACCCAGCCACTGCTGCACCGCAGGCCCAGGGGCCCGGCTCTCCTGCGGCATCGGCTCTGGATTTCGAGTTCTTCAGGACCAAGGTACAGCCCATCTTCCTGGCCAAGCGCGAGGGCCACACCCGCTGTGTCTCCTGCCACAGCAGGGGCACTCCCATGCGCTTGCAGGAACTCTCGCCTGGCGCCACCACCTGGAACGAGGAGCAAGCCCGAATGAACTTCCGGGTTGTCCAGTCGCGCGTGGTTCCCAACAACCTCACGTCGAGCAAACTCCTCCTGCACCCACTGCTGGCCGAGGGGGGTGGCGACTTCTACCACAGCGGGGGAAAACACTGGAATTCGTTCCTCGATCCGGAGTGGCAGGCGCTCGCCAACTGGGTGTGCGGGCGGAAAGCAAACGAGAAGCTCATTGAGTTGACCGGTGCGTGCGCCGCGGAGTGACCTGTGGAACGGTCGACCACCGCGAGATGCCACGCATGGCCACGTAAGCGTTTGACCCGTTTTTTTGAGAGGACCTGACGATGACAACTCTTTACGTTCAGCGCTGTCTGACGGCTCTGGCGATCGTTCTGCTCCCGCTGCCGTTGATGGCCCAGGGCCAGGTTCGCATCCTCCAGAGCAACGCCGCGGGCGACAGAGTCCACATCATCGACCCTGTCACGAACACGGTCGTGGGAGAGATCCCGGGCATCGAAGCGGCCCACGGGGTCACGGCATCCCCCGACGGAAGCCGGATCTACGTCAGTAACGAGGCTGACGACACGTTGGACGTGGCCGACACGAAGACGCGGACCGTGATCAAGAAGATCCCTCTCTCGGGCCATCCCAACAACATCTCTATTACTCCTGATGGGCGGAAAGTCTATGTGGGGATCAGGCAGGCCGTCGGGAACAACCCGGGCGTTGCGGATGTCATCGACACCGCCACGCTCACCAAGGTCAAGAGCGTCCGCACGGAAGGGCCCGTTCACAACCTCTATGTCACCCCGGACGGCAAGAATGTAGTCGCCGGCGAGGCGGGCGGGGAGGGACACGTGAGCGTCCTCGATACGCAGACCGATGCACCCTCGTGGAACATCAAGCTTGGCGAAGGCATCCGTCCGATGGCGATGTCCAAGAATCCCGATGGATCCACCCATTTGCTGTTCGTCCAGATCGGCGACTACAACGGGTTTGTGGTGGTCGATTTTCAGGCACGCAAGGAAGTCACGCGGATCACACTTCCGCACTTGGCCTCCGGGAGAA
Organism: Acidobacteriota bacterium; assembly: GCA_023265105.1. Lineage (GTDB taxonomy): Bacteria > Acidobacteriota > Vicinamibacteria > Vicinamibacterales > CAVVIG01 > JAHFUJ01. The sequence continues at coordinate 2,438 of JAHFUJ010000273.1, forward strand.
TTCCGCTGATCGCGGGCTCCTCTGAATCTCACGGGATGGCTGTCACCGCCGATCAGAAGATCCTCGTTGTCAACAGTCGGCTGAACAATGCGCTCTACTCGTACTCACTCCCCGATTTGAAGCTGGTGGGAAGAGCCGATCTGAGCGGGAGGGGCGCCGCCTGGGTGACGCTCACGCCCGACGGCAAGAGGGCGTACGTGGCCGACCCCGTGGGAAACCAGACGCTGGTGGTCGACATCCCCACGATGAAGGAAGTGGCCAAGATCAAGGTCGGGCAGGTGCCGAAGCGCAACTACACCATGGTGATCCCGTCGAGGACTTCCACCAACTGAAATCGCGTTGCCTGCGAAGCGGCGCCTCAACCCGATGAGAGGCTCCGCTTCGCCAGGTCGCCTTTCTCAATAGCCACGGCCTCGACGACATCGCAACGTAGGGCGGGTCCCGCCGAAGCATGGTGCGAGGCGGGGCGGACCCGCCAGATCGAAAGGACTCCGATGGGTTCGCATTCCCATTCCAGGCGCAGGTGGTTCCTGACGAGTGGCATCGGCGTGGCTGGTTTGGTGATGGGAGCTGTCCGCTCGCTCCGCGGCCAGACAGCCGCGCCCACTGCGCCTCCGAGAGATACCCTCGCGTACGGGCAACCCTCTCCGTTCGACAACACGATCCGCAAGGCCCCCGGCCAGGGTACCGCAATCACCGACACGGCACTGATGACACCGCTTCAGGATCTGGACGGGATCATCACGCCGTCCGGTCTCCATTTCCTGATGGACCACGTCAAGGGCATTCCGGATCTCGATCCGAAGAAGCATCGTCTGCTGCTGCACGGGATGGTGGACCGTCCGCTCGAGTTCACGTTGGATGAATTGAAACGCCTGCCTTCGGTCTCGCGGGTGTATTTCCTCGAATGCAACGCAAACAGCCGCCCGCTTCATGGTCCCAACGGCGAGTCGGTTCAGTTGGTGCATGGACGCACCAGCTGCAGTGAATGGACGGGGGTGTTGCTGTCGGTGCTGCTCAAGGAGTGCGGCGTCAAAAGCGGGGCAAGCTGGATCGTGGCCGAAGGGGATGAATCCAACAAGTACACCATGAGCATTCCGCTGGGTAAGGCCATGGAGGACACGTTGGTGGCCTACGCCCAGAATGGCGAGCCCGTGCGTCCCCACCAGGGTTACCCGCTGCGACTCGTCGTCCCCGGCTGGGAGGCGATCCGCGCCGTGAAGTGGTTGACCCGCATCAACGTGGTTGATCGACCCTACATGGCGTGGCACGAGTCGGGCAATAACGCCGACACGAGGCCCGACGGCAAAGGGTTGTGGTACCGATTCGAGCTTGGACCCAAATCGGTCATTACTCGGCCTTCCGGCGGCCAGCGTCTGCCCGGCCACGGGTTCTACGAGATCACTGGTCTGGCCTGGACCGGCAGAGGCGCCGTGCGAAGAGTCGATGTCTCGACTGACGGCGGCCGGACCTACAAGGAGGCGGAGCTCCAGCAACCGGTGCTTCGGTATGCGCACACGCGGTTCCGCTACGCGTGGAAGTGGAATGGCGAAGAGACCGTGCTGCAGTCGCGCTGCACGGACGAGCGAGGCGAGGTTCAACCGACGATCCTCGAGGCGGCGAAGAACCTGGGCGTGACCCCCGATTACTTCTACGAGGCCGATCACTTCAATGGCATTCAGCCATGGAAGGTCAACCCGGATGGACGCATTCAGAACGCGCTGTTCTAGGCGCCGGGTCCGCCTGCGCACGGCATCTGTTGCTCGGCGGGACCCGCCCTACGTGCTCCTCGTGGCCGCATTCGCGATCCTCGCGTCTGTGGCGGCGCACGCGCAGGGGCCGACGTATCAGCTGGGAAGAGTTCCAAGCCAGGAGGAAATCAAGGCCAGGGATACCGCGATCTCGCCTGAAGGAAAGGAACTGCCGCCGGGGCGCGGAACCGCGAAAGAGGGCGCAACGGTGTATACGCAGAAGTGCGCCGCGTGTCACGGGCCAAACGCGACAGGAAGCGCGCTGCATCGCGGGCTCGTGCCGCTCGGCAATGCGAAGCCTGTGAAGATCCCGTGGAGCCTCGTTCCGTACGCAACGACCGTGTGGGACTTCATCAACCGCGCCATGCCCCAGACGAGGCCGGGATCGCTCACTCCGGACGAAGTCTACGCGCTGACCGCGTATGTGCTCTATCGAAACGACGTCATCACAGACACCGACGTCCTCGATGCCACGAGCCTCCCGAAGATACGAATGCCGAATCGCGACAATTTCCTTCCTGCACAACCGGAATGGAATCCCAAGGCGAAACGGCCATTCGGATACTACCCCTGATTCTTCACTTCGTGTCCTTCGCGTCTTCGTGGTTAAAACTGCGCGCCGATAGTGTCTGCTGGCGATCTCCAACGACGGCGTGGTGTATGTGGCGGATCGCGCCAACCGTGAAACCTCACGTCTGCCGAGGCTTGAGTGCGCCGCGGAGCTTGTCGGCGAGCGATCCGAACCCTTCCGCCGGTGCAACATCCCTGCGTTCGGTGTACTCGCGCACTTCCTCGGCCTCGTGAACGAGCGCGACGCCGATCCGCTTCTTCTCGAGGTCGATGCTCAGGATCTCGAAGGCTCCCGTCATCCCCGAGGCGACCACGGTGGACCATCCCGCCGATCGCCCCGTCGGAGCGAACGTCGAGGCGTGCGCCAACCCTTCGACGCCCGGCTCCAGCTCGACGAACGCCCCGAACTCCACGACGCGCGTGACGCGGCCCGTGCACACCTGGCCGATCTCGTACGTGGCCTCGACTTTCGACCAGGGATCGGCGGTGAGCTGCTTCAACCCGAGCGAGATCTTCTGCTTGTCCTCGTCCACGCGCAGGACCTTGACCGTGATTTCATCGCCGGGCTTGACGACCGAAGACGAGTCCGACACGCGGGACCACCCCATCTCGGACACGTGCAGCAAGCCCTGCACGCCGCCACCCAGGTCGACGAAGACGCCGAACTCGCGCACGGAGGCGACGCGCCCGGTCATCACCGCGCCGGCGACGATCGATCGCCGGACCTCGGCGGCGCGTGCGCGCTGCTCCTCCTCGAGAAGCGCACGCCGCGAGACGACGAGGTTTCTGCCGCCTTCCTTGTACTCGATGATTCGGAATGCGTAGACACGCCCTTCGTGCGCCGGCGCGTCGGTCCGGAGCGTGTCGATCTGAGAGATCGGGCAGAAAGCGCGCTGGCGCGCGATGCGCACCTCGTACCCGCCCTTCACCGCCCGTTCGACCTTTCCTTCCACCGGAAGACCGGTGTGGAACGCGTCTTCGAGCTGCCTCTGCGTCGCGGCCCCTCGCGCCAGCTTCCGGGAGAGTGTCAGCCCTCCCGCGGTCGACATCACCATGGCCTGAATGCGGTCGCCAACGGCGACCTCGAGATCGCCCTCGGCGTCCTTCAGTTCGTCGATGTCGATCGTGGCTTCGCCCTTGCCGCCGACGTCGACAAACGCCACCTCCGGACCGATCGCGACGATCGTGCCCTCGATGGTCTGACCCCTCTCGATGCGCTTCACCTTGAGCGAAGCCTCGAACATCGCGGCGAAGTCTTCCGTGGGCTCGCTCACGGCACGCTCCTCGTGATGGTGACGTTCATGCAGCCGACTGCCCAGATGTCGCGCGTGTCCGAAAGCTTGCCGCGCGTGATCGGGACCGAGTCTGCGTGATTATACGAGGGGGAGGGAGTGCCGACAGTATTACTCGTCACTGACGTAGTGGCTACGAACGGCATCGGGGCTGGGTCACGGTAAGATAGAGGTTGTGCCGAAGGTTCGTGAGGCCACCGGACGCGTCACCATTGCCGGGC
>JAHFUJ010000274.1:0-5000 GCA_023265105.1 Acidobacteriota bacterium
GGGAGCGGATGCGCTGGAGTCGCGGATTTGATCGCGGTATTTGAAATCCTTCGACGCCGGTCCGTTGGCAGTAAATGCCCATGCGTTTCGCACAGGCACATACCGCGCCACTCCGAGCACCTTGGAGCGTCAGTTCCACGCACCCTAGAGCCCGTGATCGCCGAGCACCCTAGAACCGTGATCACCCAGCACTCTACCTCGTCAGTTCCAAGCACTCTGGAACTGTGATCTCCAAGCACGACCCGGCATGCCCTACTCCAATGCCACAACGGCCCTGCGGAGTTCAGCAAGGTGAACGGCCTTGATCACGTTGCCGGCGGCGAGCGCGGGATCGGTGTAGTTGGGGGACGGTCGCCCCGCTGCTGCGTACACCTGGTTCAGCCCTGTTCTCATCTCGGCCACATGAATCGCCTGGATTATGGTGCTCCCAGGGGTCAGGGTCGGATCGGTCCATGGGAACGGCGAGAGCCCGGCGCTCGTGCGCAGCGCATCGATTCGCGAGCGCAGCTCGGTGATGTGAACGGCTTTGACGATGGTCGACCCTGTGACGATCGAATCATCGGTGAAACCCCGGTCGAACTTTGCCGTGCAGCTCCGGTCCGCTGACAGCGTCACCGCACCGTCTGCGCAATCCGCGTCGCCGCTCCACCCCGTGAACGTCGATCCAGAATCCGACGTAGCGGTCAGCGTCACCATCGTGCCGCTCGCGAGCTGCGCCCTGCAGATGGAGCCGCATTCGAGCGCCGCCGGTGCGCTCGTGATCCGTCCGGCGCCGTTCCCCGTCTTCGTGACCGTCAGCACCGGCGACACCGAGGCGGGCGAGACGAGCCGATACAGTTCGCCATTGGACGCGTAATGTGACAGGTAGATCTCGCCGCCCGCGTCCTCGCCGAACGTCGTGATCGTGAGATTCGTTTCGAGAAGTTGTGTCGCACTCCAAGCCCCACCGGCATTCGGCGTGGCGCCCCATATCCGGCCGCTACAAAGGTCGGCGAAGAAGTAGGTGCCTGCGTGACCCGGCAAGAGTGCGCCGCGGTACCGAAAGCCGCCGATCACCGAGCAGCCGAGCGAGTGCGGGTACTCGAGGATCGGCAGGGTCAGCGAGCCGGGATTGCAGCCGGTCGACGGATCGAAACAGTGCAGGCCTTCCATTCGACGCCAGCCGTAGTTGTTGCCGTCACCGCCCCCGGCCTGAAAGTCGATCTCCTCCCAGAGGTTCTGGCCGACGTCGCCGATGAATAGATCTCCGGTCTGGCGATCGAAACTGAAGCGCCACGGGTTGCGCAGGCCGGGGGCCCAGATTTCGCCAAGCGCGCCTGCGGTGTTCACAAAGGGGTTGCTTGCAGGAATCGCGTACGGCGAGCCGGAGTCCACGTCGATCCGCAGCAGTTTTCCGAGAAGCGTGGACAGGCTCTGCCCGCTGTTCAGCGGATCGCCGCCCGATCCACCGTCGCCCAGCGCGATGTAGAGGAACCTGTCGGGGCCGAAGCGTAACTGGCCACCGTTGTGATTGGCGAACGGCTGTTGCTGGGTCAACAAAATCGTGCCTGAGCCCGGATCCGCGACGTTTGGATCGGCCGACGCATGATAGCGCGCGATCACCGTGTTACCCGACCGATTGATGTAGTTCACGTAGAGGAAACCGTTGTTGGTGTAGCTCGGATGAAAAGCGAGACCCAGCAAACCCTGCTCGCCGCAGCACAGTACGAGACTCGATAGATCCAGAAACGGCGTCGGAAGGACCTGCGTACCGTCGTAGATGAGAATCCGACCAGGCTGGCTGACGAGAAACAGTCGACCGCTGCCGTCACCGGCATGCTCGATGCCGACGAGGAACGGGATGCCGCCCGCCACAAGCTGACGATCGATTGCCGCGGTGACCGGACGTGCGAACCCGAACCCGAGGACGAGGACGAGGGACAGATGTAAAGACGCTCGAAGCCCATTCGAGGCCACGGAACCTAGATCCCTCCTGGCCCGCGACCAGGATTGAGGATGCCCGAGGGATCGAAACGTTGCTTGACGGCGCGCATCAGATCCAGTCCGTCACCGATTGGTCCCCATGCGTCGACTCGCGCTTTGAGTTCGCGAGATCCGCGCAACAGGACGGCACTGCCACGACCCACCGGGATCCGCTGGCGAAGTGCTGTCAGCAGCCGCGCCTGAGCTTCGGCGTCGCCGTCCACGCGAATCAGCAACACGCCGAGCCCGGCGCGCCCCGTCACTTCGCAGTCGTCGATGCCGGCCGCCTCCGCGAGCCACGTCAGCGTGTCCCCCAGATCGCTGACCAGCACGCTGACTTTGACGATCGCGCCTCGTCCTTCCCACGGCCGCCGATCGTGCGCGTCCCACATCGCTGTTTCGTCGCCGTCCTGGAGGACGCGGGCCTTCGCTCCCTGCGCCGCGGCCAGACTGACGGCCTCGCGCGCCTGCTCGTCGGCCGCGGCCTCGACCGATTCGAAGCGGACCAGAAGTCGCGGGGGCGGCAGCTCGAGCTCGAGCGCGGTCGGTGTGAGCTGGCTCGCGAGAAACGCGGACGCGAGCGACTGAAGTTCGCGTGCTCCCGCGATGTCGATCGCGACCGTTCGAGACGTTCGAGCCAGCGGAAACAGTTTGAACGTCGCGCTCACGATCACCGCCAGGCTCCCGAAGGAACCGGTGAGCAGCCTGGCCAGATCGTAACCGGCGACGTTTTTGACGACGATGCCTCCGGCTTTGGCGAGGTGGCCGTCGGCTCGTGCCATGCCGACGCCGAGGATCAGATCGCGCGGCGCGCCGTAGCGGTGGCGTCTGGGCCCGCTGTCGTTGGTCGCGATGATGCCGCCGATGGTCGCACGGTCGGTCGACGGCGGATCGAGAGGGAGCCACTGATGATGCCGCGCGAGCTCCCGATTGACGGCGGCAAGCGGCGCCCCTGCTTCGACGGTCGCGGTCAGGTCGCCATGGCGATGCGCCAGCACCGCCCGCATTCGAGTGGTGGACAACACGACGTCGACCGCGCGCGGCGGCGTGCCCCAATCGAGCTTCGTCCCGCCGCCGCGTATGACGACCGACAGCGAGTCACGCGAAGCCCAGGCGAGCGTGTCGGCGATGGCCTCGGCGCTGGGCGGCTCCACGACAATGCGCGGCAGAACACCGTCGATCGCATCGCCCGCGGCCGCCGCGCGCGCGGTCCCGCGGCCGGCAACCGTTTCTGCTCCGGCCATCAAGTCGGTCAGGCTCCGCGCCGCACCGTCGACCATGGCGAACCTCGCGACCACTCAGCACCCTGGTGCGTTAGTTCCCAGCACCCTACCGCGTCAGTTCCCAGCACCCTACGGCGTTAGCTTCCAGCACCCTACCGCGTCAGTTCCCAGCACCCTGGTGCGTTAGTTCCCAGCACCCTACCGCGTCAGTTCCCAGCACCCTACCGCGTCAGTTCCCAGCACCCTACGGCGTTAGCTTCCAGCACCCTACGGCGTTAGTTCCGAGCACGCTGCCAACGCCAGCCGTCGCTAAAACCGCTCGGCCAGACCCGCGCGCTCGATCGGATGGCGTCGATAAGGACCGGGCACTTCGCCGCACAACCGCGGCGTGGGAAAGATCTTCCCCGGATTGCAAATATTCGTGGGGTCAAACGCGCACCGCACGAGTTGCATCGTCTCGAGATCGTCGGCGGTAAAGAGGTGGGCCATCGCCTGGACCTTGTCCGCCCCGACGCCGTGCTCGCCGGTGATCGATCCGCCGGCTTCGATGCAGTAAGTAAGGATCTCAGACGCGACACGCTCGGCGAGCGCGCCTTGCCCCTCGATCCGTTCGTCGTAGCACACCAGTGGATGCAGGTTTCCGTCGCCCGCGTGGAACACGTTGCCGATCCGCAGGCCCGACTCGACCTCGAGGGCGCGTATCCGGCGCAGCACTTCGGGCAGCTTCGTCCTCGGGATCACGCCGTCCTGGACGTAATAATTGGGCGACACGCGGCCCATCGCGGCGAACGCCGCCTTCCGTCCCTTCCAGATGCGCGCCCGCTCCTCGCCATCACGCGCGATTTGTATCTCGGTGGCTCGGGCGCTCCGGCAGATTCGTTCGACGAGCCCGAAAAGCTCCGCAACTTCCGCTTTCGCGCCATCCAGCTCCACGATCAAGACGGCTTCTGCAGAGGGGAAGCCCGGATGGACGGCCGCTTCGGCCGCGGTGATGGTCAGCCTGTCCATCATTTCGACAGCCGCGGGCACGATGCCGGCCGCGATGATCTCCGAGACGGCGTTGCCCGCATCCTCAGTGGATGGGAACGCCGCCAGCAGCGTCCGTACAGCTTCCGGAATGCGCACGAGTCGGAGCGTCACCTTGGTGACGACGGCGAGCGTGCCCTCTGAGCCGACGAGGACGCTGAGAAGATCGAGTCCGGGAGTGTCGAGCGTCGCGCCTCCCAAGTGCACCATCTCGCCATTGGGAAGCACCGCCTCGAGCCCGAGCACATGGTGAACGGTGAACCCGTACTTCAGACAGTGAGCGCCGCCGGAGTTCTCTGCGACGTTGCCGCCAATCGAGCAGACCAACTGGCTCGACGGATCGGGAGCGTAGTAGTACCCGAAAGGCGCGACACGCTGTGTGACGTCGAGGTTGACCACGCCAGGCTCGACCGTGACGCGCTGGTTTGGAATGTCGACGTCCAGAATCCGATTGAGCCGCGTGAGCACGATGAGCACGCCGTCGGGGGCCGGCAGCGCTCCGCCGGAAAGGCCGGTGCCATGGCCGCGAGCCACGAACGGCACCGCGTTCTGATGGCAGTGGCGAACGACCGCCTGGACGTCGGCGGCCGTCTTCGGCAGAACCACGACACCGGGGCGTCTGCGCAGTCTTGCCAGGGCGTCAGATTCGTACGTGAGAAGATCCGTCGGATCGCGCAGGACGCCCTCGCGGCCCACGATTTGATCGAGCTCGCCGAGGAAGGTAGCATTCACGTCGACCAAGTATATTCGTCAAGGGGGAAGGCAGAACAGAAGGCAAAAGGTAAAAGG
>JAHFUJ010000274.1:5100-6257 GCA_023265105.1 Acidobacteriota bacterium
GGTAAAATGGCTCGGACATGACCTTTGTCGCACGCTGGATACGTCAGCCCCAGAAATTGTGGGTCCGCAAGGCGCTGTTCCAGGTTCACTTGTGGACCGGAATAGGCGTCGGCCTCTATATCCTGTTGATTAGTGTTTCCGGCAGCGTCCTTGTTTACCGCGTCGACCTCTACAGGAAGTTCTCGAGCCCGCCGACGATCGTCACCCCTGCCGGCGATCGGATGACTCCGGAGGCGCTGAAGCAGGCCGCCGAGCGCGCCTACCCGAGGTACCGCATCACTGATGTGTGGCAACCAAAGAACCCCGACCAGGCGGCCGAGATTACACTGGAGCGCGGCGGGGGACGATGGCTGCGGCTCTTCCATCCTTACACGGGCGAGGACCTGGGCAGCAAGCTGCGCGCCGGCTACCGCCTGACCGAGTGGCTGCTCGACCTTCACGACAATCTGCTCTTCGGGGACAACGGCCGCCTGGTCAACGGCGCCGGCGGAATGTTCGTCATCGTGCTTTGTCTGACCGGCGCGGTGATTTGGTGGCCTGGGATCAAGAACTGGCGCCGCAGCCTGACCATCGAATGGAGGGCCAACTGGAAGCGGATCAATTGGGATCTGCACAGCGCGATCGGCTTCTGGACCATCGCGTTCGTCTTCTTGTGGGGAATCTCGGGAGTCTACCTGGCGTTCGCGCGGCAGCTTGCACCGATCTTCGACTACTTCTATCCGATGAACGAACTTCAACCGGCGATCCGGCCTATCGACAGGACGCTGGCCACGCTCAGCCGTCTCCACTTCGGCAGGGCTTACGGCCGAAGCGTCAAGGTCCTCTGGGCTGCGTTCGGACTCGCGCCGCTGTGTCTGTTCGTCACCGGCGCGCTGATGTGGTGGAACCGCGTGCTGCGCCACGGCGTTCGACAATCGCACGAAGGCTAGCCAGACGCCTGAATTATTTTCGAGTTTCGATCTGGCAATTGTCGATCTATTTCGAAATTGAACAATAAATCGACAATCGACCATCAACAGATTGAAGATATCCAGTAGTGTCCGGCTTTAGCCGGACCGTGATCGGCGTATATAATCCACGCCAATTCATGTCCTTTGCGCCCGGCGTCCGTCTCGGCGGCTACGAAGTCGTCGCGCTCCTTGGCGCCGGCGGCATGG
>JAHFUJ010000275.1 GCA_023265105.1 Acidobacteriota bacterium
TTTCTTCGACGAGCTGCGCCGGATCGCGCCGCCCGGGAAACGTTGACGCTCGCGCCAGGCCGATCCCGAGCGGCTCGCCCGGCGCACATCGAACCTGAACACAGGCGCTGCTCGCGACCGACGAGAAGCGAAAGGAGCAACGCGAACGTTCGCGTGAGCGCTGGACCAAGGGGAGAAAGTATTTGCCGGAATTCGCGAGAGCAACCAGTTGGAACCGAATCGCCTCTTGACTGCAGCAAATAGACGGGCTTCGGCGCGCGGCGTGAGCGACTTGCCGGGCACCATCGAAACCCGTACAGTGGTTTCTTGAGGTATTCATGGACGTACACGTCACGCCCGAATTGGCCAAGAAGCTGAACGACCTCGCCGCGACGACGGGGCGGGCGCCCGATGAACTGGTGGAGGACGCCATCACGGCCTACCTGCAGGAACTGGCCTCCCTGCGGGAGACACTCGACACCCGCTACGACGATCTGAAAAGCGGTCGGGTGAAGCCGATTGACGGTGAAGCGTTCTTCGAAAGCCTGCGCCAGCGCGAGGACGACACGGGAATCCCGAATTCCTGATCCCCGATCCCCGATCCCTACGGAAGTTCAGATCAGAGGCAGCGCGTATAATCCTCCTGCTTTGCGGTTCTTAACAACCAATGCCTCTCGGTCCTGGAGAACCACCATGCACATGCAGATGAGAACCGTGCGGATGGCGGCCGTCGTCCTGGCTCTGTGCGGCGGCGTGGCGATGGCAACGGCGGCGATCGTCCGCGCGCAACAACGCGCCGCCAGCGCCGCGCCCCGCTACCGGGTCGATCCGTTCTGGCCCAAGCCGCTGCCCAACAAGTGGAGCATGCAGCAGATTGTCGACATGTACGTCGACAGGGACGACCACGTCTGGGTCCTCAATCGCCGCGTCGACGCCAGGCCAGACGAGCTGACGGCGATGACGACGCCCCCACGCGGCGAATGCTGCGTGCTGGGGCCGGAAGTCCTCGAATTCGATCCTGACGGCAACGTCGTCCACGCCTGGGGAGGGCCGGACTACAACCCCGGCTGGCCCGGGCGGCTGCAGACGATCGCGGTCGATCGCGACAAGAACGTGTGGATGTCGGGGACGACGCCCGGCGACAGCATCATCGAGTTCTCGAAGGACGGCAAGTTCCTCCGGGACTTCGGCCACCGCGGGCCGAAGATCCCCGCCGATCAGGTAAAGCAGAACAACCAGCAAACCGCCGTCTTCCCGCCCGGCATCGGCTCCTTCGAGCTGGACGAGGACGCGCGCGAGATCTTCATCGCCGACGGCTTCCTCAACAAGCGGATTCTCGTCTACGACATGGACACCGGCGCCTTCAAGCGTGGATGGGGAGGGAAGGGGATCCCGCTGAGCGAGATCGACAACGACCCGACACCGCCCTACGACATCTCGGGTCCGCCGCCGGATCAGACGCAGTTCGCGCCCGCGCTGCACTGCGTCCACTTCTCGCGGGACGGACTGGTTTACGTCTGCGAGCGCGGCAGCGATCGCGTCCAGGTCTTCACCAAGCAGGGCAAGTTCGTCAGGCAGTTCTTCGTGCATCCCTCGACCGAGGCTCGAGGACCGAATTGCGGCGGGCCCTGGAGCACCACGGCGCCGCCCTGCGGCACCGTCTACCACCTGGCCGTGTCGAGCGATCCGCAGCAGCGCTACCTCTTCGTCGCCGACGGCACGAACAACATGGTGTGGATTCACAACCGGAATGACGGTACGCTCGCGGGATCGTTCGGCGGCAACGGCCGCTACGCGGGGCAGCTCCACTGGATCGACGCGATCGCTGTCGATTCGAAGGGAAATGTCTATACGGGAGAGGTCGAGGACGGCAAGCGCATTCAGAAGTTCGTGCCCGTCAACTGAGCAGGGATTGGGGATTAGGGATTAGGGATTAGGGATTAGGGATTAGGAATTGGGGATTAGGGATTGGGGATTAGGGATTGGGGAGGCCATGAAGTCAGCAATGCAATTTTCGCTGGTGGTATCAGCTGCAGCGGCCCTTTCCGTGAGCGCCTGGGCGCAGGGAACCGACTACAGCAAGATTGAGATCCTGACAGATAAAATCGCGCCGAACCTCTACATGCTGTCCGGTTCGGCCGGTGTCGATCCGGGCCACCAGGACGCTGCCGGCGGCAGGATCGGCGTGCTCGCCGGCCCGGACGGCATCTTCATGGTCGATGCCCAATACGCGCAGCTCACTGACAAGGTCGTGGCGGCGATCAGACGAATCAGCCCCGGGCCAATTCGTTTCCTGGTCAATACACACATACATGGCGACCACACGGCCGGTAATGCGAACTTCGCAAAAATGGGAGTCACGATCTTTGCGCGTGAAGAACTGCGCGAAGGGCTGGCACGTCCGCCAGCCCCCCTGGCAAACGGCAATCCGGCTCCGGCGAGGGATCCGGCTGCACTCCCCGTGGTGACGTATGGGATGGGCGGGCCGGTGAAGCTGCATGTGAACGGCGAAATCGTGGATTTAATTCCGGTTCGGGCGGCCCATACCGGCGGCGATACGATGATCAAGTTCGAGAATGCGGACGCGATCATGATCGGCGATTTTTACCGAAATTACGGTTACCCCTTCATCGACACCAACAACGGCGGCTCGTTGAAGGGTGCGCTGGAGGCGCTCGACGCCACCATGAAGCTGGCCGGTCCGAACACGAAGCTCATCCCCGGCCACGGCACACTCATCAACCGAGCGGACATCGTCCCCTACCGCGACATGATCGTCGCAGTACAGGGAAAAGTGCAGCAGATGATTGCGCAGGGCAAGACCCTGCAGGAAGTCCTGGCCGCGAAAGTGACAGCCTCCTATGACGCGAAAGTTCCGGGTGGCCTCCTGCCGGCTGGCGCGGGGACGAGCGCCGACCGGTTCGTCACCATGGTGTACTCGCAACTGAAGAGCGGCAAGTAATCGGGGATCGGGGATCGGGGATCGGGTGCGCCGCATTTGATCCCCGATCCCAGGTCCCCGATCCCCACAGAATCACCTAGATGGGTTGTCAGTTGCCCGTAGTCAGTTCCCAGTCGTGTTCTGCCTGGAATCGAGCTGAAAACTGGCTACTGGGAACTGAAAACTGCGCTAGAACCGCATGGTGATCTCAAACGTCGCCGCCCGCGGCGTCTGCGGGTTGGTGAAGGTCCCGAACGTCTGCGGGTTGTAGAACCGGTTCGCCCCCTGGCGGCTGAACTCGGTGAAATGTCCCGCGTTGAGGAGGTTGAAGATCTCGCCCGCCAGCTCCACGTTGCGCTCGCGGCCCAGGCCGATCCGCTTGCCGATCTTGACGCCGACGATGTGCACGTCAGGCGCCCGGGGCTGAACCTCTCCGCGCGTCGGATAGTAGAACCGGATGCGCGTGGCGAGCGGGTTCGATTGCCTCGCGCCGGTCGATGAGGTCACCGTCGACGGTCCGAATACGGAAATCAGCGGGCTGTTGGCCGCGAGCTGGTCGATGACCGGCCCGGTCCAGTTTCCCGCCACGACCGTGTAGCTTCCCGAGGTCACCAGGTTCCACGGAGCGTGCCACGTTCCGGCCATGCGCACCGAATAGGGATTCCACATCGGGTTGTTGACCAGGGAATTCCCCGTGGCCAGGCTGTTGTGATCCTGCACGCCGTCGGTCCGCCAGATGTTCTTGTTGTTGGCGAAGGCGTTGGGCTGGATGAACCTTGCCGGGTCCGTGGGATTCCAGGTGCCTTCGAGGTGCTGCCACTGGCGTTGCACGGTGAACAACATCTGGAACCCGTGCGTCAGGTTCTTCGTGAGCGTGGCCTGAAGGGCGCGGTAGTGGGTCGTGCTCCACGAGTTGTTGGTGAGCCGGTACAGCAGACCCTGGCTCGGATCCACCTTGCCGAATCCGCCGAACGGCTTGTTCGGCCCATCGGGATAGATGCCATTGATGTCCGTTTGCGCGTACTGGTCGTGGTTGACCTTCACGATTCCCGCGACGTCCATCGCAATCTGGCCGGGGAACTGCCTGCGGTAGCCCACGGACCACTCATCGAAGTTCGGCTGGTGAAGATTGGGGTCGAACTGGAGGCCCGAGATCGTCGTGGCCACGGGGGGCGTGTCGATCACGGTCTCGAAGGTACCGTTCGAGTCCAGATCGTACGTGTTCCGCACCCCCTGTGCGTCGTTGCCGCCAAACGAGGGAACCGGGTTGCGGGTGCCCATCAACTGCTGGTGGTACTTGCCGTAGGTGCCTCGCAACACGTTCCGCGCGTCGGAGGTGAGCAGATACGAGAAGCCCAGGCGGGGTCCCACTTCGGTGCTCGACTGGCGCTGCAGTTTCCGGAGCACGTCGAAGCGCCGCACCAGATCCACGCGCAGACCCAGCGTCGTGGTCAGCCTTCCCGCTTTCCAACTGTCCTGCCCGTAGAACCCGACGTCCTTGTCGCGGCCGTTCGACTGATCGAGATTGAGATCGCCGAGGATGTACTGCCGGTGGAACGGTACGGTCCCGGCAGCGGCGTTGTTGGGATTGGCCATCCTCTGTTCTTCGACGATGAAGCCGCCGTTCAGGTAGCGGACGTTCTTGTCGTAGATGCTCCGCGGCATGGCCAGGAAACCGGTCTGGATGTCATGCGAGCCGCCCCAGCCTTCCTTGTAATACGTCACGTCGCCGCGAAGCATCGTGATCGATGAGGTGTCGAGGTCGAAGCAGGCGCTGCATGCGGTCGACGACCACTGTCCCCCTCGGAGGAGGAGCCCCGACCCCTGGAGCACGCCCTGATTGAGGAACGCTTCCCGATGAATGTCGATGAGCGGTCCCTGCTTGTCGTACGCGTAGCTATCGACGTTGTTGCCGCCCTTCGTGTTGTAGCTCACGTGGAACGAGGTCGTGACCCGCTGGCCCCATACCGAGGTGAGCTTGCCGCCGTACATCGGTCCGCCGGTGGACAGCACTTCCACCTGCTCGTAATCCTCCGCGCCCACGACGTTCAGCAGGAGCCGATCGGCCTGATAGACGAGCGACAGATCGTGGTTGGGGCTCAGCTTGGTCGTCGCCTTCACCCAGGGCTGGTAGCCGGTGATCGTGTTGTTGTCCAGCGGCTTGTCGCGGAAGAACGCGTTGTGATACGAGAGCTGTTCGGGCGTGCGGCCGGTCCCGCTCTTGTTGTCCGTGTACCTGATGGCGCCGAAGAACCATGTCTTGTCCTTCTTGATCGGTCCACCAAACGACACATCGTACTGATGGACCTGCCGGGTCGCGGGTGTGCCCGAGCTGATGTTGCTGGCGTTCCAGCTGAACGGCTGATACGAGAGAACCCCCGTGCCGTGGAACTGGTTGCCTCCGCTCTTGCTCACCATGTTGATCACGAGGCCGTAGCCCATGGGTGAGGCCGCGTCGATGCCGCCGGTCTTGACCTCCGTATCCTGAATCGCTTCGGAGCTCAGCCCCGTGCGGTTGATGTTGAAGTCGTTGTAGTTGCCGGCATACAACCCTTCCATCAGCGTCACGGCGTCCCGATGCTCGACCGCGTTGCCGAAGTAGTTCTGTCGGCCGCTCGCGTCGTTGTGCGGCCGTGAGATCACTCCCGGCGTCAGCATGAGGAAGTCACTCCAGAACTTGCCTTCGACGACCGGCGCTTCCTTCTGGAACTCTGCATCGATCGTCAGCACGTTGCTGGGTTTGGTCACCTCGAGCATTGGCGCGTCGCCCGAGACGGTGATCGACTCTTCCAGCGTGCCGATCTCCATACTGAGATCCACCTGGAAGTTGCTGCCCGCCCGCAGCAGGATGCCCTCACGCTTCGAGACCGCGAACCCGGCCAATTGCGCGGTGACCGTAAAGGTGCCGGGCGGCAGATTGACCAATCGATAGTTGCCGGAGCTGTCCGTCACGGCGACGCTGGGGCCGAGCAGCACCGGACTTGTTGCAGTGATCGTGACGCCGGGCAGCGCACCGCCCTGGCTGTCTTTGACGGTTCCTCGGAGGCTGCCGTCCCCGCCCTGAGCCACGACCTGTGTGGCTGTCAGCAGGCTCAGCAGAACGATCAGCGCTACAGTCATCCTTCTCATCAACCGGCTCCTTTCGTGGACGGGGACTAGGGATTAGGGATTAGGGATTGGGGATTAGGGATTAGGGATTAGGGATTCGGAGGTTCGGGTTCTTCCCAATCCCCAATCCCCAATCCCCAATCCCTACAGAGTTCAAAAGTGGAATTGCGCGCCTAACCGAATGACGCGGCCCTGCAGGA
>JAHFUJ010000276.1 GCA_023265105.1 Acidobacteriota bacterium
ACCGACAAGGAGGACGTTCGATGGCTCACACGCTTCCACCTCTACCGTATCCGACCGACGCGCTCGAACCTCACATCGACAAGCAGACGATGGAGATCCATCAAGGGAAGCATCATGCGGCGTACGTCAACAACCTGAACGCCGCGCTCGAGAAGCATCCCGAGTTGCAGTCGAAGAGCGTCGACGATTTGCTCCGCGGCATCAACAGCGTGCCCGACGACATCCGCACCGCAGTCAAAAATAACGGCGGCGGCCACGCGAACCATACGATGTTCTGGCAGATCATGGGCCCGACGGCGGGCGGTCAGCCGACCGGCGCGATCGCGGACGCGATCAAATCGTCGTTCGGTAGCTTCGATGCCTTCAAAGAACAGTTCGCGAAGGCCGGGATTGGGCGCTTCGGCAGTGGATGGGCGTGGGTGATCGATCAAGGCGGGAAGCTCGCCATCGAGAGCACGGCAAACCAGGATAGTCCGTTGATGGAAGGCAAGAAGATCGTCTTCGGCCTCGATGTGTGGGAGCACGCGTACTACCTGAAGTATCAGAACCGCCGGCCGGACTACATCAACGCCTGGTGGAACGTCGTCAACTGGGCCGAGATCAACAAACGACTCTCACAGGGCAGGTGATCCTCTTTCTCTTCTTGTCGCACCTCGGCGTCGGCATCATCGTCACGCTCGTCCTTGTTTCGCGCGAGGCGGGCGTGAAGTTTTTCCGCTTCAATGCAGGGCTCGCGGCGATCTTGATCGGCGTCGCCTTTGTATTCCGGGCTCCCGAAACCGGCGTGACTCAGGCGGGGAAGGTCGCGCTCGCCGCGCTCGCGATCGCCGAGGCCGCCATCGTCGTGTACTGGGCGACCGTCGGCCGGATCCTGGCGTCGATTCGTCCGGCGATCGTTGCGACGGGCGTCGGCGCGAGCGTCGTGGCGCTCGTGGCGCAGGCGCTCGCTGTTGCCTCGGACCGTGCGGTGACGGTGCAGGCGCTGACCGTCGCGAGCTTTCTCAGCTCGGCGGCGCTCCTCGGCGGCGCGTGCACGGCGATGATTCTCGGCCATTGGTATCTGGTGATTCCGTCGCTGCAGGCCTCCCATCTGCAATCGATCGTCAAGGTGCACATCGCGTCGATGCTCGTACGCGTCGTTGTCGTCGCCGCCGCGGTCTTTCTGGCGATCGCGACGTGGCAACCCGGGCTCGGGCCAAGCTTTTGGCGTTACATCACGTCCCTCGCCGGCGTGTTCTTCTGGCAGCGGGTGCTGTTCGGCCTGTTCGGCCCGGCGCTGTTGTCGTATCTCACCTGGGAAACGGCCAAAATTCGATCGACGCAGTCGGCGACCGGCATTCTCTACGTTGATTTCTTCACCGTCGTCGTCGGCGAGGTGCTCGCGAAGTACCTGCTGCTCGCGACGCGCGTCCCCGTGTAGTAGTAGACTTGCGGTTGCAGTAGTGCGTCGTCGCAGTAGTACGTAGTGTCCGCCTTCAGGCGGACCGTGGCTGTACGTAGTGTCCGCCTTGAGGCGGATCGTGACGGTCGTCGTGTCCGGCTTTAGCCGGACCGTGGCTGTACGTAGTGTCCGCCTTTAGGCGGACCGTGACAGTTGTGGCGTCCGGCTTTAGCCGGACTGTGACTGCGCGTAGTACACTCACGTGGCGTTCGGCTTCCGCCTTCGCGCGGTGAGCCGAACCGTTCTTGCGGATTGCACCGCGGTCCGGAACCTGTGCAATTTCAGCCTACGAACCGCGTCAGGGCCGGAAGGCAGCAGCGCTCAGTAGATCCTGAAGTGTGCCGCAGGCCCCTCCGGACCGCGGTTCAGTCCGTACGGACCTGTGTCTTTTTTGCCTCTTAACTTTGCCTTTTGCCTTCTAACTTTTGCCTTTTGCCTTTTAACTTTTCCCTTTGATGCCCTATCAAGTGATCGCGCGCAAGTGGCGGCCGCAGCGGTTCGACGATGTCGTCGGGCAGCAGGCCGTGACGCGTACGCTTCGCAACGCGCTCGCGAGCAAGCGGCTGGCGCAGGCGTTCGTGTTTGCGGGGCCGCGCGGCGTCGGTAAGACGACCACGGCACGGATCCTGGCGCGCGCGCTGAACTGCGAGAAAGGCCCGACACCCGATCCCTGCGGCCAGTGCGAGGCCTGCGTCGAAATCGCGGAGGGGCGCGACATCGACGTCCTCGAAATCGATGCGGCGACCTACACGGGCATCGACAACGTCCGCGAGGTGATCATCTCCGGTCTGTCGATCCGGCCGGCCCGCAACCGCTACAAGATTTTCATCATCGACGAGGTCCAGCAGCTCTCGGTCCCGTCGTTCAACGCGCTGCTCAAGTCGATCGAGGAGCCGCCGCCGCACATCGTCTTCATGATGGCGACGACCGAGCTCGACAAGATTCCAGAAACGGTGCTGTCCAGGTCGCAGGTGCACGAGTTCAGGACGATCGGCACGAAAGCCATCGCCGATCAGCTCCGGCTGATCGTCGACAAGGAGCAGATCGAGGTGAGCGACCAGTCGCTGCAGCTCATCGCGCGCGATGCCGAAGGCAGCATGCGCGACGCGCAGAGCAAGCTCGATCAGGTGATTGCGTTTACTGGGAACACCATCACGGGCGAGGACGTCGCGACCGTGCTCGGGCTCGTCGGACGGGACCTGCTGCTGGACGGGATTCAGGCGGTTGCCGACCAGGACGCGCCGGCGGCGTTCGTGCTGGCCGGTCGCGCGGTCGAGATGGGGTACGACCTGCGGGCGGTGTGTCGGGAGCTCTCGAGAGTCGTGCGCGATCTGCTGGTCCTTTTGGTCGATGCCTCGCGCATCAGCGACCCCGAGATTGCGGGCGAGGGCGAGCGGGAGCGTCTGACCGCGCTGGCCGCGCGTTTCTCGCGCGAGGATCTGCTGCGCGCCTTCGATCTGCTGACGCGCGCGGAGACCGACATCCGCAGCGCCGCGCAGCCGCGGTACCATCTCGAGATGGCGCTGCTCCGATGGATCCATCTTCGCAAGCTCGTGCCGATTGAAGAGCTGATTGCCCAGGTCCCTGGTGTGGCGTCCGCTGTCGTGGCGTCCGGCTTTAGCCGGACCTCCAGGCCCGCGGAGTCCGTTAAGGCTGTCGTGGCGCCCGCCGCCGTGACGTCCGGCTCGAGCCGGACCTCACCGCCCGCGGCTTCTCCTGTCGTGGCGTCCGGGTTCAGCCGGACTTCACCGCCCGCGGCTCCTCCTGTCGTGGCGTCCGGCTTCAGCCGGACCTCACCGCTGGCTGAAGTCAACCTCAAAGACGCACTCCTCGCCGAAATTCGCACGTCGAAGGCCGTCTTCTACAACACCGTCGTCGCGCAGGCGCAGAAGATCGACGTGACGAGCGGTCGCGTCACGTTCAGCTTTTCTCCGGCCCAGCGCACGCTCCGCGACGTGTTCGAACAGAATCGCGATTGGCTCGAGTCGATCGCCCAGCGGTTGGCGGGACAGAGGGTGGTCGTTGCCGGCGTCCAGACCGAGGCCGCGTCTCCAGAAAAAGGCGCCGACCAGGTGGCGGCGGCTGCGGCGACCGACAAGAAGTCGGCGCTGCGCGAGCAGGCGCTCGCCGACGCCAGCGTGCAGGCGCTGCTCGAAGTCTTCCCCGCGGAAATCCGCGACGTGGAGGAGATGTGAACATTCAACAGATGATGAAGCAGGCGCAGCAGATGCAGGAGCGCCTGCAGAAGCAGATGGCCGAGCTCAAGGTCGAAGCCACCGCCGGCGGCGGCATGGTGACGGTCGTCGTCAACGGCGCCAAGCAGATTCAGTCGCTGAAGATCGATCCCGACGTGGTCTCGAAAGACGATGTCGAGATGCTGCAGGATCTCATCGTTGCTGCGGTCAACGACGCGCACCGCAAGGCGGATGAAGTGATGGCGCAGAAAATGGGCGGCATGATTCCGGGACTAAAAGTCCCTGGAATTTAGAATTGAGAATTTAGAATTGAGAATAATTGAGAATTAATTCTTAATCCACAATTCCTCATTCCTAATTTCACGAATGTCACTCCCAGGCCCTCTCCTTCGCCTTATCGAAGAGCTGCAACATTTGCCAGGCATCGGCCCCAAGGGCGCGCAGCGACTGGCCTTTCACATCCTCAAGACGCCCCGCGAGCAGACCGAACGCCTCGCCGATGCCGTTCGTCAAGTGAAGGAGCACGTCACCTACTGCTCGGTCTGCAGCAACATCACCGACGCCGATCCGTGCACGTATTGCAGCAGCGACACACGCGACCGCACCGTCATCTGCGTCGTCGAAGAGCCGCAGAATGTCTCGGCCGTGGAAAGGACGCGGGAGTTCAAGGGGATCTACCACGTGCTGATGGGCGCGCTGTCGCCGCTGCAGGGCATCGGCCCCGACGATCTGAAGATCAAGAGCCTGCTCGCGCGCGTCACGAACGGCGTCGCCGAAGTGATCCTTGCGACCAACCCCAACGTCGAAGGCGAGGCGACGGCGATCTACCTGGCCCGGCTGCTCAAGCCGCTCGGCGTCAAGGTGACGCGCATCGCCATGGGGGTGCCGGTTGGCAGCGATCTCGAATACGCCGACGAGGTGACCATGCACAAAGCGCTCGAGGGCCGGCGCGAGGTCTGACGCGACCGTATGCTTCCACACGCGTACGATCTTCCAGTGGCCATTCTGCTCCTGCTCGGCGGCGCGTTGGCGTGTTTCGCCGGCTACCGGCTGCTCCGCATCGTGCTGGCGATTTACGGATTCATTCTCGGCGCGATGCTGGCCAGCTCGGTCATGGGGATCAGCAATACCATCGGCATGGTCTTGGCCGCCATTGTCGGCGGTCTGGTCGGCGCGGCGATTCTGACATTTGCGTACTTCGTCGGGGTGGCGCTCGTCGGCGCCGGCCTCGGTGCCCTCGTCGTCCACGTCGGCTGGAGTCAGGGCGCGACGACGGATCCACCGGCGCTGCTCGTCATTCTGTTGTCGGTCGCCGGCGCGGTCGGCGCGATGCTGCTGCAGCGCTATGTGATCATCGCCGGCACGGCGTTCGGTGGCGCGTGGACGATGATTGTGGGCGCGTTCGCGCTGCTGGGCGATCGCGGCGCCGCGCGGGCGCTGTCGAGCGGCGAGGTGTGGATTCTGTATCCGCTGACGCCGGCCCCAGGGCAGCGGTGGGTGCCGGTCGCGTGGATTGTCCTCGGACTGATTGGCACCGCCCTGCAGCTGGGAGTGACCGGGACCGGGAAAAAACGATGAGCGCGAAGCCGTTGACTCGCGACGCGAAGGCGGGCTGATTCGATTGCTGCCGCGCGAGCACGGTGCGTACGGCCAACTGCTGTTTCCGCTCGTCACCGCGCTCGCGATCGGCCGTCCGGGCGTGGCGGCACTGACGCTCTCGGCGGCGGCGGTTTTCGCGTTTCTCGCGCACGAGCCGCTGCTCGTCCTGCTCGGTCAGCGGGGCCGGCGCGCGGCGCAAGAGCAGCGCTCGCGCGCCTGGCGTTGGTTCGCGGTGTGGATCGTTGCCGCCCTGGCGTGTGCCGCGGTCGCCATCGCGTCGATGCCCGTCGACGCGCGCATCGGCCTCAGCGTTCCGGGCGTTCTGACGCTCGCCCTCGCCATCGTCATCGCTGCGCGGCACGAGCGGACGACCGCCGGCGAAATCCTCACCACGCTGACGCTCTCTTCGCTCGCGTATCCCGTCGCCCTCGCTGTCCAGGCGCCTTCGCGAGCGGCGGTGACGTTGGCCGCGGCGTTCGCGACAGCGTTCGTCGCTGCAACCCTCTCGGTGCGCGCGGTGATCATGTGCACACGCCGGCCGCCTGCGGCGCTATCGCGGATCACCGCGGGTCTCGCGTTGGTGGTCGGGATTCTCGGCTTGGCGGCGCTGTGGCGGCTCGGTTTGGCCGCCGGTGTCGGCTCCTGGGCGGTGCTGCCGGTCTGCGGTGTCGGATTCGTCCTCGTGCTCGCGCCACCGTCCGCCACGCGGCTCCGCCTCGTCGGCTGGACTCTGATCGCTGCAACGGTGGTGACAGCGATCATTCTGATCGCCGGCCTGCGCCTCAGTTCCTGACGTCCCCCGTGTGGGTTCAGCCGGACGCGCGCCGGCTGTGCGCGCTTTCGTTGACCCGCCGCGCGGGCGGCCGGTAGAATAGGTATTCCGCCTGAGCACTTCGCGGCCCGCTGTGTTCCTCAGTAGCTCAATGGCAGAGCATCCGGCTGTTAACCGGAGGGTTGCTGGTTCGAGTCCAGCCTGAGGAGCCAATC
>JAHFUJ010000277.1 GCA_023265105.1 Acidobacteriota bacterium
ATCTGGGGCGAGGCGGCTGCTTCCGCGGCTTCCATCAGGATGCCGTATTTCTCCCGCACCATCGGATGACGCACGACCTCGGTCAACGTGGTCGTGGCGCCAAACTCGAGGCCGCCGCCGGCTTCGCGCACGCCGCTCAGCTCCTTGACCTGGCTCAGATCGACCACCACCTTCGGGCGCTTGATCCGATCTTTCAGCCAGTCGAAACTGTCGAGGCCGCCCGCCATCACCCACGCGTCGCTGCGGTATCGATCGAGCAGCGCCAGCGTGTCGTCCACACTGGTCGGCTGGAACAACTCGAAGGCGGGCATCACATCGTGAATTACGGCCATTGCTCTCCTCCTCTACGCGTATCTACACATGCGACGTCAGCCCGGGATCGACCCGCTTGCCAGCATCGAGCGAGCTGAGAATCATGTCGGGCGTCACCGGCGTGCGGCGCACCAGGTCGTCGCCGATCGCCGCCGCCAAGGCGTTCCGCAACGCCGCGGATCCCGCACCCACGGCGGCCTCGGCGACGCCTTTCGCGCCGACGGGCGTCTGCGGATCGGGGATGTTCACCGCGTCCCACCGCATCGGGATCGCGACGGGCACGTCGAGGATCGTCAACGGTTTGTTGTAGTGGAAGCGCTTCGCCAGCGGGACGCCGTACTGCTGGTCGTACACCCACTTCTGGCTGCGGGTGTGTCCAAAGCCCATGACGGCGCCGCCGTGCAGCTGTCCCTCGAGCCCGCGCGGATTGACCACCGTGCCGACGTCGGCCACCGCGAGATAGTCGAGGATCTTGTACGCGCCGGTCTCCACGTCGACTTCCACTTCGGCGAAGCCGACGACGAAGGCTTGCGTGTTGCCCCGGCGCCCATAGTTGTCTTTGGCCACGCCCATGAGGCCGCCGCCCGCCAACGCTGTCGCCGACGTCGTCGTCATCGCGTTGATGTCTTTCGGCAGCTCGTGCCCGTCGTACTTGCCGCCGAGCTCGATCGCGCGCTTGGCCGCCTGCGCGAACGTGAGGCCGCGGCCGCCGCCTTTGCGGAACACACGCTCCCTGGCGACCTCGTAGTCGTCGGGGCTGCCACCGAGATCTTTCGCCGCAATCTCCTGCAGCTTCCGCTTTGCGTCCAGGCCCGCCGCCATGTTGGCCCGCGAGTTCGCGTGCGTCGTCTGGCTGCCGCCCTGCCTGGAGCTGTACGGCAGGTGCTTGGCGATGCTGCCCCAGACGACTTCGCACTTCTCCCACGGCATGTCGAGCATTTCGGCCGCCACCCGCGCCGTGTCGTGCACCGAGAGCGTCCCCAGATTTCCGACGCCCTGATGGATGTACAACTTCCCATCCGGCCGGATGAGGAGCAGCCCGTCGAATCCGATCGTGCCGGCCGAGAAGTTGCTGAGGCCGACGCCGACGCCCGATACCTTGGTGCCGCGCAGCACGCCGCTGCGCTGCTTGCGTTCGTCCCATTTGAAGAGCGCGGCGCCTTTGTCGAGCGCCTCGCGCGCAAACGCGCCGGTGAGCCGCGGCTGAACGCCCCGCGCGTTCGGGGCTCCGAACGCGGACCCGGTGATCGGGGCGTTGATCTTGCGAATCTCGACCTGATCGATCCCAAGCTGGCGGGCCCCCTTGCTGATGAGCGGCTCGATCATCGTCATCGACTGTTCGCCACCCGGCCCGCGCTGCGGCCCGCGCGGCGGCGTGTTGGTCAGTACCGCGGTGCCGCGGAAGCGCATGTTCAACGGCGTGTAGTTGATCGACGCCACGGTCGCGACCTGTGCGTAATCTCCCGCTCTGGTAAACGGACCGCCATCCTGCACGACGAAGAGGTCCATGGCGGAGATGCGGCCGTCCTTGCGGAACCCGATCCTCGCCCGCATGACCATCCCCGGGCGCGCCCGGCCGATGGAGTGGTCTTCCTCGCGGCTGACCCGCATCATCACGGGGCGGCCGCCGAGCTTCTTCGACAGCAGGGCCGGAATCGCCATGTGCATGGCGGTTTCCGGATTCTTGCCGCCAAAGCCGCCGCCGCAGTATTCGCTGACCAGGATCAAATTGTTGCGATCGACGCCGATCCAGTTGCCGACCGCCTGGTAGACATGAGCCAACGACTGCGCCGAGCCGTGCAGGTAGCACTTGCCGTTCTGCCAGTACGCCATCGAGCTCCGCGACTCGAGCGTCTGGTGCGAGGTCGACTGATGGACGACCGTCTCGTCGAGGACGAGCGCCGCCTCTTTGAAGCCCGCGTCGATGTCGCCGTACCGCCACGTGTCCGGCGCATCGCGGAACGGCAGCCGCCCGGCCTCGACCTCTTTCCAGTCCTCCGCCGTCCACTTGAGCGTCTGGACTTGGACACCGGCCCAGACATTGCCCTCGAGACGGGCGTTGGGGCCGCCGGGACGCAGGCTCTGAAGCGGATCGACGCAGAAGGGCAGCGGCTCGAGATCGAGCACGATCTTTTCAATCGCTTCGGCCGCCGTCAGCTCGTCGTCGGCCGCGACCGCGAGGATCGGCTCGCCCGCGTAGACCGGCTCGTTGGTAAGCGCCAACTCGGGCTTGGTGTTTGGCTTCGGAGGCGCCGCCCCACGCCCTCCACGACCGCCCGGCCCTTCCTCTTCGGCCGCCGCGGCCCCTCGGGCCGGTGGCCCCACGACGGGAATGTCGTCCGCGGTCAGAATGGCATGGACGCCCGGCATCTTGAGGGCCTCGCTCGCGTCGATGCGGCGCACGCGCGCGTGCGGCATCGGGCTGAGGAGCAGCTTGGCGAACAGCATGCCGTCGGCGCGATAGTCCTCGGCGTACTTGGCCTGGCCCGTGACCTTAGCGACGATGTCGGGCGTCGTGTAGTTGTGTCCGATTAACTTATAGTCGGCCATGTCACCATCCTCTACACGTGAGTCGTGAGGCCCGCGTCGACCCGCTTCCCGGCCTCGAGCGACGCGAGAATCATGTCGGGCGTCACGGGGG
Organism: Acidobacteriota bacterium; assembly: GCA_023265105.1. Lineage (GTDB taxonomy): Bacteria > Acidobacteriota > Vicinamibacteria > Vicinamibacterales > CAVVIG01 > JAHFUJ01. The sequence continues at coordinate 2,954 of JAHFUJ010000277.1, forward strand.
TGCGACGGAAGTAGTCATCGCCAAGCGCATTCGCCAGCGCACAGAGCGCCGCGGCCGCTCCCGCCCCCATGGCCGCTTCGCCGACGCCTTTCGCCCCGACGGGCGTCTGCGGGTCGGGAAGATGGACCGCCTCCCACTGCATCTCGGCCGCGGTGGGTATGTCGAGGATCGTCGGCGGCTTGTTGTAGTGGAAGCGCTTCGCCAGCGGCAGGCCGTACTGCTGGTCGTAGACCCACTTCTGGCTGCGGAGGTGCCCGAAGCCCTGCACCGCACCGCCGTGGAGCTGCCCGGCGAGGCCGCGCGGATGCAGCACCGTGCCGACGTCGGCGACCGCCAGATAGTCGAGGATCTTGAAGGCGCCGGTCTCCACGTCGACCTCGAGCTCAACGAAGCCGGCGACAAAGGACTGCGTGTTACCGGTGCGACCGTAGTTGTCCTTGGCGACGCCCATCAGGCCGACGCCGGCCAATGCCGTCGCCGACGCCGTCGTCATCGCATTGATGTCCTTGGGCAGCTCGTGACCGTCGTACTTCCCGCCAAGCGCGATCGCGCGCTTGGCCGCCTGGGCGAACGTCAGGCTACGGCCTGGACTGCCCTTTCGAAACACGCGTTCGTTGCCGACGTCATAGTCGTCGGGGCTGCCGCCGAGATCCTTCGCGGCGATTTCCTGCAGCTTTCGCTTCGTGTCCATCGCCGCCGCGTGGTTGGCGCGCGAGTGCGCGTGCGTCGTCTGACTGCCCGCCTGGTTGGAGCTCCACGGCACGTGCTTCGAGGTGTCGCCCCAGGTGACCTCGCACTTCTCCCACGGCATCCCGAGCACTTCGGCCGCGACCCGCGCCGTGTCAAAGACCGAGTGCGTCCCGAGGTTCCCGACGCCCTGCTGGATGTAGAGCTTGCCATCCGGACGGATCGTCAGTAGCCCGTCGAAGCCGATGCTGCCTGCGGTGAAGTTGGCGAGGGCCACCCCGACGCCGGTGACCTTCGTGCCGCGCTTCTGACCGCTGCGCTGCTTGCGCTCCTCCCACTTGAAGAGCGCGGCGCCTTTGTCGAGCGCCTCGCGGACAAAAGCGCTCGTCAAGCGCGGCTGTTGCCCCTGGGGGTTCGGCGCGCCAAACGACGATCCCATCGCCGGCGCGTTGATCTTGCGGATCGCGACCTGGTCGATGCCGAGCTGCCGCGCCGCCTTGCTGATGAGCGGCTCCAGCATCATCACCGACTGTTCGCCGCCGGGCGCCCGCTGCGATGTGCGCGGCGGCGTGTTGGTGACGACCGAAATGCCGCGGTAGCGCATGTTCAGCGGATGATAGTTGGCCGAGGCGACCGTCGCACACGTCGCGCAATCGTTCTGCTTGTTGTACGGACCGTTGTCCTGCACGATGAAGAGATCCATCGCCGTAATGCGGCCGTCCTTGCGGAAGCCGATCTTGGCCCGCATGTGCAGCCCGGCCCGCGCGCGTCCGATGTAGTGCTCCTCCTCGCGGCTGATCCGCATCATCACCGGACGGCCGGTCTTCTTCGACAACAGGGCAGGGATCGCCATCGTGTGCGCGCCCGGAATCTTGCCGCCGAAGCCGCCGCCGCAGTACGCGCTGATGAGCACGACTTGCGAGCGAGGGATGCCGACCCAATTCGCGATGGTCGCAACGGTCTGGGCCACCGACTGCGTCGAGCCGTGCAGGTAGAGCTTGCCGTTCTGCCAGTACGCCATGGCGGTGCGCGACTCGAGGGGCTGATGCGAGGTCGACTGATGCACGACCGTCTCATCGATCACGAGCGCGGCCTCCTTGAAGCCGGCCTCGACGTCCCCCACCTGCCACGTGTCCGGCGCGTCGCGGAGCGGCAGCCGCCCCGCCTCGACCTCCTGCCAGTCCGCCTCGGTCCACTTGATCGTCTTGAGCTCCTGAACCACGTAGGCGTTGCCCTCCAGACGCGCGTTGGGGCCGCCGGGACGCAGGCTTTGAATCGGATCGACGCAGAAGGGAAGCGCCTCCAGATCGATGTTGATTTTTTCGATCGCGTCGGCCGCCGTCACTTCGTCGACCGCCGCGACCGCCAGGATCGGCTCGCCCTGGTAGACCGGCTCGTTGGTGAGCGCCACTTCAGGCTTGATGCTGAGCTTCGGGGGCGGCTGGCCGCCCGGACCTGGCGCCGGCGCTGGCAACGGCGGCAGGTCGTCCGCCGTGAGAATGGCGAACACGCCCGGCATCTTCAGAGCCTCGCTCGCATCGATGCTGCGGACCCGCGCGTGTGGCATCGGGCTGAGGAGCAGCTTCGCGAACAGCATCCCGTCCGCGCGGTAGTCCTCGGCGTACTTCGCCTGTCCCGTGACCTTGGCGACGATGTCGGGCGTCTGGTAGTTGTGTCCGATTAATTTGTAGTCGGCCATGTCAGGCCTTGCGCATGTTCTCGGCGCCGCGCATCATGGCGTTCAGAATCTTGTTGTAGTCGGCGCAGCGGCACAGGTTACCCGAGATCCCGTGCGCCAGCTCCGCCCGCGTGGGGTTCGGGTTCGTCTTCAAGTATCCGACCGTGGCCATCACGAACCCCGGCATGCAGAACGCGCACTGGAATCCCTGCTCGTCGACCACCCCCTGCTGCACCGGGTGCAGCGTGCCGTTGGCGGCGGCGAGTCCTTCGATGGTCACGATGTTGCGACCGCGCACCGTGTGCGTCAGCACCGAGCACGAATAGTGCGGGACATCGTCAACCAGGACCGTGCAGGCCCCGCATTCCGAGCGGTCGCACCCGATCTTGGTGCCGGTGAGCCCCAGCTTGTAGCGGAGCGTCGTGGCCAGCGTCTCCTGCTTCATGACGTCCACGCGCCGCAACTGGCCGTTGACGTTGAGCGTGACGAGGCGCTCGACGGCGCCAGGGGTCGAGGGCTGGCCGAGCAGCGTGGTCGTCCGGAACAGATAGCTCGCGGAGGAGACGGTCGCGCCCGCGGCAATCACCCCTTTGATGAAGTTCCGTCTCGAGAACACGTTCGGAGTGTCTTGGGTCGTCTTTGTGTCTGCCATTGCGGGATCACCTCTCAGGCTGACAGATGAATACTGGCGATCAGCCTCGCTGCGCCATTCTCGGATCCGCTGAACTGGTCGGGGGAGGACAGATTTTCAACCGAAACAATAGTCCGAATCGCTGTCTGTTTTCAAGGTCATTTTTGGGGGGCGCTTGGGGCGAGGTGTTCCCCGCTACAGCGAGCGGATCAGTCGCCACGCCGGCGTCGGCCGGTCA
>JAHFUJ010000278.1:0-4725 GCA_023265105.1 Acidobacteriota bacterium
GGCCGCGCGCTCACCGTGAATGAGGCGCGGCCGAAGCCCGAGTACGCGGGCGGCGGTTTCGGCGGCGGCAATGCCCCCGGCGGCGGTCGCCGTCGCTCGGAGCCCCGCTGGTAAGCGTCCTCAGGGATCACACAAGGGGCCTCGGCCGGTCACCACCGACCGCGGCTCCGCTTCCCCCGATCCCGCTACGCACCCGGTCCAGCGGGGGCTCGGCGGATGCTGAATATTCGATCCTGGACGTCAACGAGACGCTGGAACAGATCGAGGCAGTCGTACATCGGCAGCCTGCAAGCCGCCGTCGCATCGAGGCGAGTCGAGAAGCCGATTCCACGCGCATGAAGTATACGATCTACGAAGACCCGGTCACTCACAAGTACGCGCTGCTCCGGCTGCCGGACAAATTCGTGGACGGCGACAGGCTACCGATTGTGCCGACGGATCGATGGTTCGCTAGCCGCGAGGAGGCCGTGGCCGCGCTGCCCGACCTGTTGAATCGGGAGGACTGAGAGGCTCATGCTGGATTGGATGAAGCGGCGGGGATCGTTGGCGCACAGTCAGGCTGAAGCAGACGCAGAAGCGGCGAAGCGGCAAGGATGCGTCATGTCTGGCACATATCTGTCGCTCTATACGTACTTGGAGAACAGATACGCGAACACCGTAGTCCTGACGTTCGCGGAGATCGAAGACCTCCTCGGTTTCACGCTGCCGGACCTGGCGCGCCTCCAGCAAGAGTGGTGGACGAACGCAGACCCAAACATCGCCGCACCCAGTTACTCACATTCATGGACACTGGCGAGTAGGACGGCCAGGCCGAATCTGCTGGCCCAGACCGTTGTTTTCGAACGCGCATCCTGAGCCTTTTGTGTCATTCGCCCTCCCCATTCCCCCGAGGAAGATCGACCGGCTGTGCCTACCAAGGACTTGAGCCGCCAACCCAGTCGCGGGTCGCTCGCGACTCGAATGGCTTGGTCGAGGTCTGATTACCTCATCGACGGCGTCGAGTCTCTTGCTCACTGCCGGAATGAGCGGCGAACGCTAGGCGATAGTCAACGGGACAGCGGGAGCGCAATCACCAAGGTCTCGGCAACGAGTTGATCGACGCGAAGCCGGCGGCTCTGGTCGGCGGCAGGCGGATTCGCCGTCATCCACATTTCGGCGGGCTCCTCAATTATTGTGCTCGCGCGGCGTGATTCCTTGTCTCCAGTGTGTTGGGCTCAGCTCACTTGTGGGACATGACGGGATCCTTCGCATCGATGGACAACATGCAGAACGGCAGGCTTGTCATTCAGACTTGGGGCTACCGCTCGCGCACCTTCCGACCGTCTCCGGTGCGCCTGCAAGCATTCTTGCCGGAGTGGCGGCCATCGCCTGCTACATCCCTGCACGTCGCGCGACGCGGATCGATCCGCTCGACGCGTTTCGCGCCGAGTAAGGCTGCAATCGCGGTGAGGATGCCATGATGGTTGTGTTGACATCCGCTGACCGACACTCCGCCTCGAGATCGAACGCCGTCAGCGAGAATGAATCGGTCCAGCGTGTCCATTACCGCGGCGCTGAATCTGCGATCCACACCGTCACCTCAGAGGCCCATCCGGTACATGTCCAGTGAAATCGAAGTGAAGCTGAAGATTCCCTCGCTGACCATTCGCGCGGCGAACGCGCCGGTGACACGCATCGACAACCAATCCCTACGCTTCACGAAACGCATCGCGGTGCCGACGATTCCAAAGGCGGGCGACGTGCTCCAACTCACGGCGCGATTTGCCGAGCCGTTCAACTGCACGGCGACGCACGTGGGCTGGAGTGAAGAAAAGGAGATGTTTATCGTCTCGTGCAGCTACGCGAAACGCTCGATCACATCCGATGACTACGACGCGTTGGTTCACGACCCCGATTGGGTCGCGGTACAACTGCTGTAGGCGATTGGTCCCGACACGTCCCACCCCCACCCACCACAATCGGGCGTATCGATGGCCGTTTCTCTGCGTCATTGCACGAGCCGCACAAATTCCGCCCGCGGCGTCTTCTGCGTGTGAACGGGTGCAAAACTGACGGCGGCACCGAGCGACAACTGATTGAACGCGACGTCACGTAGGGCACTGGCCGAAAAGACGTACTCGTGAGCGTCTTCACCAGCTATTGAGCCGCGCTGCTGGGCGTCGACGAGTCGCGTGATCGTACCCTTCACCGTTTCACTCTCCCGGTTCGTCTGCACCCCGCCTGAGAGCGACGAGTAGGCGATCGAAACGTCTGGAGCAACCGCTTCATCGCTGGCGACAGCCTGCTGGGGATGAACTCGCTGCTGGAGAGGGAGGGGCTAGCCGGCCAGGTCGCCTTCTGCTGACCCGCGAACTCCTGCACGAATCTGGCTCAGTGTCGGCATGAGCGCGCGATTCATCCAGCCGTCGGCGCGCCGCGCAGCGTCTACCGCTCGACCCATTCGCAGAACCGAGGGGGAATGGTAACATGCATCCTCCCATCCAGCGTCGCGGGCGCCTTTGGTACCAGACGTATTCCCACCACGGCGCAGAAGCATGAAACTCAGCACCGGCTTCATAGGCCAGTGATCGCTGGGATGATCACGTTCCTCTCCACGTCGTTGTCGAGGTAGGCGGCCAGCCGCTGTCAGGCCGCATGGAGACGGCGCGCACCCGATCGGAAGGCGTTCGCAACATAATGGCGTATGGCTGATCTTCCAGTTGTCTGCACGTTGGGCCCCGCCGCGCTGAAGGCGCGCCGAGAGGGTCACTTGAAGCATCTCCTTGCTCAGTCTGAGAATCGGCACGAGATGCCGGAAGGCTATCGACTGCGATTTACCGCTACGGATGAGATTCTACCCATGGGACTGATCATCGGCCCTCGGATCACCGCCGCTCAACATCGCCCGGAGGAAACGGGCGTCCGCCGCTGTGAGACGATCAGGACACGCCAGGACGACAACTCGCGCGAAAAAGTGCAGAATGTCCGTGGAGACAGCTCCGTTAATATTTCCTGTGGTTTTTGTGCTAGCCTGCTACGTCTTGGGTACGGAGACGAGGGTCTTGGGAGGAGAACGTATGAGAAAGATTCACCTCACTCTGGTTGCAATCGCTCTAGTTGTGATGGGCGGGTACGCGCTCGCGCAGCAGGCCCCGGCGGCACAGGCCCCGGGCGCGCCGGTTCCCCCGAATCTTCCGGAATGGGCGTGGGGTGTTATGCCTCCGCCGCCGCCCGGTGCTGCGCCTGCGGTTCCTGCCGCGCCGCCGGCCGATGATGGCAAGCTGATTCGGATCGAAGGCAGCAGCGTGGCCCTGACGCGGACGCAGCTTCGCGGCATTCCCGACATTGTAGACTGGCATCCGGAAGATCACGGTCCGATGCCGAGTGTCGTCAAGACCGGTCGGCAGGGCGTGCGTGCATGCGGCTTGTGCCATCTCGCCAACGGCCGCGGTCGCCCAGAGAATGCCCCCCCGGCGGGGCTTCCAGCTGCCTACATCATTCAGCAGATGGAAGATTTCAAGAACGGGTTGCGGAAGAGTTCGGATCCGAGAAAGGCCAACGTGGGGGTCATGGCCGGATTCGCGAAGGAGACGACCCCGGAAGAGGTCAAGGCGTCGGCCGAATACTTCGCCGCGCTTCCGATACCGCAGGGGTGGGTCAAGGTGCAGGAAACCAACATGGTGCCGAAGACCAAGGTCCAGGGCAACGTGTATTTCGAGCTCGAGGGCGCAGCGGCAGGGAAGGAACCAATCGGCAACCGCATCATCGAAGTGCCGGAGTTCGGGCAGGAGCGTTTCGAACTGCGCGACGATCACGCCGGATACATCGTCTACGCACCGGTCGGGAGCATCCGTAAGGGTGAGCAGCTCGCGGCGAAGCTTCAATGCGGAATCTGCCACGGTCCCAACCTCGAAGGCGTGGGCCCGGTGCCGCCGCTTGCCGGCCGTTCGCCGAGCTATCTTGCGCGTCAGCTGTTCGACTTTCAGACCGGCATGCGCCGGGGTTTGTGGTCCGACCTGATGAAGCCGATCGTGGCAAAGATGACCGCAGAGGACCTGGTGAACATCACGGCCTACATGGCCTCGAAGACGCCGACGCCGCCGGCCGTCCGACAGACCGCGCGCGCGAACTGACGTCGGTCCCGGCACCGAAAAAACTAAGAGGCCCGACCGCGAATGCGATCGGGCCTCTTTCGCTGGAGATCACCTGAGCCGGTCTCGAACAAAGTGACCGGTCCTGCGAGTGTGCGCCACGATTCGCGGATTTCACGATCGGCAGTTCTCGGCGCAATTCACGACCTGTCATCGTTCGTCGCATGGAACCGATGCCGAAAAGTCATCGTGACCTCCGGCCATAGAGGCCGGAGCTCGCTTTACGACCGACGGCGCAAATGGCATCGTGTGCGCAGCGATGAACGCGCTTCGCGACCTGCGTCGAGCGGCCGACCTGGGACAGCGGGAGTTCGCCGCGCTGCTCTCCGTCCCTCTCGAGACACTTCGGACGTGGGATAGTGGGCGACGACCGGTTCCGGTGCCCATGCTTCGTCGAGCCGCGGCAGCGGTCGCGCGTCACCAGCGACCGCGCGAGGTGTTGCCACTCGCCACACTGGCTCGCGAACTCCACGAGCTGCACCAGTACTATCCAACGAGAACCAATCCGCGCGGCCGGCCCACCGCGTACATCCTCAACGTCTACACGGAACCGGGACATCGACGACAAGGACTCGCGCATCAACTCATTGCGGAG
>JAHFUJ010000278.1:4825-6156 GCA_023265105.1 Acidobacteriota bacterium
GCTGCACCAGTACTATCCAACGAGAACCAATCCGCGCGGCCGGCCCACCGCGTACATCCTCAACGTCTACACGGAACCGGGACATCGACGACAAGGACTCGCGCATCAACTCATTGCGGAGATTCTCGCCTGGTGCCGTGCGCAGGACATCCCGCGCGCCAGCTTGCACGCGTCTCCGTTTGGCAGGTCGGTGTACCAGCGACTCGGGTTTGCGCAGACGAATGAGATGAGGGTGGACATGGGGGCGGAAGACGCGACTCGTTCGCTGGGTACGTAGTACAGCCAAGCCGAACAGGCAGCAACAACGTCGTGCCAACGACGAAGAGGTGGAACATGAACGATGGTCTGAGCGTCTGGGGACCTCTGGAAAAGCTGATCTGGCGCGATGTGCTGATCATCGCCTCGGTATTGCTCGTCGCCAGGTTGTTGATTCTCGCCATGCAGTGGCAACTTCGTCGCACCGCCGAAGTGGTACGGCCACACCGGCGCCTCGTCATTCTTCGCATCGTACCGATTGCCCGCCTGCTGATCCGAGCCGCAGCCATCGTCGCCACCGTGCCGCTCCTGGTGGAGCCGACTGTTCCCAACATCCTGGCGCTCAGCGCGGGCCTCGGTTTGGCGCTGGCGTACACGCTCAAGGACTACGGAAGCAGTGTGGTCGCCGGCCTCGTCACGGTGCTGGAGAACACGTATCAGCCAGGCGACTGGATTGAGGTAGGCGGCGCGTACGGAGAGGTGAAATCGATTGCCGGCCGGGCGGTTCACCTGGTGACGGCCGACGATACGGAGGTCATCGTTCCCCATTCCCGACTGTGGTCGACGAGCATCTTCAATGCCAGTAGCGGCCATCGCAGCCTGCTTTGCATTGCGAATTTCTATCTTCACCCCGACCACGACGCCTCCGCCGTACGAGAAAGACTGAAGGCCGTTGCGATCTCCAGCTCGTACCGCGAACCGGAATCGTCGGTGACCGTCATCACGCTGGAGAAGCCCTGGGGCACACACTATCGAGTCAAGGCCTACGTCAAAGAAAGCAGAGAGCAGTTCCTGTTCATTACCGACCTGACGATCCGGGGCAAAGACATGCTCCGAGAGATGAGGATTCGGTTCGCACAAGCGCCTTATGCAGAAACTGGCGCCAGCTGATCGACCGCGGTACGTTGAACTGGCCACCTCAGGCACGTTGACCGAAAGGACACAGACCCGTCGCGCCGGGTCACAGGGTTCTGTCAAGCGCTCGGCCCATGAACAACGCACTGGGCACAGTCGTAGTTTCTGTATATACTAAACTGTGTGTTCGAGTGGGACGCCCACAAGGCTGCGGCGAATCT
>JAHFUJ010000279.1 GCA_023265105.1 Acidobacteriota bacterium
CGTTGTCAAAACGACGCCCTGTTACGACCTGCGCTTTGCGCCGGACCCCTCGGTCGTCGACGTGTTGACGAGGCACATGGGCGCCAGGTCCCGCTAAAGAGGATGTGAAGGAATCACGGTAAACGCGGAGGCCGCAGAGACCGCAGAGAAAAATCCCGAAAAGAACTCTCTCTGGTCGGTAGACGCCTGGTCGACGCGCGCGTGCCTTGTTGAGGATCTCCGGAACGTTCGTGAGAATTCTAAACTACTACTTTAGAATTCTCAGGGCCGGCCGATCTGACGCGGGCGTCCGGCTTCAGACCGGTTTTCATCTGTGCGAAACGCCGCCCCACCCTCCATCGCCGAGCGCAGCGGTCGTACCGGCCGGCCGCGACCGCCTCGCGCGCCGGGAAGTCGGCCTCCGCTCATGCTCGCCCGCTTTTTCTATGCTCGCGGGGCCCCACCCCCACTCGCTCACGCTGCGGCGCTCGAAGACTTGCTGTCCTCGCGCGGGCCGCGGGCGCTCCGGCGCTGACTACCAGCTGGTGCGGAGGACGTCCACGTCGCGGCATGCACCGGCCTTGCTTATCGGAACGCCACGGATCACGCGGACCGGAGTCGGCGCGGCGACCGATGCCGTCCAGCAGCCCGTAACAGCAATCCGTCGCTGCGCAGTGATGAAAACCGCACTAGCCGGACCGAAAGAGGTCCGGCTGAAGCCGGACGCCACGACAGTTTGCGATGGACACTACGGCTGCGTCCTGGTCCAGCCTGTCCCGCCCATCCAGCCCATCCGGCCTGGAGATCACCAGACGCGGCACACGTTCTGACGCACCATCGGCGCGTCGGCCTTGCACGAGAACGCTTTCTGGAATTCCGGCATGTTCGACACGACGCCGTTGGCGCGGTACTTGTTCGACGAGTGCGGGTTGGTCGCCGCCTTGAGCCGCTCGGCCTCCGGCGTCGCGTTCTCGCACCAGACCTGCGCCCACCCGATGAAGACGCGCTGCTCGGGAGTGAAGCCGTCGATCGCGTGTCTCTCGGTCGCGCCGGGCCCGGCCAGATAGGCCATCAGGGCCAGGCGAAGGCCGCCGTTGTCGGCGGTGTTTTCGCCGAGCGTCAAGCGGCCGTTGATGGGCACGTCGCCGGGCACGACGTACTGCGAGTACTGATCGGCGATGCAGCTCGCGCGTTCCTCGAACGCTTTGCCGTCGGCCGCCGTCCACCAGTCGCGCAAATTCCCCTGTCCGTCGAAGCGCCGGCCCTGGTCGTCGAACCCGTGCGTGAGCTCGTGTCCGATCACGGCGCCGGCGGCGCCGTAATTGAGCGCCGCGTCGCGGCCGGCGAGATAGAACGGCGGCTGCAGGATGCCGGCGGGGAAGTTGATGTTGTTGCGGTCTGGGCTGTAGTAGGCGTTCACCGTCGGCGGCGTCATGCTCCATTCGCCGCGGTCGACCGCACGCCCGATCTTGGCGATATTGCGTTGCCGCTCGAACGCGATCGCGCGCTGCATGTTCCCGAGCGCGTCGTTCGGCGCGACGCGTAGCGCGCGATAGTCGCGCCACTTCTCCGGATAGCCGATGCGATCGACGACGGCGTTCAATTTCAGCTCGGCCGCCTTCTTCGTGTCCTCGCTCATCCACGGTGCCGTCTCGATGTCCTGCTTCATCACAGCCTTGATGGCGCGGACCATCTTCAACATGTCGGGCTTGGCCTGCCCGCCGAACGCTTCGTCGATGAACGCCTGACCGAGCGTTTCACCCATCCGCGCGTCGGTCTGCGCGACGCAGCGGCGCCACCGCGGCTGCGGCTGCTGCTGGCCCCCGAGCGTCCGGCTGAAGAACTCGAAATCGGCCTCCTCGAACGCCTTCGGGAGCATCGACGCCGACGCGTGCACGAGCTGCCAACGGAAGTACAGCTTCAGGTCGTCGAGGGATCGGGAACCGAGGGTCCGGTCCAGCGTCTTCATGAAGTCGGGGACATCGACGTTGACTTTCACGAAGGGAGGCGCCGCCGCGGCCGCCGCGTAGCGCCTCCAGTCGAAACCCGGCGTGAGCGTTTGCAGGTCCGGAAGACGCATCTGATGATCGGTCGTCCCCGGATCGCGCCGCTTGACGCGGTCGAGCGAGGCTTCGGCGAGGGTCGTCTCCAAGGCGGTCACCGCGGCGGCTCCCGCGGCCGCACGGCCGGGTTCTGCGCCGAGCAGGCCGAGCATCTGTTGCACGTGCGCGACGTACTTGTTTCGCAACTCCACCGAACGCGGATCGGTCTTCAGGTAGTAATCACGATCGGGCAAGCCGAGGCCGGCCTGGTCCACGTCCGCAATCTGAGTCGTGGAGCTCCTGCGGTCGGTGTCGGCGCGGAACCGGAACAACACGTTGGCGCCGATGGTCTGCAGGTGGGCGACGAGGGCCGGCACCTCGTCGCGGCTCTGCAACCTGTCGATCCGCGCGAGCTCAGGCAAAAGCGGCGCCATCCCTTTCGCGTCGATGGCGGGCTCGTCCATGCACGCGGCGTAGTAGTCGCTCGCCTTGCGGCGGTCGGCGTCGCCGCCCGGTGTCTCGAGAATGCGCCGGAGCACGTCGAAGTTCCGATCCTGCACTTGCTGGAAGCGTCCCCACGTCTGGCGATCGGCCGGCAGCGGGTTGGTCGCGAGCCAGCCGCCGCAGGCGAACGCATAGAAATTCGTGCAGGGATCGACCGCACGATCCATCGCATCGAGCTCCACCCCGAACGCGGACGGAGCCGCGGCCGCGCGTCGCGGAACGACCGACTGCGCCGTCGCGAGGGCGGCGGCGAGCGGCAGCGAGACGAAGACAAACGCCATAATCTGGCGGCGCATGGTTTCCTTTCAGTCGACCTTTCGGCCGATAGTCAACGCCGGTTCATCACGAAGGCACGAAGCTCACGAACACCGCGTAGGAAAACCGCAAGGCTCTTCGTGTGCCTTCGCGTTCTTCGTGGCTTCGTGATATGCAGGCGCTTGTAAGCTGTACGCGTCCATTGTTTCGTGGGCGTGGTACGAGCTGCGGACGAGCGGCCCCGACTCGACGTGGACGAACCCCAGATCGAGCGCGATGTGTTTCAGATCGCGGAATTCATCGGGATGGTAATAGCGGACCATCGGCGCGTGTTCGACTGACGGTCGCAGGTACTGACCGATGGTGAGGATCTGACAGCCGACCCCACACAGATCCTTGAACGTGGCGACGAGCTCGTGGCGCTCTTCGCCGAGGCCAACCATCAACCCGGTCTTCGTCGGGATGTCCGGGGCGTAGCGGCGCGAGCGGTCGAGCAGTTCGAGCGTCCGCGTGTAGCGGCCGCCCGACCGCGCCATGCGATAAAGCCGTGCCACGGTTTCCGTGTTGTGATTCAGCACGTCGGGCCGCGCGTCGAGCACCGTCCGCAGCGCCTCTTGGTTCCCCTGAAAATCTGGAATCAGCACTTCGATGCGGCACGCCGGCGCACGGGCGCGCATCCGCTGGATCGTGTCGGCGAACATCGCCGCGCCGCCGTCCTTCAGGTCGTCGCGGTCGACCGACGTGACGACGACGTGGGTGAGACCGAGCGTGCGGACGGCACTCGCGACGCGCTCGGGCTCCGCCGGATCGGTCGGCGCCGGGCGGCCATGCGCCACGGCGCAGTAGGCGCACGCCCGCGTACACACGTCGCCGAGGATCATGAACGTCGCGGTCCCGTGGTTCCAGCATTCGCCGATGTTCGGGCAGTGAGCTTCCTCGCACACCGTGTGCAAGTGCAGCCCGCGCATCAGGTCTTTGAGCCGCAGGTAGCTCGGCGACCCTGGCGCGCGCACTTTCAGCCACTCGGGCTTCGGCTGGCGCAGCTCGCTACTCCTTGCGGGGGCGAGCGGAATGACGGTCAGCACGCGTCAAAACACCTTGTAGGTCAGACTTGCCCTGACCACGTAACCGACGCGGCCACTGGCTGGCGGAAGATCCCGGAGCGCATCGCTGCGGCGCCCCGTGCCTGACGAGTGGAGCGTCGGCCCACCTGTTCCGGTCAACTGCCACTTGCGGCCCGCGGGCGTCACATGCAGCGAGGGCCCAACGAGAATACGCGCGCCGCCTTCCGCTTCCGCCGGGTCCCAGAACGCTTCGAGATCCTCACCAACTCCTTCGACACCAATCGCGAGGGTGCGGTTCAGTTTGCGCGCCCACCCAACGGTGGTGACGAGGTCCGCGCGGTCGCGCGCCGACGACAGCGGCTTCTGCAACACCAGGTTGCCGTGCAGCCGCCAGCTCTCGCGCTCCCGTCCGGCGGTGACGCGGGCGAGCAACACATCGATGCCGTCCGATTCGTGCTGCACGCCCCCGCCCGCCGCGAACGCCAGCGGACCGTTCGGCGAGTTGGCCAACGAGAACAGCACTTCACCGCCCTGCGAGCTCTGGTAGGAGCTGCCGCTGTCGACCATGCCCACACGGCCGATGAACGTCAACCGGCCGCGTGAGGCTTGCACGCCGATCCGCTGCTCGGGCTGATTGCTCGCACGGCCCTGGAACGCTCGCTCGCCGGCACCAAGGTCATAATCGACCCGCATCGCCGGCTTTGCGGTGTCCGAGGCGGTGGTGATGGAAAAGAGAAAGGGCCGATCCTGTGCCGAGGCGACGCTGGCCGGCATCGTGCACCAAACGGTAAGAACCGACACGGCAAGACCAGACCTCGCCAGCCACGCGCCGGCGCGATCGACACCGCACGCGTCGGCGCAGTCACGCCGGCGGCCATTCATGCGGCGATGATATACGAAGGGCGTGCCATGAGAAAGTTCACCGAAGAGCTTCATCACTGGGTCAGTATCATCCCCACCGTCAACGCCAGCATCACAACAACGGTCATCCACGCGACGATGTTGTAGCCCCGCGAGTTAACATGCTCGCCCATCAGCTCGCGATCGTTGACGAGGAGCAGCATGAAGATCAGGACGAACGGCAGAACGATGCCGTTGACGACCTGCGACAGCACCATGACATGGACGAGCGGGAAGTTTGGGGCGAGCAGCACGCCCGCGCCCGCCACGATGAGCGCCGTGTACAACCAGTAGAACACCGGCGCTTCATGGAACTTCTTGTCCAGCCCGGACTCGAAGCCGAGGCCCTCGCAGACCGCGTAGGACGTCGAAATCGGCAGGATCGACGCGGCGAAAAGCGACGCGTTGAAGAGGCCCGCCGCAAACAACAGGTACGCGTATTCGCCCGCGAGCGGCCGGAGCGCCTGCGCCGCGTCGGCCGCGTCTTTGATCTCGGGATGGCCCTTCGCGTAGAGCGTCGCCGCGCAGGCGACAATGATGAACCAGGCCACGATGTCGGTGAAGAGACAGCCCAGAATCACGTCCCAGCGCGACGCGCGATACTGGCGCGCCGTCACGCCCTTCTCGACGACCGACGCCTGCAAGTAGAACTGCATCCACGGCGCGATCGTTGTTCCTACCAGCCCGATGACCATGAACAGGTAGCCGTAGTTGCGGATGCCAATCTCCGACGGGCGGCTGACCGTGGCGACCGCCGCCGCCTTCCAGTCAGGATGCGCGAGCAGGCCCGCGATGATGTACGACACGTAAAACGCGGAGGCGAGCAGGAAGATTTTTTCGACGCTGCGGTACGTGCCCTGCACCACCAGCAGCCAGACGACCATCGCCGCGAGCGGCACGACGATGTACCGCGAGACGCCGAACAGCTCCAGGCTGCTGGCCACGCCGGCAAACTCCGCCACGATGTTGCCGAAGTTGGTCACGACGAGCGCGAGCATCAAGAGAAAGGTGGCGCGGAAGCCGAACTCCTCGCGGATAAGGTCGCTCAACCCCTTGCCGGTGACCGCCCCCAGCCGCGACGCCATTTCCTGCACGACCACCAGCGCGATCGTGATTGGGATCATCGTCCACAGCAGCGAATAGCCGAACTGCGCGCCGGCCAGGGAATAGGTGTAGATGCCGCCGGCGTCGTTGTCGACGTTGGCGGTGATGAACCCTGGACCGACGACGGCCAGGAACAGCACCAAGCGGCTCTTCCATCTCTTGCGGAACATCATTGGCTCGAGATTGAGTACTTACTTAGGATTTTTCTCTGCGGTCTCTGCGGCCTCTGCGTTTAGCGTGATTTCTTCACACGCGCTCAGCCTTCAGCTCTCGGCAGCACGCACTGGCTGAAAGCTGACAGCTGA
>JAHFUJ010000280.1:0-1925 GCA_023265105.1 Acidobacteriota bacterium
CCGCCGCTGCCCTTGACGAGCCGCCAGACTTCCACCTTCTGCGCCGCATAGTCGATCGACAGGTATGCCGCCGGTTGGAAGAACCGGATCTTCCGCACGCGGTCGCGGCTGATACGGCTCGCCGTGAGGTTCGCGACGCAGCCGTTGGCGAACCGGACGCGCGCGTTCGCGATGTCGACGCGGCCGGTCAGCACCGGCACGCCCACCGCTTCGATCGAGTCGATCTGAGAGCCGACGAGCGACAGCACGACGTCGAGATCGTGAATCATCAAGTCGAAGACGACGTCGATGTCGAGGCTGCGCTCGGGAAACGTGCCGAGGCGGTGGACCTCGATGAAGCGTGGATCGGTCACGAGCGGGCGCGCGGCCGAGACAGCCGGATTGAAGCGCTCGGTGTGTCCCACCGCGAGCGCCACCTTCGCGCGGGCCGCCGCGGCGATCATGTCGTCGGCCTCTCCGAGGGAGCGGGCCATCGGCTTCTCGACGAGCACGGGCACGCCCGAGGAGAGAAACGGCAGCGCGATCTCGCGGTGCAACTCGGTGGGGACCGCCAGCGTCACCGCCTCGACCTGACCCAGCAGGTCGCGGTAATCGACCAGGGGTCGCGTGCCATTGGCGGCCGCAATCTCCTCGGCGCGCGCGCGGTTCGTGTCGACGACGGCGACGAGCGTGGCGCCGGGCAGCGTGGAAAGGATCCGCGCATGATGGCGGCCGAGATGTCCGACGCCGACGACTGCTATCCGAAGCGACATGGCTGATTAGTCACGCTCGCTCATCACGAAGGTCCGAAGAACACGAAGGCGCACGAAGCATCTTAGTACAAGACGTTCTTCGTGGCTTCGTGACTTCGTGATAAACCGGCGTCGGCCCTACCCCCGGCGCTCGCGTCGGCCGACGATCGCGATGTGTGCCTCGTCGGCGGCCTTGATGATGGCGTCACCGTCGATCATCAGCGTCTTCCCCGCATCGACCGACAGCACGTCCGCACCGACGGCCTTCATCGCCTCGATCGTCGGGACACCGATCACCGGCACGTCGAACCGCATGTCCTGATTCGGCTTCGCCACCTTGATGATGCGAACGCCGGCGCCCGCCAGCTGCCCGGCGCGCGCGATCACGGCGTCGGTCCCTTCCATCGCCTCGACGGCCACGACGGCCGCGGACTTCACGGCAATGGTCTGGCCGATGTCCATCCCCGCGACCTGGTCGGCGACGCGATACCCGAACTCGAGGTCGGCCCGCTCCGCCTCGGTCGGCGCCCGCCGCGTGAGGACGCCGTCCCGCGCCAGGAGTGGCGCGAGAAACGTCGTCGAGTCGACCAGCTCGATGCCGCGATCGCGGAGCACATCGGCGATTCCTGAGATGAGCGCGTCGGTATTACGCTCTTTCAACCGCGTCAACACGCCCACCAACGTCAGATCGGGCACGATGTCGGCGAAGAGTTTCGTGTGCTTCACCTGGCCGGCCATGACGGCCCGAGTGACGCCGGCCTCCTTCAGCAGGCTGATGCACTTGCCGAGCTGTCCGAGCGACACCCAGTGCAACGTGGCCGCCGGCGGCCCGGCGGCCGCCTCGGCCAGGTCGGGAAACGCTTCTTCCTTGATGGCGATGACGGTGACGTCGTGGCCGGCGCCGCGCGCCGCGTCCAACACGAGAAACGGAAACCGGCCGTTACCGGCAATCAGGCCTACTCGCATCGACGACTCATCACGAAGCCACGAAGATCACGAAGACACACGAAGTAATCTTAGGACAAAATCGTTCTTCGTGACCTTCGTGGATCTTCGCGCCTTCGTGATGGACTGGTGCCGTCACCTGGCTATTCGTCAGCCAGCACTTCTTCGGCCCGCCTGGTGGCCCGCCGCAGGATCACGCCGCGCTGCGACGTGCGGATGAAGTCGAGGAGGTACTGCACTTCGGCGCAC
>JAHFUJ010000280.1:2025-6137 GCA_023265105.1 Acidobacteriota bacterium
GGTGCCGTCACCTGGCTATTCGTCAGCCAGCACTTCTTCGGCCCGCCTGGTGGCCCGCCGCAGGATCACGCCGCGCTGCGACGTGCGGATGAAGTCGAGGAGGTACTGCACTTCGGCGCACGCGAGCGACCGATCCCGTTCGATCTGCTGCAGCGCGCTCGTCGTGTTCAGCTTCGACTGCAGCAGATAGCGGAACGACCGCTTGAGCTTGCTGATGACGTCGGGCGAAAAGCCGCGCCGCATCAGGCCGATCGTGTTCAGCCCGTAAATGCGCGCGCGGTTGCCGACCGTCTTGGCGAACGGCAGCGCGTCCTTCGTGACGACCGAGTAGCCGCCGACGAACGCGTGCCGCCCCACGCGGCAGAACTGGTGGACGGCGGAGCCGGCGCTGATGTTCGCGCAGTCTTCCACCGTGACGTGCCCGCCGAGCGTCGCCAGGTTGCCGAAAATCGTGTCGTTCCCGACGTGGCAATCGTGCGCGACGTGCACGTAGGCCATGAACACGTTGCGATCGCCGATGCTCGTCACGCCGCCTCCGCCGCGCGTCCCGCGGTGGATCGTGACGAACTCGCGGAAGATGTTCCGCCGCCCGATGATCAACTGCGACTGCTCGCCGCGGAACTTGAGATCCTGCGGGATGAGCCCGATCGACGCGAACGGAAAGATGTTGGTGTCGTCGCCAATCTCGGTCCACCCCTCGACGATCGCCGACGCGCCGATCGTGCAGTTGGCGCCGAGGCGGACGTGCGGTCCGACGGTGGCGTGCGGACCGATGGTCGTGCCTTCGCCGATCTCGGCGCGCGCATGGACCAGGGCCGTCGGATCGATCTCGGTCCGGTCGGGCACCAGGGCGAGCAGCAGCTCGGCTTCGGCCACCACCTGGTCGCCGACGTACGCCGCGGCCTGCGCGCGGGCGAGCGAGGCGCGACGCTTGCCGAGCGAAATCTCGAGCCGCAGCCGATCGCCGGGCACGACCTGCCGCCGGAATTTGGCGTCGTTGACGCCGCGCAGGTACACACGCGCGTTGGGCGCCGCGTCCTCGCGCTGGAGCAGCAGCAGCGCGGCCACCTGCGACAGCGACTCCAGCATCAGCACGCCCGGCATCAGCGGCGCGCCCGGGAAGTGGCCTTGGAAGAACTCTTCGTTGACGGTGACGTTCTTGACGGCGACGAGGCGGCGGCCGGCGTCGTGCTCGGTGATGGCGTCCACGAGCATCGACGGATACCGGTAGCACAACCGGTCCAGCAGGATGGGGATGTTGATGGTCACGGAATCGGGATTTGGGATTGGGGATGAGGGATTCGCAAATCCCGAATCCCGAATGCCGAATCCCGAGTCAGCGCACGTGTACCGCAGCTACGGTTTGGGCGCCGACGCCGGCTTGGCCGTCCCGGCGTCCATCTTCTTCACTGCGTCGATCGTGAGGTCGAGGCCGGCCTCGGCCCAGACGACCCCCGCATCGGCCGCGCTGAAGAGGATCTGGAGCCCTTTCTCCTGTGCGAGCTGCTGGAGGATGGGGAACAGCTTCCTCTGAAAGTCGTTCTGCAGCTCCTGTTGCAACTCGTTGATCTCGGCCTGCGCGTCCTGCTGGAAGCGCTGCCCGTCGACCGTCTGCTTGTCGATGTCCTTCTCGAGCTGCGCGCGCGCGGCGTCGCTCAGCAACGCGCCGCTCTGCTGCAGCTTCGCCTGATTCGCCGCGAGCGCCTTGGCCTTGTCGGCCCCTTCGTTTTGTTTTTTCTGAATGAGGGCGTCCACCCTGGCGGCTGCCGCCTTGCCTTCCGAGGTCAGGCCCGCAATCTGCTGCAGGTTCACGAAGGCGATCTTCGCGCCCTGCGGGAAGGGCGGCGGCGGCGGCAGCTCGGGAGCCGGGGCCGTCTGCGCGGGCGGCGACGCTGCGGGCCGCGGCGCCGCCGGTTGCGCCGGTCTCGGCGGGGCGGGCGCTTGAGCGAACGTGGGAGCCCCGCTCAGCACGAGCGCGAGCGACGCGGTGATGGCAAAGCCTCTCATTACGCTGAATCCTTTCTGGGTGTCTTGGCCATAAAAGGCACAGAGGACACTGAGAAAAGTAGATTATAAGTCCTCTGTGGTCTCCGTGTCTCGGTGGCCCGTTAGAACGTCGAACCCACGGCGAACCGGAACTGGGACGGCTTCTGCGGCTGCAGTTGGTTGTCGAGCACACCCTCGCGTTGCGGATTGTAGGCGAAGATCAGCCGGAACGGCACGTTCAGCACCGGCATGAAGAACCGAACCTCAACGCCGGTCGAGGTCTTGAAGTCCTGCCACGCAAAATTCTTCCCCGGAAGGATCGACGTGTCCACCAACGAGCCCAGTGGGATGAAGGCGGGCTGCGGCCTCGGGCCCGGTCCGGGCTGCACCTGGCCCGCATCGTAAAAGAGCACGAGGCGCACCGGGCCGGCGATCCCGATCAACTCCTCGACGTTGAACAGCACGCTCTTGTTGCCGCCGAGGACCAAACCGGTCGACGGATCCTTCGGACCGATCGTCCGGATGTCGAAGCCGCGCACGCTGTACTCGCCGCCGAGGAACAGCTTCTCGAAAATCGGCAGCTCCTTGGACCCGGAGAAGGAGTGGATGTACTCGTACTGCGCGCGGAGACCGAGCGTGAGGCGGGTGTTCTGCTTGAAGTACCACACGCCTTCGACCGTCGGCTTGTAGAAGTTGGTGTTGCCGCCGAACCCCGCGAGATCGATCGACCCGGTGTAGCGGCGGCCGGTCGTCGGGAAAATCGGGTTGTCCACCGAGTTGTGGACGATGCTTGGCACCACTTTGCTGATGACCCGATCGCCGCCCTGGCCGATGAGCAGCGAATCGGCCAGGAAGGGGTTGCGCGCCAGCACCGACGGGTCCGTGTAGGTCGTGCTGATCTCGGTGACCCGCACCCGCTGGTAGCTGTAGTTGGCGAACATGTGGGTGAACGGGGCGACCGGGAACCCGAACGTCAGCGCCCCCCCGATCGACTTCTGCGTGAACTGTCCGATGTAGCGAATCTCGGTCTTGGCGAGATTGAACCCGCCGGTGATGTTGCGGTCGAAGAGGAACGGCTCGGTGAAGGACAGCGAGTAGTTCTGGGCGCGCGACCCTGTCTGCATCGACACGCCAAAGGTCTCACCGCGTCCCATGAAGTTCGTCGTCTGGAACGAGAGCTGCCCGAACACGCCTTCGAACTGCGAGACGCCGGCGCCAAAGCTGAGCTGGTTGCGGTTTTGCTCCTCGAGCTTCACCCTGACGTCGACCTTGTTGGTCGCGTTCGGCGTCTTGTCGACGTTGACGTCCTTCCCGGTTTCGAGCGGCTTGAAGTAGCCGAGCTGGTTCAGCCGCTTGACGCTGTACTTCAGCGCCTCGGTGTTGAAGACACCGTTCTCGGCCAGTTGAAACTCTCGCCGGATCACGTTGTCGTGCGTCGTCGTGTTGCCGGTGAACGTGATGCGGTTGACGAAGTACTGCGGCCCCTCCTGCATCCGCATCGTGACGTCGACGATGGGAGGGCCCTGCGCCTGGGGCTTGGCCGGCACGGCCGCCAGCGCGGCCGGCGTCTGGGGCTCGGCGGGGTTCGGATCGTCGCGCGGCTTGAGATCGGGATAGCCGGTGAATTCGAAGTATCCGCCGCTCCCATACGCTTCGCGCGACTTGTCGAGGCCCTTGCGAATCACTTTCTCGCTGTAGTACTCGCCGGCTTTCAGCGTGAACATCGGCCGCAGCAGGTCCGTCTTCACGACGGTGTTGCCGGCGAAGGCAAAGTCGCCGACTTTGTACCGATTGCCCTCGGTGACCGGAACCCGAAGCTCGATCCAGCGCGTCTTCTTGTCCGACGCATCGCCGAGCACCTTGATCTCCGGCACGCCGACGTTTCCCCTGATATACCCGCGGTCGCGGTAGTACGCGGCGACCTTTTCGGCGTCCTCGTCGAACTTGGTCTCCTGATACGTGCCGCGGCCGCCGAGGAACGACAGGAACCACTGTTGCTTGTTCCCCTTCATCTGGCGCTTGAGCGCCCTGGAGCTGATCGCCTTGTTCCCGACGAAGGTGAGCTTCCTGATCTTGACCTTCGGGCCCTCGCCGATCTTGAACGTCAGGTGCACGATCTTCGGCCC